>SFHU01000093.1 GCA_004555535.1 Clostridiales bacterium
GTTGAGATCGCGCATCAGCGGAGCGGCGGTCGGCCGGAAGACAGGCATTGTGAAGTAGGCGATGAGGCTGCCAAACAGGAGCAGCGCGCCGGCTCCGCAGGTGACGGCCGGCCCAAGGCCATAGGTCATGAAGTCCCAGTTCTTGTTGCCGACGATGCCGGTGATGGCGACATACCAGACCGCGCCGCCGATGATCATCAGCAGCGAGAGCGCAAGCAGACCCTTGAAGACGGTCAGCGCTTTCTTGGCCTGCGCGGGAGCGGGGTTTGTGCCCGGGGAAGACAGTGACGCCTGCATGGAACCAACTCCTCTGTTGGGCTCCCCGAACCGGCGGAGAGAAATCGGCCGCGCGCCGGGGCAACCTTTGTATTGAGCCGACCTCTCTTCTCAGTTGAAAGAAGATCAACCCCTGTTGAAAATAATTATATGCGGTTTCGTCGAATCCGTCAATGAAAAATGAGACGATCTGACCAATTTGATCGAAAAATGAATAAAAAGCGGAAAAATTCAAAAAGAAAGGAAGAATATGCGGCTCACGCGCTTTTGTGCAGGACGCGGCCTATACAAAAGCAGAAAGAGAAAAGCTGGAAGAATCCGGACAAATGGGAGGAAAGAACGCGCGGAGAACGACAGGCGGGGCGCATTGACAGCGCTGCGCGGCGCCGATATAATAGAGGCAGAAATCCCGGCACAGCCGGAAAACAGGAGAAAGGGAAGGAACTTACGAATGGAAAAGCAGGATCAGGTTACGCTTTTGGGCGTACAGGATGCGGCCTTTGTGAAAGCCTTCGGGAAGACCTGGACGTTTGATTCTGCGTTCGCGCCGCGCATCGTGCTGCGCGACGGAACGGAAATTCGCTTTGACAGCGCAGCCTCCATCAAGCGGACGGCCTATCGCTCGGGTCTGGGCGAGGGGGAGCGCGTGCGCTATGCGGGCTTTGAGGGGCGCGGGGCGCTGTCCTTTGAGACGCAGACGCTTGTAAACGACACGACGGGCTTCGTGGACTGCACGTTTGTGCCGCTCGACATGGCGGGGCTGGATGTCAGGGAAGTGCTCTGGCCGGCGCCGCTGGTGGCCCAGGAGGAGGGCGCCTATGCCGTGCTCAACACGATGCAGGGCCAGCTTTTGCCCGCCGACTGGCCGCAGGCCGTGGGCGAGAAAATGCCCTTTGACGGACAGATGGGCTCCGAATCCGCCTACATGCCCTGGTGGGGCGAGATCACCCCGGAGGGCGGCTATCTCTGCTACGCCCGCCACTTCTGGGACGACGCCTATACGATCGACCATCCGGCCGGCGGTCCGACGCGCGTGTACGTGCGCCATCTGCCGTCGCTGGGCCAGATGCGCTATGCCCGCACGATGACCTACTGCTTCGTGCCGGCGGGCAGCGACTATGTGACGCTCTGCCGCCTGTACAGGAAGATGATCGACGAGGAGGGCCGCGCGCACACGCTGCGCGAGAAGGCTGCGGCAAACCCCAACGTCAGCAAGCTTGTGGGCTGCTGCGTGATGCACGTGGACGGCAAGACGCACCGCGTGCCGGAATGCGCGTTCTATGACGCCGAGCACCCGGAGACGAACGACCATGTGACGCCGTTTGCCAAGTGGGAAAAACGCGTTCGCAGGCTCAAGGGCATGGGCGTTGACCAGTTGTATCTGCATCTGGACGGCTGGGGACAGCCCGGCTACGACAACCAGCATCCCGATTACCTGCCGCCCTGCCGGGAGGCCGGCGGCTGGCCGGGGCTCAAGTCCCTCTCGGACACCATGCAGGAGCTGGGCTACATGTTCGGCATCCACGATCAATACCGCGACTACTACCTCGACGCGCCGACCTACGACCCGGACAACGCGGCCCTGAGCGCGGACGGCAGCCTCTTTGAAATGGCGCGCTGGGCGGGCGGACGGCAGAACTATCTCTGTGCGTCGCTGGCGCAGGACTACGTCCGCCGCAACTTTGAACAGCTCTTCGCGCATGGCATCCATCTGGAGGGCACCTATCTCGACGTGTTCACCTGCAACGAGCTGGATGAATGCGCCAACCCGCGCCACCCGATGACCCGCCGCGAGTGCATCGACGCGCGCTGCAAGTGCCTGAGCTATCTGACGGCGCACGGCGTCTGCCCCTCCTCCGAGGAGGTCAACGACTGGGCGATGGGCACGCAGGTCTTCTGCCATTGGGCGCCGTATTTCGGCAACACGGCGATTCCGGTGCCGCTCTTTAACCTCGTCTACCACGACTGCGTCATCATCCCCTGGATGATGGGCACGGACGAATGGGGCATTCCCGAGGGGACGACCGGCTTCCTCAACGCGCTGCTGTGCGGCGGCATGGGCTACATGAGCGACAGCGCCGAGGGCGAGGCGCTTGAGGAGAACATCCGCCAGTGGAGGACGATCTCCGAGCTGCAGCACCATGTCGCGATGGAGAAGATGGTCAGCCATGAATTCCTCTCGGAGGACAGGAAGATTCAGCGCACGATCTTCGGCGACGGCACCGTCGTCACCGTCAACTTCGGCGAGAACACCTATGACATCCGCTATCCGGAGGCCTGAGCATGAGCACACTGACGATTACGAGCTATTCCATGCCCGCTGCCTCGCTGGGCGAGGCGAATCCGCTGCCCGACCTGGGCGGCGTGGGCGACGCGCACGCGCAGATCGTCATCGACGAGGAGACGGTCACCCCCGAGGAAGCGAAATACATGGGCTGGGGCCGCGTGCATACCATCCTGCCCTACACGATGCAGGACGGCTACAACCGCACCCGCCGCAGCCGCGCCTTCAAGGCGGCCGTGCTGGAAAACGAGCACCTGCGCGCGACCTTCCTGCCGGAGCTCGGCGGGCGCCTCTGGTCGCTCTTTGACAAGGACGCGGGGCGCGAGCTGCTGCACGTCAACCCGGTGTTCCAGCCCTGCAACCTTGCGCTGCGCAACGCCTGGATCTCCGGCGGCGTCGAGTGGAACTGCGGCATCATCGGCCACACGCCCTTCACCGTGGACGACATGGCCTGCGAGCGCCTGAGCTTTGCGGACGGCACGCCCGTGCTGCGCATGTTCCAGTATGAGCGCGTGCGCCACCTGTTCTACCGCGTGGAGGCCTTCCTGCCCGACGGCGCGAAGGAGCTCTACGTCCGCGTACGCATCGACAACGCGACGAAGGACGACACCGCCGTCTACTGGTGGAGCAACATGGCCGTCAACGAGCGCGAGGACGTGCGTGTCGTCGTGCCTGCGCAGAAGGCCTATCGCTACGGCTACGGCGGCAAGCTCTCCAAGGTGCCCGTGCCCTACATGCGCGCGGAGGCAGACAAGCTCAAGGGCTCGGCGGCGAAGCTCGCCCGCGAGAACGGCGGCTATCTCGACTGGGACATCACAAAGACGATGACGCTCCCGCAGTCGATGGATTTCTTCTTCGACGTGCCTCAGGAGGCGCGCCCGTTCATCGCCGCGCCCGGCAGGGACGGCTACGGCATGTGCCAGACCTCGACGGGCGAGCTGCGCGGGCGCAAGCTCTTCGTCTGGGGTATGGGCGCAGGCGGACGGCACTGGCAGGAGTTCCTCTCCAAAAAGGGCAGCGCGTATATCGAGCTCCAGTCCGGCCTGGCGCATACGCAGCTGGAGCATCTGCCCATGGCCGGCGGCGCGAGCATCAGCTGGCTCGAATCCTACGGCGCCGTGCAGGCCGATCCCGCCAGGGTGCATGGGCAGGACTGGGAGGAGGCCGTGCAGGCGGTCGCCTCCGCGCTCGACGCGGCGAGGCCCGCGCAGGCGCTGGAGGACTGGCATGCGCGCGCCAAGCAGGAGCTCGACGGAAGAACGGGCGAGGTCATCCATCGGGGCATGGGCTTTGCGCGCTGCGAAGCCGCGCTGCTGGGCGACGCGTTTGACACGCAGGGGCTGAACATGGAGGCCATGCGCCTGACGGGTGAGGAGCAGCCCTGGCTGACGCTCGCGCAGACGGGCGTGCTGCCCTGCCCGGATCCGCTTGACAATGTGCTCAGCTACCAGATCAGCCCGGCGTGGCGCAGCAGGCTCTACGAGAGCGTCTGCGAGGGGAAAAGCGACCATTGGTTTGCTCACTATCAGCTTGGCGTCATGGCCGACGCGCAGGGAGACAGCGCCAGCGCGCGCGGGAGCTACGAGCGCTCGCTCGAGCTTGCGCGCAATCCGTGGGCGCTGCGCTGCCTGGCGCTGCTCGATCGCCGCGAAGGAAACGCGGAGCTGGCTGCCGACAGGCTCTGCGAGGCGGCACAAATGAAGCCCATTCGGCCGCTGGCCGTCGAGGCGCTCAAGGCGCTGCTGGACACGAAGCAGTACGCGCGGATGCTCTCGCTGCTGGAGGTCATTCCGGGACCGGTGCGCAAGCTCGGCCGCGTGAAGACGCTGGAGATCGCGGCGCTGATGCGCACGGACAGGCTCGACGAGGCGCAGGCGCTGCTGGAGAGCCGGATCGTGCTGACGGACGTGCGCGAGGGCGACGTGCTGTTGACCGACCTCTGGTTTGAGCTGATGGCGCGCCGGGAGCGCGGCAGCGCGGACGAGGAGAGCATTGCCTGGGCACGGGAGAATCTGAGGCCGCCCAGGGACCTCGACTTCCGGATGAGCTGACGCGCACAGACGCCTATTTAATAGGAAGAAAAATCTTTCACTTGACATCTCCCGGGCGAAGGACATATAATAAACCAGAAGCTGAGAAGGGAAGAGTATCTCCGAAACCTGCCGGCAGAGAGGGCGTGCCATCGGCTGCAAGCGCGCCTGGGCAAGGGCGGAAAGAAGTGCATCCCGGAGCTCCGCGGCTGAGCGAAAGTCAGGCCCCGGCATGGACGCCGTGTTAAGGCGAAGAGGTGAAGCGCGAATCTGCGCTTAATCAGAGTGGAACCGCGGCCCTGCCGTCTCTGAAGAGGAGACGGCAGGGCTTTTGTCTGCCCGGCAAGACCGGGAAAAGGGGGAAAACCGCGGTGTTTGATCATCTGCGCGAGGACATCGCTTCTGTGCTGGAGCGCGACCCGGCGGCTCGATCCAAATGGGAGGTGCTGCTGTGCTATCCCACGGTCAAGGCGCTGGCGTATCACAGGCTGGCGCACAGGCTGTATCTGGCGGGGCACACGACCCTGGCCCGAATCATCTCGCAGCACAGCCGACATGTGACCGGCATTGAGATCCATCCGGGCGCGAGCATCGGCAGGGGGCTGTTCATCGACCACGGAACGGGCGTCGTCATCGGCGAGACGACCGTCATCGGCGACAACGTGACGCTGTATCAGGGCGTGACCCTGGGCGGCACGGGCAAGGACGTCGGCAAGCGCCACCCGACCATCGGCAGCAATGTGACCATCGGCTCGGGCGCCAAGGTGCTCGGCCCGTTCAGCGTGGGGAACGGCAGCAAGATCGGCGCGGGCGCCGTCGTGCTCAAGGAGGTGCCGCCGAACTGCACGGTCGTCGGTAATCCGGGCCGGATCGTCCGCCGGGAGGGCGCCGTGACGGGCATCGACCTCGACCACGTCCACCTGCCGGACCCGGTCAAGGCGCACATCGACGCGCTGGAGCGGCGCGTCGCGCAGATGGAGGAGGAAATCCACACCCTGTTGGGAACACAGAATATCGAGGAGGACATCGAACATGCAGATCTATAACACACAGAGCCGCCGCAAGGAAGAGTTTGTGCCGATCACCCCGGGAAAGGTCACGATTTACGCCTGCGGACCGACGGTCTACAACTATATTCACATCGGCAACGCGCGCCCGGCGATCGTCTTCGACACGCTTCGCCGCTATCTGGAGCACAAGGGATATGAGGTCACCTTCGTGCAGAACTTCACCGACATCGACGACAAGATGATCCGCCGCGCCAACGAGGAGGGCACCACCGTCAAGGAGCTGGGCGAGCGTTTCATCAAGGAATACTACACGGACGCGGACGCGCTGGGCATCGAGCGGGCGACCGTCAACCCCAAGGCGACGGAGCATATCCCCGAAATCATCAACCTGATCCAAAAGCTGGAGGCCAAGGGCCTCGCCTACGCCTGCGACAACGGCGACGTCTACTACAACACGCAGGCCTTCGCCTCCTACGGCAAGCTCTGCGGGCAGAACCTTGACGACCTGGAGGCCGGCGCGCGCATCGACACCGACCCCAACAAGCGCCACCCGATGGACTTCGCGCTCTGGAAGGCGCAGAAGCCGGGCGAGCCGGCGTGGGATTCGCCCTGGGGCAAGGGACGCCCGGGCTGGCACATCGAGTGCTCGGCGATGAGCATGAAGTACCTGGGCGAGACGATCGACATCCATTGCGGCGGCAAGGATCTCGTCTTCCCGCACCACGAAAATGAGATCGCCCAGAGCGAGGGCGCGACGGGCAAGCCGTTTGTCCACTACTGGATGCACAACGGCTTCATCAATGTGGACAACCAGAAGATGAGCAAGTCGGCGGGCAACTTCTTTACCGTCCGCGATATTTCGAAGGAATTCGACCTGGAGGCCGTGCGCATGTTCATGCTCGGCGCGCAGTACCGCAGCCCGATCAACTTCTCCCGCGAGATGATCGAGCAGGCCAAGGCCTCGCTCGACCGCCTGTACACCGCGCGCGACCACTATGCATTCCTGCTTTCCAACGCGAAGGACGGCGAAATGGGCGAGCGCGAGAAGGAGCTGCTGGAGAAGGTTCAGGCGGCGCGCGAGGGCTTTGACACCGCGATGGATGACGACCTCAACACCGCCGACGCCATTGGCAACATGTTTGAGCTCGTGCGCGCGGGCAACGCGCTGCTCGACGAAAAGAGCCCGAAGCAGGCCGTGCAGGCTGTCGTCGATGCGCTCGCCGAGATGGCGAAGGTTTGCGGCATTCTCAGCCGCAAGACGGATGAGAGCGGCGACGAGCAGGTCGAAGCGTTGCTCAAGGCGCGCGCCGAGGCCCGCGCGGCGAAGAACTGGGCCGAGAGCGACCGGCTGCGCGACGAGATCACGAAGCTGGGTTATGTGCTCAAGGACACCAAGCAGGGCCAGCAGATCAGCAAGGCCATCTGAGATGAATCCAAAGGCTGCTTTCATTCGCGCGAAGCGATGAAGGGGTCAAGGGGCGAAGCCTCTTGGTGGGTTCGGGCGGCAGCCCGACGTTCCTGGATCCTTTGCAGAAAAAGCAGTTTCAGAGCAGGCTGCGCAGCAGTCTACGATTGAAACGGGTGGGATTTACAAAGCAGAGTATTTGATGTAGAACAGCATGATCCCCGCCCACCTGCGGAAAACAGGGGAGAGAACGGAACCATGATATGAAACAGACCGGCAGTCTCAAGAGGCGCGCCGGGAGGAGAACAGAATATCCGAAAGAGGAAGGCTTGTCGAATGCAGACGAGCTTTCCTCTTTTTTCGCGTCCGGGAACGACAGGGCATTTCCCGCGGACGCGCTATAATGACGCCGTGAAAAGGCAAACGGCGGTGAGACCGAAGGGAGGACGCTTGAACGCGGCAGGGCTGCTCTTTGAGCTGACGGCAGACGCGCTGGCCCTAGCGCTGGCGCTGCGGCTCGCGGGACGGCGCGTCCGTCCGGCACGGATCCTCGCGGGCGCAGCCCTTGGCGCGCTTGCGGCGGGCCTGACCCGGAGACTTTCGCGGGGACAGGCCGCGCTGCTCTGGCTTCCCGTCGCGCTGGGGATGATGGCGCTGGGCGGCGGAGCCGTGACGATGCGAAAGCCGCTGCGAAGCGCCATGCTACTGCTGTGCGCGATGGGCTTGCTCGGCGGCACCCTGCAGGCGCTGCTGGGCGCGACCGGCTCGCTTGCCGCCGCGTATGCGATTGCTGCCTGCGCCGTGCCCACGATGGCCGCCTGTATGCGGCGGGCGAGGGGCGCTGCCGGCGCGCAGACGCTGCTGCTTCGCTTTTGCTACCAGGACAAGCGGTTCAATCTGCGCGGGATCGTCGACAGCGGCAACACGCTTCGCGATTATCTGACAGACAGACCGATCGTCGTTTTTTCACTGGAGGACGGCAGACGCATGGGCCTGACGGCGCGCGGGCGTCTGCTGGGCGCGGACACCGCCGGCGGCAGACAACTGATGCTCTGCTTCACGCCGCAGACGCTCGAGCTGAACATCGGCGGAGGATGGAGGCGCGTCGGCGCGGCCGTCGCGCTGGCCCCGGGCCTCCCGCAGGGCTCGCCCGCGCTGGTGCCGCAGACGCTCATCGATGAATGCTCAATATGACAGAGGGGGAGAGAAGGATGGAAAAACGGAAAACGGTGCGCATGAGCGGAAGGAGCGGCATGAACAGGCCGCAGCTGACCCTCATCAGGCCGGAGGGGGAGGTCGCCTATATCGGCGGCAGCGAATCCCTCCCCGCGCCGCTGACCAGAGAGGAGGAGCAGGCGCTCTTTGAGCGCATGGACGAGGAGCCCGCCGCCGTGCGCCGCACGCTCATCGAGCACAACCTGCGGCTGGTCGTCTACATCGCCCGGAAATTCGAAAACACCGGCGTAGGCATCGAGGACCTGATCTCCATCGGCACCATCGGGCTGATCAAGGCCGTCAACACGTTCGACCCCGGCAAGAAGATCAAGCTGGCGACCTACGCCTCCCGGTGCATCGAGAACGAAATCCTCATGTTCCTGCGCAGGACGAGCCGCCAGAAGCTCGAGGTCTCGCTCGATGAGCCGCTCAACACCGACTGGGACGGCAACGAGCTGCTGCTCTCCGACGTGCTGGGTACGGAGGGGGACATGGTCTACCGCTCCATCGAGGAGACCGTCGAGCGGCAGATGCTCTCGGCGGCGCTCTCCCACCTCTCCATGCGCGAAAAGGAGATCATGCGCCTGCGCTTCGGCCTGGGCGGCGGCACCGAGAAGACGCAGAAGGAGGTCGCCGACATTATGGGCATCAGCCAGAGCTACATCTCCCGGCTGGAAAAGCGCATCCTCCTGCGGCTGCAGAAGGACATGGAGCAGATGGGATAAACCGGCGCCGTGGGGCAGGGCCCTGCGCGCGCGTCGGGCGGATATCCGAAGAAGCATTCCGGGCTGTCGGGGCCGGCTGTATGTCCCGCAAGAAGGAGGCCGGCCCGCCTGGACAGCCCGCGATGACCGCGGTCGGGCGCGAGGGTCCGGCCGCCTTTTTACTGCTTTCCGGGCGGAAAAGGGGCTCCGGCGCCCGGCCTGCCTTTTGGGGAGGCGGATTGTCCGCAAAAGAAAATTGTTAAATGTATCCTTAAGGGGTTGACATTAGCAAACAGGGGGAGTTATAACAAGCCCAGTTATCAGATATCGCCAGAAATTGATCGGGAACAGATCAGACAATTTCTGGGAATGACGAACAAAAATCTGATTTTAGATACAGCGTTTTTTGCCAAATCCATCCGGAAAAGGTTCGATGCGGTATCTTTTTTCATGTGGGTGGTTCCGCCGGTTTTGGCGGGATGCACGCCCCGAAATCCGGCGTCCTCTCCGGGAGGGCGCCCACCGGCCTCCGCGCTGCCGGTTTCTCCATGAGCGCGTTTTTTAACAGAAGATCAGATAACGAAATGTGATATGACACGCGCATCCGATTGCCGGATGCTCTGCGCAACCATCTGAGGAGGAAGGCATCATGAAAAACAAGAGGATAATCGCGACTTTGCTGGCGCTGGCCTTTGCGCTTGGGAGCACGAGTGCCCTTTCCGCGCTGGCTGAGGCTACGATCAGCGAGGCCGACCCTGCGCCTGCTTCCCAGCCGCAGGATGTGCTCTCCGACACCAGCGGACCGATCCACATCGACGAGGCGGTCACGCCGGGACCGGATCCAGAGCAGACGCCGGATGCGGATCAGACGCCCGATGCGGATCAGACGCCGGAGGGCGTGCAGACGCCGGATGCGGATCAGACGCCCGATGACGCGCAGACGCCCGGCCCCGATGACGCCGACCCGGTGACCCCTGAGGCGCCGGCGGAGACGCCGCACTTCGCGCGCGGCTACCTCTATGTCGACGCGGGCACGATCATCTATGCCGACGCGGGCCGCGAGATTCACCTCGGCGTCATGCCCGCCCGCCAGATCGTCTACGCGCGCTGCGTGGGCATCTACGAGCACGGCTGCCTCTACGAGATCCACTTTGACACCGACCGCACAGCCGGCACCGAGCAGGAGCAGATCGGCTACTTCTACACCGGCCGTCCGCAGATCACCTCCGCCGACGAGGCCGTGGGCGAGCGCATCGCCGAGGGCATCGGCCTGGTGCCCTACGCCGACCTCTACTACGAGGAGCAGCCGGAACAGACCGATGGCCCGGAAGAGAGCGCGGACGACGCCGCGAGCACCAACACCAACAGCGTCAACATCCGCCGCGAGCCCAGCCGCAGCAGCGACATCGTCGCCCAGCTCACGCAGGGCACGAAGGTCACCATCCTGGAGGCGGTCACCAACGCGCAGGGCGAGCTCTGGTACAAGGTGACCAGCGAGGCCGGCAAGGGCTACATCCGCGCCGACCTGATTCAGACATCCGAGCCGGAGGCGCCGGTTGAGGACGAGGCGCCCGAGGCCGCCGAGACGAACGACTCCGAGACGGACGACATCGACACGGCGGACGCGCCCGAAGCGGCGGACGACACCGCCGATGAGCCGGAGACCCCGGCGCAGCCGCCCGTGATCCTCGACGCCGACCAGGCTGGCAACAAGGACGCTGCCATCACCAAGGATGGCGTGAGCGACGAGGAAGAAGAGGACGTCAGTTTCGGCGACACGGCCGAGACGGACGAAATTCTCGAGGCGGACGAGAACGCCGAGACGGACGAAATTCTCGAGACCGACGAGACCGCGGATACCGACGAGACCGCTGATACGGACGAGACTACCGATACCGAAGAGACCGCCGACATCGACGAGACGGCGGAGACCGACGAGGCGACCCAATCCGAAGTGGCCGAGGAGACGGCCGATCCTGACGAGACGACCGAGACCGGGGAGCCCGCTGACACGGCGGAGGAGCCTGAGAAGATCTTCAATCCCGACGAGACGAACCCCGACCGCTCCATCAGCATCACCGCATCCTGGGGCGAGAAGCCGCTCGAATACGGCGACACCGTCACGCTGAGCGCGGAGCTGAGCGGTTACGAGGGCCTGGAGATCGAGGTCTTCTGGCAGTGCGACAAGGGCGCGGGCTTTGAGACGGTATCCGAGGCAGATTCTGCGACATACGAGTTTGTTGTAACCGAAGAGAATCACAGGTGGCAGTGGCGTGCGGCTGTGAGCGTCCGACTCACGGAACAGGATGCAGAAGAGCAATTCACGGAGTTTCAGTAATGGGTCGTATGCCGACACAGGCGTATGAGGAGGATGGCAATGAAGACGAATTTGCAGCTGATCGCAGCATGGCTCATGATCTTAATGATGGTTGTCGGCTGCATTCCCGTCTCTGCTGCGGAAGAACTGACGAAGGATTTCAGCAATACGCTCTCGATTGCTGATTATCTGTCGGACAATTCGGATGCAAATGTGGCGACGAAGACGCTCACGTTTACCTGGGATGACGCATTCGACAGCTATGTCTATGACAAGACGACGGATGCATTGGCGCAGAAGCCTTATACGCTGACTGTTCCTGTCGGTTCCTCGATCAGCGCGTCGCAATTGTCGATGCCGCCTATCGAAATCCGCAATCACAGCGAGAACGCTTCTGAGACGAAATATCTGAGCATTTACAGCTGG
>SFHU01000094.1 GCA_004555535.1 Clostridiales bacterium
TCACTTCCGCAGGCTTATGCGTCCCATTTTGTGCGCTCAGATTGTGTTTTTCCGCCCGGCTATGGTATAATAAAAAGGTTAAGGGAGGGCGGTACCCATCCGGCCTCCGCCTTTGAAGGAGTGGAAAACAATGAAACCGCAAACCAGGCAGCCGGACCTCGGAAGCGATCCGATCGGCCCGCTGATGCTCCGTCTGGCGCTGCCCTCCGTGGTCGCGCAGACGATCAACATGCTCTACAATATGGTCGACCGCATCTACATCGGCAGCATCGAGGGCGTCGGCGCGCTCGCGCTCACCGGCGTCGGGCTGACCTTCCCGGTCATCACGCTGATCTCCGCCTTTTCCTCGCTCTTCGGCGCGGGCGGCGCGCCGCTGGCCTCCATCAAGCTGGGCGAAGGCAACCGCGAGGGCGCGGAGCGCATTCTCGGCGTCTCGGCGTTCATGTTGCTGTGCTCCTCCGTGCTGCTGTGCACGGTTTTCTTTCTGACGATGACGCCGCTTCTGACGGCGTTCGGCGCGAGCGGAAACACGCTGCCCTACGCAACGGACTATCTCTCCGTCTATCTGCTGGGCACGGCGTTCGTGCAGCTCGTCCTCGGCCTCAATCCGTTCATCACCGCGCAGGGCAACGCGCGCGAGGCGATGATCTCCGTGGTCATCGGCGCGGCGCTCAATATCGCGCTCGATCCGCTGTTCATCTTCGTGCTGGGCCTGGGCGTGCGCGGCGCGGCGCTGGCCACCGTCATCTCCCAGGGTTGCTCCTGCATCTGGGTCGTCTCGTTTCTGGCGGGGCGGCGCTCCAAGATACGGCTGCGTCCCCGGCAGGTCCGCTTCTGCCTGCCCGTCGTGCGCTCGACGATGGCGCTGGGCGTCTCGCCGTTTACGATGGTCTTCACCGAAAGCGCCATTCAGGTCGTGCTCAACCGGGGCATGATGACCTACGGCGGCGACCTGTACGTCGGCACGATGACGATCATCACGAGCGTCGTCCAGCTCTTCACGACGCCGCTGATGGGCTATACCAACGGCGTGCAGCCGTTGATGAGCTTCAACTACGGCGCGGGCAAGCTCGACCGCGTGCGCAAGACCTTCAAGTATCTGCTCCTCTCCGCGCTCGCCGTGACGTTCACCTACTGCTCGCTCATCGAGCTGTTTCCGCGCGTCTTCATCCGCCTGTTCGCCCACGACGAGGCGCTCATCGAGCTGACCGTGCGCGGCCTGCGCATTTATGCGGCGGGCCTGTGCATCTTCGGCATCCAGAACGCGGCGCAGAGCATGTTCGTCGGTCTCGGGCAGGCTGGCATCTCGTTGTTCATCGCCGTGCTGCGCAAGGTGATCCTGCTCATCCCGCTGGCGCTGCTGCTGCCGCATGCCTTCGGCGTCACGGGCGTCTACCTCGCCGAGCCGATCGCCGATGTGCTCTCCGTCGCCACCGCGGCGACGCTCACGCTGCTCAACTTTAACAAGATTCTCGACCGCCGGGCCAAAGCGCTGGCGCGCGCAAACTGACGCGGGAGGTTCGCCATGCAAGCAGACTGCATCATTCTGGGCGGAGGCGCGGCCGGGCTGGCCGCCGCCTGCGCGCTTTCCGGCTCGGGCCTGCGCGTCGCGCTCGTCGAGCGGCAGGAACGCGTGGGCAAAAAGCTCCTGGCGACCGGCAACGGCCGCTGCAACCTCTCCAACGCCGATATGACGCCGGAGCATTACGGCGAGGCCGCGCCGTTTGTCCGCCGCGTCTATGAGGCGACGCCGCCTTCGGAGGTGCTCGCCTTCTTTGACCGCCTCGGCCTCATGCTCTGCGAGGAGGAGGGCCGCCTCTACCCGCGCACGCGCATGGCGGCCTCCGTGCTCGACGTGCTGCGCGCGGGCTGCGATGGCGTGACCCTGCTCACGGGCCGGGAGGCCGTCTCCCTCGCCCCGTCCCGCCGGGGCGGCCTTTGCGTCCAGCTCGCCGACGGCGAGGGGCTCTTCGCGCCGGCCGTGCTCGCCGCGATGGGCGGCAGCGCCGCGCCGCATCTGGGCACGGACGGCTCCGGCGCAAGGCTCCTTGAGTCGCTCGGCCATACCGTCACGCCGCTCTTCCCCGCGCTTGTGCAGCTCAAATGCGCGCATTCCGCACTGCGCTCGCTCAAGGGGCTGCGCGTGCAGGCGGCGCTGACGCTTGAAATCGACGGCGCTCCCGCCGCCCGCGAGGAGGGCGAGCTGCTCTTTGCGGATTACGGCGTCTCCGGCGTCTGCGTCTTCCAGCTCTCCGGCCTGGCCGCGCGCGCCCTCTCGCGCCACAGCGCCGTGCGCCTGCTCGTCAACCTGCTGCCCGAGGTGCCCGAGGATGAGCTCTCCGCCTGGCTCGACAGGCGAATCGACCTCCATCCGGATGGCTCCGCGCAGGCGCTGTTTTCCGGCGTGCTGCCCCGCCTGCTCGCGCAGGCCGTGCTCCGCCAGGCGGGCGTCGGTGCAGAGACGCCGGCCTCGACGCTCAGCTTCCGGGAGCGGCTCTCCCTGCTGGGCGCGCTCTCCCTCTTCCCGCTCGAGGTCACGGGCACGCAGGGCATGAAGCAGGCGCAGGTCACCGCCGGCGGCGTCTCGCTCGAGGAGGTCGATCCCCAAACCATGCGCTCCCGATGCTTTGATTCCCTCTATCTCGCCGGCGAGCTGCTCGACGTGGACGGCCCCTGCGGCGGCTACAACCTGCATTTTGCCTTTGCCAGCGCGCTGACGGCTGCCAAAGCGATCCGCGCGCAATATGGCCTGTGAGCGCCCTTTTGGCAGAAAGGAAGTCCATGCTTCGCATTCACAACGTCAAAATTCCGCTTTCATATACGAAGAAGACCCTGACCGCAGCCGCCTGCAAGCGCCTCGGCGTGACGGCCGCGCAGGTGACGGACTGCGCCATCGCCAAAAAGAGCGTGGACGCGCGCAAAAAAGGCGATGTCTGCTTCGTCGTCTCGCTCGATGTTTCGCTCCGTTCCCCGCAGGATGAGCGCCGCGTCGCCGCGCGTCTGAATTCCTCTGAGGGCGGCATCGCCGCGCCCTATGCGCCGCCCGCGCTGCCCGTGCTGGACGCCGCGCCCTCTCCCCGACCCGTCGTCGTCGGCCTGGGACCTGCCGGTCTCTTTGCCGCGCTGACGCTCGCCGAGGCGGGCGCGCGCCCCATCGTCCTGGAGCGCGGACAGGATGTCGACACACGCACGCGCGACGTCGCCGCCTACTGGCGGGATGGGGAATCTTCATTTTCTGCCGCCTCCAACGTGCAGTTCGGCGAGGGCGGCGCGGGCACGTTCTCCGACGGCAAGCTGAACACCGGCACGAAGGATCCCCGCGGCGAGCACATTCTGCGCACGTTTGTGCGCTTCGGCGCGCCAAACGACATCCTCGTCGACGCCAAGCCGCACATCGGCACGGACAAGCTCGCCGGCGTCGTCAGGGCCATGCGCGAACGGATTCTCAGCCTCGGTGGCGAGGTGCATTTCGGCGCGCGGATGACCCGCATCCTCCGGATAAACGGCGCGCTCAAAGCGCTCATCTATGAGGATGCGACCGGCGAACACGAGCTGCCAGCTGACTTCGCCGTGCTCGCCATCGGTCACAGCGCGCGCGACACCTTCGCGATGCTCTGCGAGGAGCGCTTCTCCCTGGCGCAGAAGCCGTTCTCCATCGGCGCGCGCATCGAGCATCCCCAGGCGCTGATCAATCAGGCGCAGTACGGCGCCTTTGCGGCCCACCCCGCCCTCGGCGCGGCGGATTACAAGCTCGCGCTGCATCTGCCCTCCGGCCGGAGCGTCTACACGTTCTGCATGTGTCCCGGCGGCAGCGTCGTCGCCGCCGCCAGCGAGCCTCGCAGCGTCGTCACCAACGGCATGAGCTGCTATGCCCGCGACGGCATCAACGCCAACAGCGCGCTGCTGGTCGGCATCGGCCCCGAGGATTTCGGCAGCGATCATCCGCTGGCCGGCATGGAGCTGCAGCGCAGCATCGAGCGGCGCGCCTTCCTCCTCGGCGGCGGCGCCGGTAAGGCCCCCTGCCAGACGGTGGGCGACCTGCTTGCCGGGCGCGCAAGTACGGCGCTGGGCAGCGTCGTGCCCAGCTACCGCCCGGGCGTCGTCCCCTGCGACCTGGGCGAGCTGTTGCCGGGGTATGTGATCACCGCCATGCGCGAGGCGCTGCCGCTGCTTGGGCGAAGGCTCCGCGGCTTTGACCATCCGGACGCGGTGCTCACCGCGCCGGAAACGCGCTCCTCCTCCCCCGTGCGCATCCCGCGCGGCGAGGATCTGCAAAGCGTCGATGCGCGCGGCCTGTATCCCTGCGGCGAGGGTGCGGGCTATGCCGGCGGCATCACCTCCGCCGCCGTGGACGGTGTGCGCTGCGCGGAGGCGATTCTCGCCTGCCTCGCCCGCTGAGGCCCCCCTATCCGTTCAGCGTCAGCCGCAGCTCGCGGCAGAGCATGTACATCGTCACGCGGGCATACGCCGTCGCCGCTGTCTGCGTCTGCGCCTGCATCGTCTGCTCCATCAGCGCGCACCAGTTGACCAGGCTCTGGGCGAGCTGCGTGTAGACCGCGCTCTGCGGATGCGCGGTCAGCGCGCGCGCCGCCGTCTCCCGCGTCTTGGCCACGAGCTCCGTCAGCGGCTCGCCGGCGAACAGCCGCTCAAGCAGCTCGTCCGGCAGGGCGAGAAACGCTGCGGCCTCCTGCGCCTCTCCCTGCGCGGCGCTGAGGCGGAGGCTGACCTGCGGCGCTGTCTCCGCGATGACGAAGCTCTCTTGCCCGCCCGCAGCGGCCATGTCGAGCGCTTCCTTAGCCGGTGCAGCCTCGCAGATCAGGCGCATCTGCTCCCGCTGCCAGACCGCGCAGGGAATGCCCTGCGCAAGCAGCCTCTCCTGCTCCTGCGCGGCGCGCTCCCCGCTGTCAAAGACGCCGAGCTGAAGCGCCCAGATGCTGATCTCCGGGAGCGTCAGCTCCGCCTCCTCGGGCGTGCTGCTGGCAAACGTCTGCGCGGCGGCCAGGCCCGCGCGCCCCGCCTGAAGCAGTCTGTCGCGCAGCGGCTGCGCCATCGCCGCGAGCGCCAGCAGCAGCACGCCGCCCAGGATCAACGCTCGTCTCCTCATTCGCCGCGCCCTCGTCCGGCGCGCCCGGGAAGAAATCCTCCGCCTGCGCATTCCTCTCCCCCTTCCGCCCTCGAGCCTATGAACTCCCGGACCAAAATATCCCGCGCCCGCCGCCCTCCGGGGCGGCCGCCCCTGTGACATTAGGATGAGGTGAATCACGATGAAGTATACGCTTGACACCATGCCCGTTCTGGACGCCTACAAGACGAACTGCGAATGTCCGCTCTGCCATTTGCGGATTCTCTGCGAGGATCAGTATGTGGACAGCATGCTCGGCGCGGCTTATATGGAGCCCGATTGCCGCGTCAAGACCAACGAGGTCGGCTTTTGCAGCCGCCATTTTGAGCTGATGTACAACCGGCGCAACCGCCTCGGTCTCGCGCTGATGACGCATACGCACATGCAGGAGGTCATCGCGTCGCTGGAGACCATCCTCGCGGAGGGCGGTTCCTCCTCCCGCGGCCTGTTTTCCTCTCTGCGCGGCGGGAAAGCGGAGGGCGGGCCCGCGCCGAAGATCCGCGCGCGCATGGCCGGCTGCGTCATCTGCGACGAAATGAACGCCTCCATCGAGCGCTATGCCTACACCATCGCCCAGCTGTATTTCACAAACAGCGAATTCAAGGCGATGTTTGATCAGTCAAAGGGCTTCTGCCTGCCCCATCTGGCCCTCGTGCTGGAGATGGCCGACAGGACGCTCAGCGACAAGCAGGCCGCGGAGTTCAAAAAGACCCTCTCCGCGCTGGAGATCGAAAACCTCAAACGCATCGAGGGCGAGCTCGAGTGGTTCACGCTCAAGTTCGACTACCGCAACACCGACAAGCCCTGGGGCAACAGCCGCGACGCCGTCGAGCGCTCGGTCAACAAGCTGATGGGCGCCTGCGTCGGCGAGGACGCGCAGCTGCCCGCCCACAACGACTGATTTCGCGAAAGGAGCGCCCATGCTCACACCGATGGAAACGCCGCGCCTGCTTCTGCGAAGGCCGAGGCTCTCCGACGCGGACGACCTCTTCTCCATCCTCTCCGACGCCGAAACCTGCCGCATGGACGGCAACTATCCGCCCTATTCGCAGAAGGACGAGGCGTTTTACGCCGACGTGCGCGCGCTGGCCGATGACGGGGACAACCGCCTCTTTCTGGAGGAGCGCAGCACGGGGCGCATGGTCGGTCTGCTCCACGTCATGCCGGCGGACGGGCCGGATGCCTGCGAAATCGGCTTCGTCGTCGCGCCGGATGCGCGCCGCCGGGGCTATGCGCTGGAAAGCCTGCGCGCGCTGCTTAATCAGCTTTCAGATAGCGGCATGAAGCGCGTTCTGGCAACCTGCTACCGCGCCAACGGGGCCAGCGCCGCGTTGCTCCTGCGACTGGGCTTTGCGCCGCTGCCGGATGATCCCGGCGAAACGGCGGACGCCTTCTCCCAGCGCGCATTCTCCCTGAGCCTGCCGCAAAAGCTGCCATGCCGCAAGCGCCTGTTTCTGATCGGCGGGCCGATGGGCGTGGGCAAGACAACCGCCGCGAAACAGCTTCAGGCGCTGCTTGAGCGCTGTGCGTTTCTGGACGGCGACTGGTGCTGGGATCTGCATCCCTTCCGCGTCACGGAAGAGACGAAAGCCATGGTCATGGACAACATCGTTCATCTGCTCTCGGGCTTCCTGCGCTGCTCTGAGGTCGACCATGTGGTGTTCTGTTGGGTCATGCACGAGCAGGCGATTCTGGATACGCTGCTCTCCCATCTGCCCCTCGGAGATACGGATGTGACCGCCGTTTCGCTCGTCTGCTCCCCGGAGGCGCTCAAGGCGCGAATCGACCGGGACGTTCAGGCCGGACTGCGCGCTCCCGACGTTTTGGCGCGCAGCCTCGACCGCCTGCCGCTGTATGACGTGCTGGCAACCGTGAAGCTCGACACGACAGTCCTGACTCCGCGGCAGACCGCACAGGCCATCCTCGCGCTGGCCACAGAAAAAGACAAAGAGGAGTGAGCGCTCTGCTCCTCCTCTTTTTGTCGCTTTGCACTTGCCGGGAACTGTCTCTGCCGGTTTTGAGACAGCGCATTCACAGATCCTGCAAATCTGCGGCGGTCAGATCGTTCTCCAGATTGTCCCGCGCCAGGTCGCTGTCGATCACCGGATAGATTTCCTCCGGAACGGGCCGCTCGCGGCGCTCGTCCTTCATCGGCGGACGCTTGCCCTTTGGCTTGACCATGATATCACCTCACGGGGACACAGTCTTTCCCGGGAGGCTGCCCGGTATGCGCCCCTTCTCAGCGCAGAAACGCCTCCACGGCCTCGCAGGCCTGCGCGAAGAAATCCCCCTGCATGTCGAGCCAGACAATGTCCGGGTTGCGGCGGAACCAGGTCATCTGCCGCTTGGCGAACTTCTTGATCGCCTGTGCAAGCTTTGCGAGCATCTCGTCCCTGTCCGGGATCTCGCCGGTCAGGTACTGCGTGATGAAGCGGTATTCAAGCCCCAGCCCGAGCAGGAATTCCCGGCTCACGCCGCGGTCAAGCAGCCCCTGCACCTCCTCGATCATGCCCTGCTCGAGGCGGCGCTCAAGCCGCTCGTCGATGCGCGCGCGCAGCACGTCCCGCGGCCAGCTCACGCCCAGGCGCAGGCTCTCGTAGCGCTTTTCCTTGCCGGGCGCCGCCGTATCTCCGTCGTGCAGCCGCTCGAGCATCCGCATGACGCGGTTGCGGTTGTTCTTCTCCACCTGCGCGTCCGGCACGAGCGCAATCAGCTTTTCGTAGAGCGCCGTGGTCGTCAGCGTTTCAAGCTCCGCGCGGTAAGCAAGGTCGGGCTCCTTGTCCGAGAGCAGGTAGCCGTCGAGCACAGAATCGACGTACAGCCCTGTGCCGCCGACGATCATCGGCAGATGACCTCGCGCGCGAATCTCGTCGATGAGCGCATAGCTCATGCGCTGGAAATCCGCCATCGAGAAGAACTCGCCCGGCTCGCGCACGTCGATCATGTGGTGCGGCACGCCCTGCGTCTCCTCCTGCGTGACCTTGCCGCTGCCCAGGTCGAGGCCCTTGAAGACCTGCCTGGAATCCGCCGAGATGATTTCCGCGCCATAGCGCCTGGCCAGCTCGATGCCCAGCGCGCTCTTGCCGGAGGCATTCGTGCCGACGACGGCGACGACCTTGGGAAGTGTGCTGCTCACGTTTCATCCGTCCTTTCCCGCTTGCGGCCATGCCGCATCCTCTGTGGTGCTTCTCTTGATCCAGCCAGACGCTTATTCCCCGCCCTGCGCGCCGAACGGCGTCACGTATTCTCCGGAGACATAGCCCTCGTAGCCCGCCCAGCGCACGTGCAGGAAGCCGCCCTCGCTGCTCTCCAGCACGGTCAGCACCATGCCGTAGGGCAGCACGTAGAGCACGTCGCTGCCCGTGCTGGGCCGGGCGCGCAGGTTGAGGCCGTTGCTGCTGCTGACGACGACGCGGTATTCTCCCGCCTGCGCGGGGGCCTGCGTTGGCTGCGGCGTGCTTGCCGGCTGCGGCGCGGCGCCGAAGCTGACGTAATCCGCGCTCACATAGCCGCTAAGCGTGCCCACGCGGACGGGATAAAACCCGCTTACAGCCTCGCCCGTCACGGCGACGCTCACGCCATAGCCCAGCGTTGCCACCAGGCGACCCGACGCGGAGGGCTCCTCGCGCAGGTTCAGCCCACTCGGCGCCGAGACCGTCGCCATGCGCGCCTCGATCTGGCCAGAGGCGGGCGGCACAGGTGTCGCCGTGGGCATGGGAATCGGCGTCATGTCGCGCTCCGCGGCGAGATACTCCGCGGCCGCATAGCCCGTGGTTTCTCCGTAGCGAACCGGCAGGAACCCGTCGACCGCCTCGCCCGTCACGGTGACGCTCGAGCCGAGCGGCATCGTGAGGATCGTCGCCGCGCCGGTGTGCGGCTCTTTTCGCAGCTTGAGTCCGCCCACGGCGGTCACGGTCGCGCGGGTTTCCACCATCTCAGGACCCGGCGTCTCTGTCGGCGCAGGCGTCGGCGTATTCTCCGGCGCCTTGCCGATCTCATCCGTCACATAGACGTATTCGCTGGCGACATAGCCCGTCATGCCCCCCAGCGCAACCGGGAGCATGCCGCCGGTTGCGCTGCCCGTGACGGTGAGCGTCGTGCCCTGCGGCAGCGTCATGATGACGCCCGCGCTGAGCGACGGCTGCGCGCGCAGGTTGAGGCCGCTGGAGGGCAGCACGATCGCGGTCAGGTTCGTTGCCGTCCCGGGCGTCTCCTCGGGCGTCTGCGGCGTTTCGCTGCTCAGGACGATGTAGTCGTTGCTCACATAGCCGCTCTGCGTCCCGTGCTGCACATACGTCCAGCGCTCATAGCGCTCCAGCACCGTAAGCGTCTGCCCATGGCGCAGGCGCGCGATGACCGCGGCGCTGAGCGTCGGCGCGGCGCGCAGGTTGAGCACCTGGCTCTCGTCGGAGAGCACGACCGTCGCCGTGCCCTTGCCGGCCACGGACGGCGTCTCCGTGACGGCGTCATCCTGAACGCTGATGTACTCGTTGCTGACATAGCCGCTCAGCGTGCCGACCTGCACGCGGCTCCAGGCCGCGCCCATCTCCAGCAGCGTGACCTGCGTGCCGTGGGGAATCGTCGCCAGCACGGCGGAAGATGTGCTCGGCTCCCGGCGCAGGTTGAGGCTGTCCAGCGGGTTGGAGAGCGTCACGACCGCGACCTTCGCGTCGCCGGTCTCCTCCTCCGGCGCGCTCTGCGTGCCGTCGATCGCGGGCAGGATCGTGCGCGTCATCGTGTAGCGCGTCCGCGTCAGGCCCGGGTAGTAAAACTCGAGGATCCGGTCATAGGTCATGCCCTCGGCGGCCATCTGCTGCGCGCCGCGCTGGCTCATGCCCACGCCGTGCCCAAAGCGGCGGGCCGTCAGCCTGAAGCCGCCGACGGTCTCCACGACCTCGATCGTCTCATTCTTGAGCGTGTTGATGGACAGGCCGCAGAGCCCCTCCACCTGCGAGAAGTAATCGAGCGTCACCGTCGCCTCGCCGTAGTCGACCAGCTTCATGCTGACGTCGAGCTTGGTGTACACACGCGAGGGCGAGGCATAGCGCGGGGTGTGCGGCGTCACGCCTGTGATTTCCGCGATGGACACGCTCCCCACGCCCAGCAGCGCCGCCGCCTCTGTCCGAAGCAGCGCCGTCAGCGCGGAGACGCTCGTCGTGCCGTCGCGGTAGAAGGAGACGGATTTGGCGACCGACGCGCTGTTGCGCAGGTCGTAGGGATCGTCCTTGACCTGCAGATAGCTGTAGGAGCCGCTGCCCCAGGCGTTGGCGACGGATTCCGTCTGTCCGCCGTTGCTGGCCGTGTAGTAGCTGGCCATGTATTCGCCGTTCACCGTGCCGACGATGCCGGCGGTCTCCTCGACGGCCTGGACGCAGCGCGCGTTGCCGCTGGGCGTGCCGTTGTAGACCTGGTCGCTCGTCGTGTCGACGACGTCATAGGTCGCCGCCTGCGCGCTCATCTTCTTGAGCGCATAGGTTCTGGCCGCGACGGCCTGCGCCTTGAGCGCCTCCAGCGGGAAGGAATTGTCCATCTCATAGGGCAGCACGCCGCGCATATAGTCCTCCATGAACACATGCACGACGATCTGCACATTGCCGCCCTTGGCGATGAACTCGATATCGCCCGGGTAAAGGCTCCCGGGGTAGCGGGCCTGCGCGATGCGCACGCCGTTTTCGCCGCTCGTCTGATGCCGGCGCAGCTTGAAGCAGCTGCCCATCGTCTGCGTCTGCCCGTTCATACGCAGCACCAGCGTGCCGCCGCTATTGGTAACGTTGATGGTCGTGCCGCGGGCAATGGCGCGGCTCGCGTCGCCGCCGATCGAGTAACTGCCATCCACGCTCACGTCCACCGATGTGTTCGAGGCGATTGAGGACAGATACACGCGCACCGTGCCCGAAACCGTCGTCCCGCTGACGACGCCGCCGTCCGCTCGCGCCGTGCCCAGCAGAAGCGTCAGCAACAGCGCGGTCGCCAGCGCCGCCAGCCGTTTCGTTCGTAACGAGGCCATGATCATCCCTCTTTCGTCTTTTTTCGGCGCCATCCGCGCCGTAAATCAACCGCATTGTACCATACATCGGCGCGGTTTGTAAATCGCCGCAGCGCTGTCAATCCCTGTCTTGTCCGGGTTTTTCCTCCTGCGCTTCCAGCCGATACGCCTTGTTCCCGAGCGTTGTTTCTGATATAATGATTCCATCAAACCCGCAGGAGGTCCGCATCATCATGAAAAAACTGGCTGCCGCCGCGCTGCTGCTCATGCTTGCCCTGTGCGCCCTGACGTCCGCCGGCGCGGAGATGAACAAGTACAGCGCCATGTATATGGATTCCTTTGACACCGTCATTCAGTTCATCGCTTACGCTGAGAGCGAGGAGACGTTCAACGCCTGGTCGGATACCGTCCACCAGACGTATCTGTACCTGCACAAG
>SFHU01000009.1 GCA_004555535.1 Clostridiales bacterium
ACCTATGCTGCTTTCCAATGTGTTTTCCGATATGTTCGACGATATGTTCCCGACGACCGCCGCGCGCCAGACCAATGGCCTGATGAGCTGCGACATCAAGGAGTACGGCGACCACTACGAGCTCGATATGGAGCTGGCCGGCTTCCGCAAGGAGGACATCAAGGCCGAGCTCAAGGACGGCTACCTGACCATCAAGGCTGAGCGCCACAGCGACAACACCCAGAACGACGCAAGCGGACGCGTCATCCGCAGCGAGCGCTTCGCGGGCACCTGCCAGCGCACCTTCTACGTCGGCGACCACGTCAAGCGCGAGAACGTCAGCGCGGCCTATGAGGATGGCGTGCTCAAGCTGAGCATCCCCAAGAAGGTCGAGCAGCCGAAGGTGGACGAGAACCACTTCATCGACATCCAGTAAACCAAACCACAACCAACCTGCAACCCAACCGCAATCAGACCGGACGCAGCCGGGAGACGGGAAACCGCCTCCCGGTTTTTTATGTGCGGAAAGGGCGCGGTTCCTGCCCGGACGCGGCAAATTCGGGCAGCTGTATTGAGGAGCAAAACAAAATATGGTATACTTTTTCAAATGAGGAAAATATCCGCTGCGGAGGGATGCGCCTTCCGGATGCGCGCAGAGGGTTTGGAGGACAGGAAAATGAGAAAAACAGGATGGGTACTTCTGCTGGTGGGTGTGCTGCTGCTGCCGCTGGGCACGGCGGGCGCGGAGCATACGGAGCACACGTTTGGCTCCTGGAGAACCAAGAGAAGCGCGACCTGCACGCAGGCGGGCCTGCAGTTCCGCTACTGCACGGGCTGCGACCACTGGGAGAAGCGTGAGCTTGACAAGCTGCCGCACACGGCGGACAAATGGGTCGTCGTGCTGGAGCCGACCTGTACGGCGGAGGGCCGCATGGAGGCGCACTGCACGGTGTGCGGCACGCTGATGCGCAAGGCGATTGAGAAGGCGCCGCATCAGTACGGCGAGGAGGAAGTGATCAGGGAGGCGACCTGCCTGCAGGAGGGCAAGGGGCAGTTCACCTGCGAGATCTGCGGGGCGAGGTCGAGCGTGAAGATCGATCCGCTCGGGCACGACTGGAAGAAGACCGGCGTTTCGCAGGCGGCGACCTGCCAGGACTACGGCAGCTATGAGGAGGCCTGCCTGCGCTGCGAGAAGACGCAGACGGAGCGCGTGGACAAGCTGGAGCATGATTTCACCGAATGGACGGTGATCAAGGAGCCGAGCGGGCAGACGAAGGGCACGCGCGAGCGCGTCTGCACGAGCTGTGGGGAGAAGTTCAGCGAGCGGTTTTTCTGGGAGGGGACGCTCTATCAGGACATGACGCCCTGCGAGGAGGTCATCCGCCTGCAGGAGATGCTGCGCGACCTGGGCTATTACTCGGGCAGCATCCGTTCCGGGCAGTTCGGCTCGGTGACGGGCAGCGCGGTCGCCAAATTCCAGAAGGCAAACGGGCTGAAGGCGACGCAGGTGGCCGATCCCGAGACGCTGGCGCGGATCGAGGAGGCCTGGAAGGCGCTCGGGCTGGAGACGCCGGAGGCGGAAGAAGCGCAGGCCGGGCATTGAGAGTATTCTCGGACGGACAATACGCAAAAAGGGAGTCTGGAGGGCGAAATCCTTCAGACTCCCTTTTGGTGCGACGAAAAGCAATTCAGCATCACAGGTATTCGATCATATCGCTGAGGCGGCCGAAGATCAGATCAGGCTTGACCGTGGAGACGGCGACATCGTCCATCGTGGCCTCGCCGGAGAGGACGAGGATGCCGGTCATGCCGTGGTTGACGCCCGTAGCGACGTCGGTATACAGCCTGTCGCCGACCATCGCCATCTCGCTTAAGGCAAAGCCCGTACGGCGCAGCGCCTCATCGACGATGCCCCTGTGCGGCTTGCCGAGGATGACATCCGCCCTGCGGCCCGTGCTGGCCTCGATGAAGGCCATGATGGCGCCCATGTCGGGGATGAAGCCCGTCTCCGTCGGACAGTTGAAGTCCGGATGGGTCGCGATATAGGGCTTGCCCGCGCGGATGTAATCGCAGACGCGGCACATCTTGGCGTAGTCGAGCGTCGTGTCGAACGCGACGAGGACATAGTCTGCGTCCTCCTCGGTGAGCGTCATGCCCATGGAGAGCAGCTCCTCGCGCAGCATCGGATTGCCCAGCAGATAGCAGCGCTTGCCGGGGAAATGCTCAAGGCAGTAATGCGCTGCGGCATGGCCGGAGGTGATGACATCGCGATAGCGCGCGTCAACGCCCATGCGCGCGAGCTTCCTTTCATAGACGGAGGCAGACTTGCTCGAGTTGTTCGTCAGAAAGCGCGCCGTGCGGCCCGTGCGCTCGAGGGCGGCGAGAAAGTCGAGCGAGCCGTCGATCAGCCTGTCGCCGAGGTAGAAGGTGCCATCCATGTCCAGCAGAAAGCACCGGACGGCGGAGAGCCTCTGGCGGATCTGTTCGGGGGTCGGGGTCATTGCGCAGCACTCCTTTGCTTCATCTCTGGCAGAGGATTACACGTTTCTCGTGCGCACGCTCTGGATATTGGCGAACTCGGAGAGGTGGTTGACGATATCCGTGTAGGAGGTCTTGTTGGGCAGGTGCAGCGTATAGAGATTGGTGTACAGGTTGTAGCTTTCGTTGTTCTCGACGTGGAAGTTGACGTCGAGCACCTTGATGTCCGCTTCCTCGAAGTAGGCGTTGATGAAATCGAGCGTCTCCTTGCGGTGGACGAACTTGACCTCGACGTTCTTGACGGCGTTGACGTGCACGACGCGCTGCATGAAGGTGAGCGTCACGATGACGACGCCGCAGCCGGCGAGGGCGAGAAAGTGATAGCCCATGCCCGCGGCGAGGCCGAGGCAGGCGGCGTTCCACAGCGAGGCGGCTGTCGTCAGGCCGGCGATCTTCTTCTGGGAGACGAAGATCGTGCCGGCGCCGAGGAAGCCGACGCCGCTGACGACCTGGGCGCTGATGCGGCCGACGGACACGGCGACGCCGCTGTGATCGGTGCCGACATTCAGACTCAGCGTGTCCTGCAGGAGCAGGGTCTCGAGGATGGCGATGGTGGCGGCGCCCACGCAGACGAGCACATGCGTGCGCATGCCGGCGGGGCGGTTCTTGCGTTCACGCTCGATGCCGATGATGCAGCCGACGACGATGGCGACGACCAGGCGGAGCAGGATTTCCCAATGATTCATGGTTGGCATGATCTCCTTTCCCACAGAATGGGGAAGCGCGGCGCGGACTCAGGCGCCGACGGACTTGGTGGCGATGATATCGACGCCCGTCCCGCAGACGTCGGGAAGCACGACGCTGCCCGCCGCGACGGGCGCGGACAGACGGACGGCGGCGAGCTCGGCCATGCAGGCGCGAATCAGCTTCTTGGGGATGGGCGTGCGGGTCTTGACGGAGAGCGGCATGGCGCTGCCCTCGACGGGGATGACGGCGGTCACCATGCGCTGGGGATCGACGCACTCCTGACGGGCATAGGTTTCGCCGCGCTTGCAGGTGTTGCCGGTGACGGAGACGACCTGGCCATCCTTAAGGATGACGCTCAGGCGGCAGCCGACCGGGCAGTTGATGCAGGTGATTTCCATGGCGCTCAGCTCCTTTCGATGGTCACGGTCACGGGCGCGTCAAGCGAGGCGACGATTTCGGGCCTCAGCTTCACGACGGCCATCTCGCCGGGCGTGAAGATCGGCGCCTTCTTGCGCGCGATTTCGCGCTCGCCGCAGGTGACGACGCAGGTCGCGCCGCGGAACACGCCGGAGGGGCGGAACATGAGGTCGACCTCCTGCGCGGCGCCCTTGCGGATGCGCTGGGGCACGGCGCCGCGCACGCCGTCGCCGTCGCGCACGGGGATCGTCTCGCCGCCGGCGAGCTGATCGCGGACATAGGCGGCGGCGGCGTGGCCCGCGCGGAAGGACTCATTGGAGACGTGGTCGACCAGGTCATGCACATGCAGCACGTTGCCGCAGGCGAAGATGCCCGGGACGCTGGTCTGCAGGACGTCGTCGACCTCCGCGCCGGAGGTCAGCGGGCTGAGCTTCACGCCCGCGCCCTCGGAGAGCTCGTTCTCCGGGATGAGGCCGACGGAGAGGAGCAGCGTGTCGCAGTCGAACTCGATCTCGCTGCCGGGGATGGGCCGGCGGTTTTCGTCGACCCGGGCGACGGTCACGCCGGTCAGGCGCTCGCGGCCCTTGATGTCGATGACGGTATGGCTGAGGTAGAGGGGAATGTCGTAGTCGTTGAGGCACTGGACGATGTTGCGGTTGAGGCCCGAGGAGAAGGGCATCAGCTCGACGCAGGCGAGCACCTTCGCGCCCTGGAGCGTCATGCGGCGGGCCATGATCAGGCCGATATCGCCGGAGCCGAGGATGACGACGCGCTTGCCGGGCATATAGCCCTCCAGGTTGACGAACTTCTGCGCGGTGCCGGCGGAATAGATGCCGGCGCAGCGGGTGCCGGGCGTGCCCAGCGCGCCGCGCGGACGCTCGCGGCAGCCCATCGCCAGGATGATCGCCTTGGCGGTGATGACCTCGACGCCATGAGCGCGGGACACGCAGGTGACGGCATGCGTCTTTCCATCCACGGAGAGGACGGTGGTGTCGGTCTGGATGTCGATGCCCAGCTCGCGGGCGCGGTCGATGTCGCGCTGCGCGTACTCGGGGCCGGTCAGCTCCTCCTTGAAGCGATGCAGGCCGAAGCCGTTGTGGATGCACTGGCGGAGGATGCCGCCGGGGTTATGCTCGCGCTCGAGCACGAGCAGGCTGTCGATGCCATCCTCCCGGGCGGCGATGGCGGCGGCGAGGCCGGCAGGGCCCGCGCCGATGACGAGGATATCCACACACTTGCTGTTCATCTCAGCAGCCCTCCTTCATCGCGTCGTGAATGGTGCCGACGAGCAGGCGGCTCGCGCCGCCGCACTTGGTGACCTCGGTCATGGGGATGTGCAGCTCCTCGGCGAGGATCTCCGCGACGCGCGGGCTGCAGAAGCCGCCCTGGCAGCGGCCCATGCCGGCGCGGGTGCGGCGCTTGACGCCGTCGATGCTCGTCGCACCGACGGGACGGCGGATCGCCTCGCGGATTTCCGCCTCGGTCACGACCTCGCAGCGGCAGACGAGATTGCCGTAGAGCGGATTTTCGGCGACGGCTGCGGCGCGCTCCGAGGGGGTCATGGCGTGGAAGGGCTTTTTGCGCACGATGGGCGGGACGATTTCGGCCTTGGGCGTGAGGCCCTGCTCTTTGGCGATCTGCGCGCCGAGCATTTCGCCGATGGCCGGCGCGGCGGACAGGCCGGGGCTCTCGATGCCGACGGTCTCATAGGCGTTCTCCTGGCCGGCGACCGCGCCGATGACGAAGTCGCCCTTCGCCTCATGCGCGCGGATGCCGGAGAAATTGGTGATGGTGCCGCGGGTCGAGGCCTTCGGCCAGGTGAGGCGGCAGGTCTTGAGGACGAAATCCAGGCCCTCGGCGGTCGTGGAGGTATCCAGCTCGTCCTCGATATCCTCAGCGGAGGGGCCCAGCAGCAGGTTGCCGTGCACCGTCGGGGAGACGAGCACGCCCTTGCCCATCTTCGTGGGGCACTGGAACATGGTCATTTTGAAGGGCAGGGTCTGCATGCGGTCGAGCAGGTAATACTGGCCGCGGCGGTCGATGATATGCAGCAGGTCGCCGCTCATCATGTTATGCAGCGTGGCGGCGCCGACGCCCGCGCAGTTGACGAGAATTTTGCAGGTATGCTCGCCCTTGTCGGTCGTCACGTGCCACAGGCCGTCCTGCGCCTTGATCAGGCCCTCGACCTCCTCGCCGAGCATGAAGCGCACGCCGTTGACGGCGGCGTGATCGGCGAGGGCGTAGGTCATCTCGTACGGGCTGGTCAGGCCGGAGGTCGGCGCATAGAGCGCGCAGAGGACATCCGGATTGGTATTCGGCTCCAGCGCGAGCACCTCGTCGCGCTCGATGAGGCACACGCCGGGGACGCCGTTCTCGACGCCCTGGGCGACGAGGGACGTCAGGGTCGCGCGGTCCGCCTCGGAAAAGCCCAGGACGAGCGCGCCAGGCTGGCTGTAGGGCACGCCGAGCTGGGCGCAGAGGTCGGGATACATCCTCGCGCCCTCGACGTTGAGCTTCGCCTTGAGGGTGCCGGGATGGGCGTCAAAGCCCGCATGGACGATGCCGCTGTTGGCCTTGGAAGCGCCCTCGGCGACATCCGCGCCGCGGTCGATGACCGCAATGCTCGCTTCGTAGCGGCTCAGCACGCGCGCGACGGAACAGCCCGTGACGCCCGCGCCGATGATCAGAATGTCTGTGTACATGGCTGCATCTCCTGTTTCAGCTTGTGTTGGTGGGGGAAAAGGCGATGGAAACTCACAGGGAAGCGGAGGCCTCGAGGATATTGCTGGTGATGTAATCGACGCCCCAGGCGCAAAGGCGCTGCGCATCTTCCGGGGAATCGACCGTCCATACGTTGACCTCGATGCCGGCGTCGTGGCAGGCGCGGATCTGCGCGGCATCGATGGCGGCATGATGGATATCCAGATCGAGCTGGTTTTCACGCAGCAGACCGATCAGGCCCTCCTCAAATTCGCTGACGAGATACTGCGCGCGCTGCCCGGGGAGACGGCGGCGGATGTGGAGGAGATTCTCAAGGTCGAAGGAGATGAAGACCGTGTGCTCCAGCCAGCCGAGGCCGCGGATGAGCGCGAGGATGCGGTCGAGATCCTCCGGCGCGAAGGGATTCTTGAGCTCCAGAATGCTCTGCTTGCCATACGTCCGGCAGACGGAAATGTATTCCTCGAGCGAGGGCAGGACGAGGTCATGGCGGGGAATGCCGTCCCTGTCGGCCATGCGCACGGCGCGCAGGGTGTCAAAGTCCGTCTCCTCGACGGTGAGGTCGACGCCAGCGATGCGCTGCAGGTTGTCGTCGTGGAAGACGATGAAGCGGCCGTCGGATGTGCGGTGGATATCCGTCTCCACGCCGTAATAGGAGCGGTTGCCCGCCGCGACGAAGGCGGCGCAGGTATTCTCCTTCTCGATGCCGCTCAGGCCGCGATGGGCGATCATCCGCACGCCGGGCACATGAACCCGGACTGTGTCGCGCATGGACATCATCCTTTCTGGCTGATCAAAGTCAATCATTCTTTCCCGCCCCAAACGGCGCGCTTCTGCGTATGGCGGAGCAGCGCGACCGGCACACCGGGAAGGAAAGGCGGGAAGAAGACGCCGTTCTTGACAGAATTGTCACCAAATACTATAATAAAAATCGGACAAATTGGCAACAGCTTGCGCGAAGGTTGCCAATGCATCATGCAGATGGCACAAAGATGATCATGGATGATCAAATTTGATCATTTCCGTGCAACGGAAAACGCCCTCCCGGGGGAGGGCGCCAGAGCGCCGGCAAAAGGGTTTTCTCACCCGGGGGAGGGCGCGCGGCAGGAGGATTCCCCTTGGGGCGGGGCGGACGGGCAAAACGGAGGCGGGGAGCATGCTCAAGAACCAGCGGCTGGACGAAATCCTCAACATCGTGCAGAAGAACCGGCACGTCACGGTGGCGGAGCTGGCCGACCAGCTCTACGCCAGCCCGGCGACCATCCGAAGGGACATCGCGCTGCTGGAGAAGAGCGAGCTGATCGTCAAGAGCTACGGCGGCATCTCGCTGGCGGGCGGGCACAACCGCTTTGTTGAGCTCGACCAGCGCGCGGAGGCGCACAGGACGGAAAAGCTGCAGATCGGCCGGACAGCGGCGGCGCTCGTGCAGCCGGGGGAGGCGCTGTTCATGGACGCCTCCTCGACGGTGATCAGCATGATCCCGTTTCTGCAGCAGAAGAACCTGACGATCATCACCAACAGCCTGCGGGTGGCCGACCGCATGGGGCAGAGCGGCGCGCGCGTGTTCATCACGGGCGGGGAGCTGCACGAGAACTCGAAATCCTTCGGCGGGAGCATTGCCGAGCGCACGGTGCGCTCCTTCCACGCGGACAGGCTGTTCTTCTCCGCGGCGGGCGTAAACGCGGGCGGCGTCATTTCCGACTTTTACGAGGAGGACATCGCCGTGCGCCAGGCGATGATCGCCTGCTCGACGGAGCAATACTTCCTCTGCGATTCGAGCAAATACGGGAAGAACTACCTCTTCCGCATCAGCAACGTGGAGCGGCTGACGCGGGTGATCTCCGACAGGGAGCTGACCTTTTCCGGCGCGCAGGAGCGCAGGGGGAGGGAAGGCTGAGCGCCGTCATTTGCGGGCGGGGAGGACGAAGGTCAGGCCTTCGTCGCTGTCGAGGGCCGAGGTGAGGACGAAGTCGGTCTGGCCGTCATAAAGGACGTGGCACCAGTCGCCCCAGGCGCCCATGACGCGCAGCTGCGCGCCGCGGGAGAGCGGCGAGACGACAGAGGATGATTTGCTGGGAGCGGCATAGAGCCTGGCGTCGGAGACGGCGACGGTTTTATCCGGCATGGCGCTGCGCACGCTCTGGCCGCCGCACTCCAGAAACCGGGATTGCATATAGCCCGTGGCGGCGCCGCTGATGCAGACCTTCACCCAGCCATCCTCGACCGGGCCGAGCAGGGAGACGATCGTACCGGAAAAGTATTTACCCAGGATCGGCGCGCTTGCGTCGGGCGCCTCGCGCAGGTTCAGCCTGTCCTGCGGATCGGGATTGCTGACGACCGCGAGCGAGGGGAGGGAGACCTGCACGGTATAGGCCGCGGACTGATCGGAAGCGTTATGGATGACAGCGGAGGAATCCGTCTCCCTATGGTAGGAGAGCTGTGGGGTCATCCGGTCGGAGCGGACATAGCCGGTATAGCCGATGGCCGTGATCTGCACCCAGCCGTCGTCGCGCACGCAGAGGGCACAGACGGACGATCCCTTGGGGAAGAGCGCAACCTGTTCCGAAGAGGCCGAGGGCTGACGATAGACCGCTGCGCCGGAGGACGCAGCGACGGTCAGTATCGGGAAGGCGGGCTCGACGTACTCTGCGGAGAGAAAGGACAGATCCATATAGCCCTCCGGGGAATCGCCCTGGATGCGCACATGGGCATAGCCCTCCGACGGCGCCTCCAGCAGATAGACGGGCGTGCCGTTATAGTACTTGCCGAGGCTGACGGCATCCGGACGCGGCGCGGCGCGCAGGTTGAGCCTGTCGGCAGGATCGGGGTTGGCGACGTAGAGCGTGTCGCCCGCGCCGGGAGCATCGGCCAGAGCGGGGACGGCGAGGAGCAGGCAGAGCAGCAGGGCGAGGATGGACAGGAAGGGCTTCATGGCGATCTCTCCTTGGAAATGTATTGAAGAAGCTGTCTTTACTGAATAAGACGGAGGCGGGAGCGGATTCTTTCATCCGGGCGCAAAAAAACCGCCCTTTCCGGAGAAAGGGCGGCAAAGCGCCGGGAAGCAGCGGCTTTTTCAAGGAAAGGAGGACGATCAGGTCTGCGCAGCGCCGTCGACGGAGAGGATCTCACCGGTGACGTAGCTGGCCAGATCGCTGGCGAGGAAGAGGAAGCAGTTGGCGACCTCCTGCGGCTCGCCGACGCGGCCCAGCGGGATCGGATCGGAGACGCGCTTGAGGACCTCCGGCGGGAGCGCGGAGATCATGTCCGTGCGGGTGACGCCCGGAGCGACGGCGTTGACGCGGATGTTGTCGCGGCCCAGCTCGCGGGCGAGGCTGCGGGTCAGGCCGTTGACGGCGAACTTGCTGGCCGGATAGGCAACGCCGGCGGGCTGGCCGTAGAGGCTGACCATCGAGCTGGTGTTGATGATGCAGCCGCCGCCCTGGGCCTTCATGATCGGCGCGACGGCGCGGCAGCCGTTGAAGACGGCGTTCACGTTGACGGAGATGGTCTTGTCAAACGCGGCAGGATCGTACTGATAGAGCGAATCGCGCGCGGAGATGCCGGCGTTGTTGGCGAGGATGTCGATGCGGCCGAACTTCTCCTTGACGGTATTCACGGCAGCCTCGACGGCGGCATAGTCGGTCAGGTCGGGCGACAGGCCGATGACCTGCGCGTCCGGCAGCTCCTGGGCGAGTTTGGCGAGCGCCTTGTCCACGGTCTCCTGGCGGGAGCCGAAGAGCGCGACGCGCGCGCCGTTTTTGAGGAACGTCTCGACGATGGCAAAGCCGATACCGCGCGTGCCGCCGGTGACGATGGCGACCTTATCCTGAAGCAGCATAATAAACCTCCTTTTCACAAAGACGAAAAACAACATTGAATATAGTATAGCATGAGAATGAAGGATTGTCAAACAAATCGCAAAGACGAGCCGCAAAAGTATCAGACGGTAAAGGGCGGGAAGGGAGAGCGGGGCAGGATGAGAAAATTTCCTCCTGTTTTCGGGCGAAAAGATGCATTATGATAAAATCAAAAGAACTGGAGACTGAGGAGGAATGCGGCGATGAAGGGAAATCTGTTGCTGATTCACGGCGGCGGGCCGACGGCTGTGATCAACGCCTCGCTCTACGGGGCGATCCGCCAGGCGAAGCGGGAGGAAAACGTCGGCCGCATTCTGGCGGCGATCGGCGGGACGGGCGGCTTGCTGCGCGGCGAGGTGCGCGACCTGACGGATGTGCCGCAGGAGGAGCTTGAGCTGCTGCTGACGACGCCGGGCAGCGCGATTGGCACCTCGCGCGACGCGCTGGAGGCGGAGGACTACGCGAGGATGCCGGGGATCTTCAGGCAGCTGGGCGTGCGCTACGTGCTCATGAACGGCGGCAACGGGACGATGGACACCTGCGGGAAGATCTGCGCAGCCTGCGCGGGCGAGGACATCTTCGTCATGGGCATTCCCAAGACGATGGACAACGACATCGCCGTGACCGACCACGCGCCGGGCTACGGAAGCGCCGCGCGCTACATCGCGCAAAGCGTCGCCGAGGTGACGGCGGACGTCGCGGGTCTGCCGATCCACGTCGTGGTGATCGAGGCGAGCGGGCGAAACGCGGGCTGGATTACGGCGGCCTCCGCGCTGGCGAGGCAGGCGGGCGTGGACGGGCCTGACCTGATCTACCTGCCGGAGCGGCCTTTTAAAGAGGAGGAATTCCTCAAGGACGTGCAGGCGCTGATCGAGAAGAAGCGCGGCGTGGTCGTCGTGTGCAGCGAGGGGCTGACCGACGAGGCGGGCAAGCCGATCGTGCCGCCGGTGTTTCAAACGGGGCGCTCGACGTACTTTGGCGACGTCTCCGCGCACCTGGCGCAGCTGGTCATCCGCAGGCTCGGCTACAAGGCGAGGAGCGAAAAGCCCGGATTGATCGGACGCGCCTCCATCGCGCTGGTCAGCCCGGTCGACCGGCAGGAGGCCGTGCTGGCGGGCGAGGAAGCCGTGCGCGCCGCGGCGGCGGGCGAGAGCGGCAAGATGGTCGCGCTGATGCGCGAGCCGGGCGACCGCTATGCCGTGCGCACGGAGCTCGTCGACGTGCGGGAGGTCATGCTGCACGAGCGGAAGATGCCGGACGAATTCATCAACGAGCGGGGCAACGGCGTGACCGAGGCCTTCGTGCGCTGGTGCGAGCCGCTGATCGGAGAACCGCTGACCAGGCTGATCTCTCTGCGGGGATGAGGGAAATTCATCCTTTTTTCACGAAATGAGTTGTGATATACTGATATCAGTGACAAAGGAACCTGCCTGAAAACGGGCAAAATGACCGCAAAGGGGACTGCCTCATGGAAAAGAAAAACAACAAGGGGCTGGCGGACCGGATTCCGGCCAAGGTTTGGCTGCTGATCTCGTTCCTCGCCGCCATGCTGCTGTGGTGGGTGCTTTCCATCATACCGGCAACGTCGCGCGCTTTCCCGAACGTCTTCAAGGTGCTGGGCAGCATCAAGACGATGATCGACCGGAACGTGCTGCTGAAGGACCTGAGCTCGAGCCTGATCTCGGTCTGCTCGGGCTACGTGCTCGGCTTCGTGATCGCGCTGCCGGTCGCCATCCTGATGGCCTGGTACAAGCCGGTGCGCTACATCATCGAGCCGTGGATCCAGTTCATCCGCAACATTCCGCCTCTGGCCTACGTGCCGCTGATCGTCATCGCGGCGGGCGTCGGCCGCAGGCCGCAGATCATCGTCATCACGATCGCCTGCTTCCTGATCATGTGCGTGACGATCTATCAGGGCGTCATCAACGTCGATGAAACGCTGATCAAGGCGGCGCGCGTGCTGGGCGCGACGGACAAGGACATCTTCGTGCGCGTCATTGCGCCGGCGACGCTGCCCTTCATCCTCACCGCGATCCGCCTGGGCGCCTCCGTCGCGCTGACGACGCTGATCGCTGCGGAATCCACCGGCGCGAACGCCGGACTGGGCATGCGCATCCGCAGCCTGAACAACAGCTTCGAATCCGCGCCGATGCTGCTGTACATCATCATCATCGGCATCCTGGGCATCACCATCGAAAAGCTGATCAAGACCGCTGAAAGGAGGCTCACGTCGTGGCAGGAGAAGAGAGAAATCTGACGGCGTCGGACACGGTCAGAGTGCGCATTGACAACGTGCGCAAGGTATTCAACACGAGGAACGGCGAGATGGTCGCCCTCAACGGCGTCAGCCTCGACATCCACGACAACGAGTTCATCTGCGTCGTCGGCCCCTCCGGCTGCGGCAAGAGCACGCTGCTCAACATCATCGCGGGCCTGAGTGAGCCGACCTCTGGCAAGGTCTACTGCGACGGCAAGGAGGTCACCGGCACCGGCACGGAGCGCGGCGTCGTCTTCCAGCAGTACGCGCTGTTCCCCTGGCTGACGGTCAAGAAGAACGTCATGTTCGCGCTGGAGATGCGCGGCGTCAAGGGCAAGGCGGCTGAGGAAGAGGCGATGAAGTACCTCGAGATGGTCGACCTGGCGAAGTTTGCCGACCACTACCCCAAGGAGCTCTCCGGCGGCATGAAGCAGCGCGTCGCCATCGCCCGCGCCTACGCGGCGGAGCCCGAGGTGCTGCTGATGGACGAACCGTTCGGCGCGCTGGACGCGCAGACGCGCACGCAGCTGCAGACCGAGCTGCTGGAGACCTGGGAGAAGAAGCGCAAGACCTGCTTCTTCATCACCCACGACGTTGAGGAGGCGATCATCCTTGCGCAGCGCGTCATCATCATGAGCGCGCGGCCGGGCCGCATCAAGGACATCGTGGACATCGACATCCCGTATCCGCGCACGCAGGAGACGAAGATGACGCCGCACTTCATGGAGCTCAAGAACCACATCTGGAGCCAGGTGTATCAGGAGTACCTCGAGGTGCGCAAGTAACTGGATTTGAGCGGAGCTTCCGCTCCGGGCCGACGGCTGGGTTTCCCCATGCCCGCGCCCGGGGCGGGGGATTCCGCTTGAAGGATATCGACCCAAATACAAAAATGGAGGGAATCGACAATGAAAAAGCTGCTTTCCGTTCTGCTTGCGCTGGCGATGCTGAGCATCGCGGGCCTCTCACTTGCCGAGGCCGAGCCTGTCACCCTGAACGTCGCCTACATGCCCAACTACGGCAGCCTCTGGGCGATTGAGACCGCCATTCAGAAGGGCTACCTCGCCGAGGAGAACATCACCGTGAACCTCGTTGAGTTCGCCGACGGCCCGACCATCATCGCCGCCATGGAGAGCGGCTCCATCGACGTGGGCTACATCGGCCAGGGCGCGCACAAGCTGTGCATCAACGGCCGCGCGACCATCTTCGCGCTCAGCCACGTCTCCAACGGCGACGCCCTCATCGGCGGCGCGGGCATCACCAGCGTTGAGGACCTGAAGGGCAAGAAGGTTGCCTATTCCTCCGGCTCCTCCTCCGAGGACATCCTGATCAACTCGCTGACCAAGTACGGCATGACGATGGACGACATCAACGCGTTTGACATGGACGCCTCCGCCATCGTGACCGCGATGCTCTCCGGCGGCGTGGACGCCTGCGCGACCTGGAGCCCGAACAGCCTCAAGATCCTTGAGGAGATGCCGGACGCGACCAAGCTGACCGACAACATGACCTTCGCCGACCAGACCGTCTCCCTGGCGAGCTGGATCTGCATGCCCAAGTACGCCGAGGAGAACCGCGACATCCTCGTTCGCTTCACCCGCGCGCTCTTCAAGGGCATGGACTACGCGGCTGACGAGCACTACGACGAGGTCAGCACCTGGGTCAGCACCCAGACCGCGACCGACTACGACAGCGTCTACAACCAGCGCGGCGACGCCGAGTGGCTGACCGGCAAGGAAGTCGCCGAGGGCGCGGCGGACGGCACCGTCGAGGGCTACTACCTGCTCCAGCGCGACACCTTCGTGGCCAACGGCGCCGTGGAGAAGGATCCCGTTCCGGCGGTTTCCGACTACGTGATGCTGGACGTCATGATCGAGGCGGGCAAGTAATCAAAGCGAAAAGGATTCAGGGCCGTCTGCTTCAGGCGGCCTGATCCTTATGTCCGGGGAGGAGGAACGCCGGGATGCTGTTTGTGCTCATCGGCGCGATGCTCATCGCGTCCATCTGTGTGCTGCTGCTTCGCAAGAGCACGGAGTCGCTCTATCTGCTGGGCATGTGCTGCAGCCTGATGGTCTTCCTCTCCGGAATCCTGATTTTCATCGCCAAAAAGGGCGGCTATTCGCAGGACATTCTGCGGTTTCTCTACTTCTCGCTCGCGCTCAAGACGCGGGTGCAGTACCTCTACCTGACGCTGGGGCAGATCGGCTATATGATCGCCGTCGGGCGATTCCTCTATCCGCTGTTCCTGATGGAAATGGCGCTGCAGTACTCGATGATCCCCGCGATGCGCAAGCGGCCCGCCGTCAAGAAGCTGGCGGTGCTGCTGCCGGCGGGGAGCCTGATCCTCTACCTGCCGCCGCTGTACCGGCGGCTGGTCATGACGTGGCCGGGGATCCAGCCGGTGATCGTGCAGGCGGCCTACATCTGGGTGGTCGCCTATGTGGCCATCGCGCTGATTTTGCTGCTCAACGAGCTGCTGAGCATCACGATCGCGTTTTGCAGGAGGCAGTTCGCCTGCATCTTCGTCTGCATGGCGGCGCTGAGCGGCATCTACCTGCTCTACTGCGGGCAGGATCCCTCGCAGGTCTATCATTTTTACAGCTACGACTACATCTTCAGCAAGGGCCTGGGCTATTTGCAGTACGCGCCGACGATGGCGGGCTATGTGACGCTGGTGATCGTCAACGTGATCTGCGGGGTGCTGGGCATCGCGAGCCTGCTGCGCTACACGCAGGACAACCTGATGACCGACCGGGAAGAGAGCGTGCTGCGGCGCAAATTCGACATCGCGCGCACGGGCGCCTCGGTCTTCGTGCACTCGATCAAGAATCAGCTGCTGGCCAACCGGGTGCTCGAAAAGCACATCTACCAGGAGCTGGGCAGGGAGACGCCCGACCTTGCGCGCATCCGCGACTGCGTCGACCAGCTGCACGGGAACAACGAGCTGCTGCTCGAGCGCAGCGAGGAGCTCTACCGGACGGTCAAGAGCAAGTCCGTGCGGCTGACGCCGGTGGGGCTGGGCGAGGTCGCGCAGGTGGCGCTCGACCGCTTCGCGCGCAAATACCCGGAGGCGAAATGCCGCGCGCAGGTGGACTGCACAAGGACGGTCATGGCTGACCTGAACTACCTGGGCGAGGCGATTTACAACCTGATGACCAACGCCTGGGAGGCGCAGGTCGAGGCGGGACGGACGGACCGGCCCATCCGCCTGATCAGCCGGCAGGAGCGGCTCTACACCGTGCTGGAGGTGCGCGACGAGGGCCCGGGCATCAGCCGAAGCCAGCAGAAGAAGATCTTCGAGCCCTTCTACTCCTCCAAGAACAGCAACCACAGCTGGGGCATGGGGCTGTACCATGCGAGGATGATCATCAAGGCGCACCTGGGCATGCTGCGCGTGGAGAGCCGGCCCGGCGAGGGCACGGCGTTCTTCATCATGCTGCCCCGGTGCGACACGCAAAGGACGGTGAACGGCGGTTGATTCGGATCCTGATAGCGGACGACTTTCCGCTGCTGCGCGAGGACATCCGGGAGACGATCGAGAAGCAGGAGGACATGAAGGTCGTCGGCGAGGCGTCGACTGGGCAGGAGCTGGAGCACCTGGCCAGGACCACGCCCTGCGACCTGCTGCTGGTGGACATCGAGATGGAGACGACGACGGCCGGCATCCGCGCGGCGGAGAACATCCTGTCGGAGAACCCGGAGGCGAAGGTCATCTTCCTGACGGCGCACGAGACGGAGAACATGATTCTCATGTCGATGGCGGCGGGGGCGGTCGACTACATCGTCAAGGGATGCCAGGAGGAGGAGCTGCTGCGGCACATCCGCGCGGCCTACGCGGGAGAGCCGCTGCTCGACGCGCGCGTGCAGCACACGGTGCTCAAGGAATACTCGCGGCTGCGGCGCTCCGAGCGGAGCCTGCTGTTCTTCATCAACAACGTTTCCCAGCTGACGCCGGCGGAGCGCGCGCTGGTGCGCTGCCTGCTGGACGGCTGCAAGGTGCGCGAGATCGCGGAGATCCGCTGCGTGGAGGTTGTGACGGTCAAGACGCAGATCAAGGGCCTGCTGCGCAAGTTCGGCTGCTCGCGCACCAAGGAGATCGTCGGGCTGATTCACGAGCTGGGCGTGGAGCACCTGTTTTGACGCGGGCTTTTGGACAGAAGGAAATCATGTCAAGTGAGGAGGAACCCAACATGGACACGGCATATTTTCAGATTTCCCAGGAGGAGCTGGGCAGGGGGGCGAAGATCCCGCTGGTGAAGCTCGGCGATTCCGGCGAGGTCTTCTACGAGATGGCGCTGGAGATGATTGCGGAGATCGAGAAGAACAATGCGGCGGGACGGCGGACGGTCTTCATCTGCCCGGTCGGCCCGGTAGGACAGTACCCGATCTTCGTGCGGCTGGTGAACGAGCGGCGGCTCAGCCTCAAAAACTGCTGGTTCATCAACATGGACGAATACCTGACGGACGACGGGGAATGGATTGACGAGAGCAGCCCGCTCTCCTTCCACGGCTTCATGAAGCGGACGGTCTACACGAAGATCGATCCCGAGATGCTGATGCCCGAGGCGCAGCGCGTCTTTCCCGACCCGCACGACACCGGCGCCATCGCGAGGCTGATCGAGCAGTTGGGCGGCGTGGACATCGCCTTCGGCGGCATCGGCATCAACGGCCATCTGGCCTTCAACGAGGCGCAGGACGAGCTGACGCCGGAGGAATTCGCGGCGCTGCACACGCGCGTGCTCAAAATCAGCCGGGAGACGCGCGTGGCCAACGCGATCGGCGACCTGAACGGCGCGATTGACGCGATGCCGACAAAATGCGTGACGATCGGCATGGCGGAGATCCTCTCGGCGAGGAAGCTGAGGCTGGGCGTCTTCCGCGACTGGCACCGCGCCGTCGTGCGGCAGGCGGCCTACGGCGAGGTCAGCGCGCACTTCCCGGTGACGCTCGCGCAGCGGCACCCGGACGCGAAGATCTACGTCAACGCAAACGCGGCGAAGCAGCCCTTCTGAGAGGAACATGGACAGGGGGGAAAAGCGATGGACAGGCTGTTGATTCGGGGCGGAGCGGTCTACCGGGGACGCCGGTTTGAGACGGCGGACGTGCTCTGTGAGGACGGAAAAATCGCCGCGATCGGCGAAGGCCTGCAGGCGCAGGGCGCGCAGGTGATCGACGCGGCGGGAAGAAAGGTCGTGCCCGGCTTCATCGACGCGCACACGCACGGCGCGGCGGGCGTCGACGTCAACGCGGCGGACGAGGAGGGACTGCGGAAAATCGCGGCCTTCTTCGCGACGCAGGGCACGACGGCCTTCAACGCCAGCATCCTGACGGACACGGAGGAGACGACGCGGCGCTGCCTGCGCGCGGTGAAAACGGTCATGGGCGACCGGGGGCGCGGCGCGCAGCTGCTGGGCGCGCACCTGGAGGGTCCGTTCCTGGCGAAGGAATACAAGGGCGCGATGCCGGAATATCTGCTGCGGGAGGGCGACGCGGCGCTGCTGCGGCGCTGGCAGGCGGAATTCCCGGGCGTGATCACCTACATCACGGTCTCGCCCGAGGTGCCGGGCGTGATCGAGATGATTGCGGAGATTGCGGACGACGTGCCCGTGGCCATCGGCCACAGCGGCGCAGACTACGCGACGGCGATGCGCGCGATTGAAAGCGGCGCGCGCTGCATCACGCACACCTTCAACGCGATGCGCCTGTTCCACCAGCACGAGCCCGCGATCATGGGCGCGGCGCTGGAGAGCGACTGCTACTGCGAGGCGATCTGCGACGGGCGGCACCTGCATCCCGGAACGGTGCGGATGCTGCTCAAGTGCAAGGGCGACGAGCGGGTGATGGCCGTGACGGACAGCATCATGGCGGCGGGATTGCCGGACGGCGCCTACAAGCTGGGCGTCAACGACGTGGTCGTCGTGGACGGGGACGCGAAGCTCGCGGACACGGGCGTTCGCGCGGGCAGCACGCTGACGACCGGGCAGGCGCTCAGGAACCTCGTGCGCTTTACCGGACGGCCGGCGGAGGACATGCTGCCGCTGCTGACCGAAAACCCGGCGAGGGCGCTGCGCATCGACGATCGCAAGGGCACGCTGGAGATTGGCAAGGATGCGGACATCGTGCTGCTTAATGATGGGCTGCGCGTATGCGCGACCATCGCGGGCGGCGCGGTCGTATACAGGGCGTGAAGGCGAGAGCGCCTTTGACGCGGACAAGAACCACAGAACGGAGGACAACGACATGCTGGTACCGATGAGAGCGATTCTGGAGGCGGCGGACAAGTACCGCTACGGCCAGGCGGCGTTCAACATGAACAGCGTAGGACAGATTGAGGCGGCTGTGCGCATTCACGAGCTGCTGCGCTCCGGCGCGATTCTGCAGGGCGCGGAGGCGAGCAACGCCTTCATGGGCGGCGAGCTCGACTTCATGCACGGCACGGCCCCGGCCAAGCGCGAGGGCGCGAGGAACATCGGCGACGCCGTGAAGAAATACGGCGCGGACAGCCCTGTGCCCATCGCGCTGCACCTGGATCACGGCAAGAGCCTGGAGACGATCAAGGCCTGCATCGACGGCGGCTACACCTCCGTGATGATCGACGGCAGCAGCCTGCCCTACGAGGAGAACGTGGAGCTGACGCGCGAGGCCGTCAAGCTGGCCCACCCCTACGGCGTGACCGTCGAGGGCGAGCTGGGCGTGCTGGCGGGCGTGGAGGACCATGTCTTCAGCGCGACCTCGACCTACACGAACCCGCTGCAGGCGGTCGACTTCTTCAAAAAGACGAAATGCGACGCGCTGGCCATCAGCTACGGCACCTGTCACGGCGCGAACAAGGGCAAGGACACGAGAATCCGCCGCGAGATCGCCATCGCGACGAAGGAATGCATGATGCACGAGGGGATCGACGGGTTCCTGGTCAGCCACGGCAGCTCGACCGTGCCGCAGGAATACGTGCAGCAGATCAACGCGATGGGCGGGCAGCTCGAGAACGCCTACGGCATCGACGTGGCGCAGCTGGTCGACGTGGCGAAGGCGGGCATCAACAAGATCAACGTCGACACGGACATCCGCCTCGCCTGCACGCGCAACATCATGGAGCTGTTCCGCGACCATCCGGAGCTCAAAGAGAGCGCGAGCATCGGACAGCTCTACCGCGACATGACGGCGAAGCCGAAGAACTTCGATCCGCGCAACTACGTCGGCAGCATCATGGACGCCATCATGCACGGCTGCGGCGACGACGAGCACATCCGGCTCATCGACCGGTGCATGCAGGACGGCGTGATCGAATCCATCGCGCCGCTGCTGGTGCAGTTCGGCAGCTATCGCAAGAGCCACCTGATCGAGGCCGTGACCTGCGAGCAGATGGCCGAGCGCTACAGGAAAGCGGGGATCTGAGCATGAAGCACATTTTTCTCAATCTCAAGCGCTTTGACATTTCGCCCGAGCACGGAGGCGTCAACCGGCTCGCGCCGATGAAGGACTGGGGACGCGTGATCGTCGAGCGGACGCAGGATGCGCTGGGCGCGTATTCCGAGGCGGAATTCGTCATGTACATGCCGGAGGCGCACCTGCTCTCCGCGGCGGCGGCGAGAAAGCCGGGCAGCCCCGTAAAGCTGGGCAGCCAGGGCGTCTACCGCGCGGACACTGCGAAGGGCGGCAACTTCGGCGCGTTCACGACGAACCGGACGGGAAACGCCATCGCGGAGATGGGCTGCGAGAGCACGCTCATCGGCCACTGCGAGGAGCGAAACGACAAGATGGGCATCCTTGCGGAGGCGGGCGTCGACTCCGTCGTCGCGGCGAGCGCCGTGAACCGCATCCTGAACGCCGAGATCAAGGCGGCGCAGGCGGCGGGGCTGACCGTGCTCTACTGCATCGGCGAGAAGAGCGAGGAGCAGGCGATGTGGCAGGACGTGCTCGGCGCGCAGCTTAGCATCGGCCTTGAGGGCGTCGACAGGAGCAGGGTGGTCATCGCCTACGAGCCGATCTGGTCCATCGGGCCGGGGAAGACGCCGGCGGACAAGCCCTACATCGAGAAGATCGCGCGGTTTGTCAAGGAGCGCACCGGCGGCATGGACGTCGTCTACGGCGGCGGACTCAAGACGGACAACGCGCAGATGCTGGCGTCGATTGAGGAGATCGACGGCGGGCTGATCGCGCTGACGCGCTTTAGCGGCGAGATCGGGTTCTATCCGGAGGAATACCTGGAGATTATCAGGACGTATTTGGGAAAGTAAATGACTGTCTCAAAATCGCAGGAAGCACAGTCTTTGGGCAGAGAATCAAGCACCGAACATAAGCCCCGGGTGCAGGGCCGTGAGGCCTTGCTCGTTTCAAGGGGGTTAGGGAGGTGCAGGAGGGTCTAAGGGGGGAAATCGAAAGCCCCCCTGATCCTCCTGCCCTGGGGTTTGGGGAGTGGAGCTCCCCAAGCGTTTCCCGCCGGAGGCAGTAAGGATATTTGTATTTTCCTGAATCAATTCACTGACACAACGAACGGAGCAAAAGGAGCACATTATGAAGCTTGATTTTGAATACGGCAATGGCTTGATGAGTGCCAACCTGCCGGACAGCACGGATATCTTTATCCCCGGCGAGACGGTGCCCGATCCCGAATGCCTGCCGCAGGACTGGGACAGCCTCTACGCGGCAACGCTTGAGAGCATCCGCCATCCGATCGGCATGGAGCCGCTCTCCGAGCTGGCGCACAAGGGGAGCACGGTCGTCATCGTGATCCCGGACATCGTCAAGGGCGGCAACCAGCCGACGAGCCACCGCAAGGTCGCCATCCGGGCGTGCCTTGACGAGCTCTACGCGGCGGGCGTTCAGAAGAAGGACGTGCTGCTGCTCTTCTCCAACGGCCTGCATCCGCGCGCGACCGTGCAGGAGATGAAGACCATCCTGGGCGAGGAGCTGTTTGGCGAGTTCTACTACACCGGGCAGATCACGAGCCACGACAGCGAGGACTACGAGCATCTGGTCGATCTCGGCTACACCGACCAGGGCGACCACGTCATCATGAACAAATACGTCTATGACGCGGACGTCGCCGTGCTCATCGGCCACACGCAGGGCAATCCCTACGGCGGATACTCCGGCGGCTACAAGCACTGCGCGACGGGCATCTCCCACTGGCGCAGCATCAGCGCGCACCACGTGCCGCAGGTCATGCACAGGCCGGACTTTGTGCCCGTCTCCACCAACAGCCTGATGCGCGACAAGTTTGACCGGCAGGGCATGCTGATGGAAGAGAAGATGGGCAAGAAGTTCTTCTGCTGCGACGCGGTGCTCGATACCAAGAGCCGCCAGATCGAGATCAACAGCGGCTGGGCGAAGGAGATGCAGCCTGTCAGCTGGAAGACGGCGGACAAGCGCACCTATGTCCACTGGGCGGAGAAGAAATACGACGTCGTCGTCTTCGGCATGCCGACGAACTTCCACTACGGCAACGGCATGGGCACCAACCCCATCCAGATGATGCAGGCGCTCTCCGCGCAGGTCATAAGACACAAGCGCGTGCTCTCCGACCACTGCGTCTTCATCGTGCCCAGCATCTGCGACGGCTGGTTCCACGAGGAGCGCTGGCCGTACCTGCGCGAGCTCTACGACATGTTCCAGCACGACTACATGCAGACGCTGCCGGACATGAACCGCTACGGCGAGTACTTCGCGACAAAAGAGGAATACATCCGCAAGTACCGCTTTGCCAACGCCTTCCACCCGTTCCACGGCTTCTCGATGATGTCCTGCGGACACCTGGCCGAGATGCACACCAGCGCCATCTACATCGTCGGCGCGCGTGAGCCGGGCATCGCCCGCGGCATGGGCCTCAAGACCCGCGCGACGGTCGAGGAGGCGCTCGAGGACGCCAAGCGCAAGATCGTCGGGCCGAACCCGAACATCCTCGCGCTGCCGAAGACCTTTACGACGGCGGCCGTTCACCTTTGCATGAAGGACCCGGCCGAGAACAGCCACTACCGCGACGACGCGCCCGCGCATCCCTGCGGGTGCTGAGCGCAAAGCGCAGGATGATCAGGGCAGGAGGAACAGACGATGATATTGATTTGCCTGATTGTATGTATGCTCAGCACGATGGTGGGCGCAATCAGCGGCATCGGCGGGGGCGTGATCATCAAGCCCATGCTCGATATGACGCTGCCGCTGGGGATGCCGACCATCAGCCTGGTCTCCTCGCTCGCCGTGCTGTCGATGTCGTTGTTCAGCGTGGGGAAAAACTTCCTCAACAAGCAGCGGCAGGCGCTTGACATGAGGGTCGCCGTGCCGCTGGCCATCGGCTCGACGGCGGGCGGCGTGACCGGAAAGGCGTGCTTCAACGCCGTCTCCGCGATGCTGGCCGCCGACAAGGCCGTCAAGGCCGCGCAGAATATCCTGCTTCTGCTGCTGATGGCCGCGGTGCTCATCTCCGCGCTGCGCAAGGGGGAAAAGGCGCAGACAAAGCGCCGCGCCCCCGCGGCGGGGCTTATCGTCGGCTTCATCCTCGGAATGCTGGCCGCGTTCCTGGGCATTGGCGGCGGACCGCTGAACATGCTCGCGCTGACCGGCTTCTACGGAATGCTGCACAAGGAGGCTGCGCTGTACTCACTGTTCGTCATCATCTTCTCGCAGACGGCGGGTATTCTCACGGCGCTCGTCAGCGGCAGCGTGCTGCCGCAGGGGACGCTCATCCTCACGGCGTGTGCTGCGGGCATCCTCGGAGGCGTCGTCGGGCGCAGATTTGCGGGACGCATGAGCAACAATGCGGTACGCACGCTGTACAACTGCGCGCTGGTGTTCATCATCGCGGTATGCGCGGTGAACGTTATTTCCATTTTCAGGTAGAGAAAACACAGCGAAATATGGACGGGCCGCGCATCGGAGAGGATGCGCGGCCTGTTGATGTGTGCGGGCTTTTCCGGTGAAAGCAGCGTCATGCGGGGAAAATCAGGCGCGGGTCGAGCGTACCGATGACCTTGCCGCAGGGGCGGATGCCCTCCGTCATGGGGATGGGGGCATAGGCGGGGTTGAGCGAGAGCAGCTCGCCGCGGCCACAGACCTTGACATAGCCCATGCCATCCATGACGAAGACGCCGACGTCGCCCGGCTCCGGCAGAGCGTCGGAGACGATCAGGATGTCGCCGTCATGATAGGCGGGCTCCATGCTGTCCCCGGAGACGGGCACGCCGAAGCGCGCGCCGCGCGGCAGGGCGCTGCGGCGGACGGACACATCGCAGAAGGCGTCCGGCCCCAGATAGACGCCCAGGCCCGCCGCGGCGGGCTGCTCCGAAATGCGGAAGATGGCCCGCTCCGGTGCGCGGAATGCCGCAGCCTGCAGGCGGGACAGCTCCTCATCGAGGACCAGACGAACGATGCGCTGACCGTGCGCATCGAGCGAACGGAACAGCTCAAGCCCCTCGTATTCCGCCTCTGTGACGGGATGGACGGGGGCTTTCTGAATTTCAGGAGAATCGGAGGGGAGGGAAAGCAGCGCATCGGCGGAGGTATGCAGCAGCTGCGCCAGGCGACGAAGGCGGGAGAGGTCGGGCTGGCGCTTGCCGGTTTCATAGCCGCAATAGGTGCTGGCGGTGATGCCGAGCGCCTGTGCGATTTGCAGCTGGGTCAGCCCGGCGCGCAGGCGGGCGGATTTCAGGGTTTCGCCGAACCTCATGGACGGATCACCTCGACTTTTCTATACAGCATTGTACCACGGGATTGGCGAACCGTCAATAGCACAGAGAAAAAGGCTTGACAATTTGGCGAAACGCGAATAAAATGAGGGAAACGATGGCGAAAAGACAGAGAGACGGCCGGGAAAGCCGGCACAGACCGCCGGAAATGGGACGGAGAAAGGAAAACGAGCATGGAAAAGGACAGAATCACAGAGGCGGAACGCAAGGCGCTTGTCCGGGCGAGGACGCAGACGCTGCTCGTGCGCAGGCTCAGCGAGCAGATCCGCAAGGAATCGCCGGACGGCCTGCACAGCATTGTGCCGGACGGAATGCCCCGCGCGCGGGGCGGCATGGCGCGCGGGCTGGATGCGCAGCTGGCCAAGCGCGAGGCCCTGCAGCGCATGGCGGCGAGGGAGAGCGCGCTGATGCGCGAATACGAAAAAGAGGCGCGCAGCGCGATGGACCGGATGGGGCCGGAGGACTACGCCTTCTGCGCGCTCTACTACCTGGCGGCGTTGTCCATCAGCGAGGTGGCGGAGGCGCTTGAACGCAGCGAGCGGCAATGCCTGCGCTACAAGCGGCGCATCGAAGGGGAGGAATGAGGACGGGCCGGGGCGTCGGAAAATGTCGCAAAGGGTCAGCTTGTCATGCAGAATGCGATGTGGTAAGATACAATCACGAAAAAAAGAGAGACGGACAAAAACCGGAATGGAAAACAGGCAGAGGCTGCTCCCCAGGGGGGGCGGCCTTTTGTTATGGAAGGCTTTCGCAAAGCGAGGGCCTTGCGCACGGAGCGGCGGGAGGAACATGCCTTTGCCGGCGATGCCGGTTTGATTGCCCGGGAAAGGAGGAGGCCATGACCAAAGAGGAGCGGGAGGAGGCGCTGCGCGCCTACTTTGACGAGGGAGAGGAGGTGGCGGGAATCGCACAGAGGCTGGGCTGCACGCGCGGCGAGGTCGCGGAAGCGCTCTGCGACACGGAGGCGCTGGAGCCCTACCGCAGACGGAGCGAGGCCGTCCGGCTACGGGCGCAGATCCGCCTCAACGAGAGCGCGGAGCAGGCGGCGAGGATGCAGGCGGCGCTGCTGAGCGGACGCGAGGAGGGGGATGGCGTCACGCAGCGGGCGGCCAAGGACATCCTCGACCGGGCGGGTGTGCGCGTGAAGAAGGAGGAGAAGGGCGAGATCACCATCCGGTTCCTCCCGGGCATGCCGGAACTGGGAATGCCAAAGACACAGGGGGACGGACATGACGATTGACATCGGCTACAGACCGACGGCCAAGCAGGCGCTCTTTCACGCGAGCATGGCGGACGAGGTGCTCTATGGCGGGGCGGCGGGCGGCGGGAAGAGCTACGCGATCTGCTGGGACGCCTTCCTGCGATGCCTGAAATGGCCGGGGACGCACGCCTACCTGTTCAGAAGGACATATCCGGAGCTGGAGATGACGCTGGTGCGGACGATGCAGCGCATTGTGCCCAGGGAGCTGGGGCGCTATGTCGCCAGCGCGCACGAGATGCGCTTCGCCAACGGGAGCGTGGCGCACTTCTGTCACCTGCAGAACGAGGGCGAGGGGCTGCTCAAATACCAGGGCGCGGAGATCCACTGGCTGTATTTCGACGAGCTGACGCACTTCACAAAGCCGATGTACGACTACCTGCGCACGAGGCTGCGCGCGGAAAGGCAGCTGGGCATCACGCCGTGTGTGCGCGCGGCGAGCAACCCGGGCGGGCCGGGCCACGCCTGGGTGAAGGCGAGATTTGTGGACAGCACGGGCGCGGGGACGCGCTGCTGCGAGATGCCCGTGCGCAGCGACGTGCTGGGGAGCGTCAGCACGAGGCGGCTTGAATACATCCCGGCGACGGTGACGGACAATCCGCACATCACGAAGGATTACGTCGTGGAGCTGGAGCAGAAGCCGCGGGCGTTGCGGGACGCGCTGCTTTACGGCAAATGGGACGCCTTTGACGGGCAGGCGTTCCCGGAATTCACCGACGACCCGGCGCACTACGGGGACGGGCTGTTCACGCACGTGATCCATCCGTTTGACATCCCGCTGCACTGGACGCGGGTGGCGAGCTTCGACCACGGCTACACGCGGCCATTCTCGCTGGGCGTCTGGGCCATCGACGAGGAGGGGCGGGCCTACCGATACAAGGAGCTCTATGGCTGCGTGCCGGGCGAGGCGAACACGGGGCTGATGCTCACGCCGGGGGAGATCGGGCGCAGGATCGGCGAGCTGCTGGAGCCGGAGCTGCGGGAGGGGATCCACGTGCAGGGGGTGGCTGATCCGGCGATCTGGGACAGGAGCAGGGGGATGAGCGTTGAGGAGCAGATCCGCAGCGCATTCGGCGGGCTGACCTTCCAAAAGGGGGACAATACGCGGCTGCCCGGGAAGATGCAGCTGCACGAGCGGCTCAAGTTCGACGGGGAAGGGCGGCCGATGCTCTACGTCTTTACAAATTGCCGGGACTTCATCCGTACGCTGCCCTCGCTCGTCTACGACGCGAGGCGGCCGGAGGACATCGACACGGCGGGCGAGGACCACATCTACGACGAGACGCGATACTTCCTCATGTCCCGGCCGATTGCGCCCAGGCCGAGGGGAAGAGAGGAGCGGCGGGCCTACAACCCGCTGGCATGAACAGAGCGAGAGAGAAAAAAGGGGAGGAAGCAGACATGGAGAGGAAAACGTGGGAGACGATGGGACGCGGCGCGAAAATGCAGCCGCTGGGCGAGGCGGAGCAGGAGCTTTTGCGCAGGGGCTACGAGCTCTTTGAGCGCTTTCGCATCGGTCTGACGGAAGCACACGACGAGATGCGCCGGGCGCGGATGATACGCCAGCTGCGGCAGGACGAGCGCAGTGGAACCGCACCGGCGGGCAACACGCTGGGCAGCTGCGTGGACAACGCGATTGCCGACCAGATCGACAACCTGCCGGAGGCACAGCTGCTGCCGGAGCGGGAGGAGACGGCCAGAAGCGCCGAGGAGATGAGCGACGTCGTCTCCTATGTGCTCTATCATGCCGGCTGGCCGGGAAAATACCAGACGATCATGGAGGACGCGGTCGTGACCGGAACGGGCGTGGCCGAGGTCTTCTGGGACGCGGAGGCGGAGGACGGAGAGGGCATGGTGGGCGTGCTGGCCTGGCATCCGGAGGACTTCTACCCCGACCCGGCGGTCGAAAACCTGCAGGACGGGCGCGCCTGCTTCAAGGTGACGCACACGACGGTTGACTGGGTGGAGGCGCACTACCCGCACGCGAGGGGCTATGTCGGCGAGGACCGGAGCCTCCCCTGGCAGGAGGGGTTGGGCGAGGACGCGCCGCAGGACGACGCGCGCACGACGCTGATCGAATTCTGGTACAAGCGCTACGACGCCGAAAGCCGCTGCACACGCGTGCACATGGCGCAGATGGCGGGCGGCGCGCTGCTCTACAGCACGGAGCTGGGCTTCGGCGGCGCGGACAAGGCGGCCTACGCCGACGGCGTCTACGCGCACGGGCAGTATCCCTTCACGCTCTACAAGTTCCGGCACGTCTGGCGCAGGCCGTTCGGAACGGGCCTGATTCACGACTACCGGGAGACGCAAAGCGCGATTGACCGATACACCAAATACATCGACGACAACGCGCGCCAGTCCAGCATCCAGCGCCACTTCATCCGCAGGGGGAGCGGGATCAACGCCGAGGACGTCGCGGACATGCGCAAGACGATCATCGAATGGGAGGGGAGCGACATCCGCGAGGTGCTGCAGACCGTGCAGGCGCAGCCGCTGAACGGACAGGTCTACGAGATGCTGACCTACCTGGCGGACTCGATGAAGCAGGACTGCGGACAGAACCAGTTCACGCGCGGCGAGGCGGGCCTGGGCGTGACGGCGGCCTCGGCGATCGAGGCGCTGCAGAACGCGGGCAACAAGATCACGCGCTGGCACACGGAGATCTTCAAGGACGCGTTCCGGGAGATGGTGGAGCAGATCATCTGGGTGCTCAGCGAATACCTGGAGCCTGGACGGACGCTGCGCATCGTCGGCGGCTGGGACTCCACCGGACAGATGCGCGACAGGCTGGTGACGCTGATCGCGCCCGGCGCGGAGGGCGCGGGGCTGATGCGGCCGGCCTATGCCGTGCGCGTGCAGGTGCAGAAGAACAACCCGATGCAGATCCAGGCGGACAACGAATTTTTGCAGCAGGTGGTCGAGGTCTGCGCGAAGGCGGGACAGCCGATGCCGCCGGAGACCGTTGTGCGGCTGATGGAGGGCTACCGGACGAAGAACAGCGTGCTCGCCGCGCTGGAGGAAAGCAGCCGCACAGCCCAGCGGATCGCGCAGCTGGAGGCGGAGAACGAGGCGCTCAGAAAGGGGGTGATGCCCTTGGAGGCGGAAAAGACCACCCTGTGAGCAAGCGGACACGAGAGGAAAGGAGACGGACATGGAGGAAGCACGGATGGAGATCCTGCCTGTGAGCGGGACGGAGATTGAAACGCAGGCGCTGCCGGCGCAGGAGCCGGAGGACGCGGAGGAGGCGGCTGTGCAGGAGGCGGCCCAGGAGACGGCGCGGACGATCGGCCTGTATCGCGGGGCGATGGAGCGGCTGCTGGAGGACGGCTGGACGATGGAGGAGCTGCGGGCGCTGACGGCGGACGAGGAGGTGCTCGGCGCGCTCATTCAGGGCGAGACGCTCGGGCGCGCGGCGACGGCCTACCTGCGCCGCAGCGCGCAGCGTGCGGCGAGGAAACGCGGCGTGCCGACCTTCCGCGCGGCGGCGACGGCGGAGATGAACACGGGCGACCCGATCGCACAGATGAGCGACGAGGAATTCGCAGCGTTTTCGCGCCGGGCGAAGGAGGCCGCGCTCGCCGGGCTGAAGGTGCACCTGTGAGGACGAACAGAGAGGAAGACCGATAAGGGAGAAAAGGAGAGAGGAACATGACCTACACGAACACCAACACCAACATGACGACCAGCGCCGGCATTGCGCCGTCGCTGCAGACCTATTACAACCGCACGCTGCTGCAGAGCTTCGAGCCGGAGCTGGTGCACCTGCAGTTCGGCGAGGTTTACCCGATGCCGCAGAACAACGGCATGGTGATGAGCATGCGCAAGATCGTGCCGCTGGAGGCGAAGACGACCGAGCTGGCGGAGGGCAACCCGGGCGACGGCACGCTGCTCTCGGAGACGCAGGTGACCGTGCCGCTCAAGCAGTACGGCGACTACAGCAACTTCTCGGATCTCTTCGACCTGGCGAACATCGACTGCAATCTGACGCGCAAGGTCGAGCTCTTCGCCAACGCGGGCGCGCGCTCGATCGACGCTGTGGCGCGGGACGAGCTGGCGACCTGCACGAACGTGATCTATGCCGGCGGCAAGACGAGCCGCAGCGCGCTGACCAGCGCCGACAAGCTCAGCAGCGTCGAGCTGCGCAAGGCGGCGAGGATGCTCAAGAAGGCGAACGCGCAGCGCTTTAACGGCTACTACGTCGCCATCGTCGGGCCGGAGACGATCTACGACCTGCAGGACGACGAGAGCTTCATCAAGGTGAGCCAGTACAGCGACAGCGAGAACATCTATACCGGCGAGGTCGGCAGGCTCTTCGGCGTGCGCCTGGTGGAGACGAGCGAGGCGAAGATCTTCGAGGGCGCGGGCGCGAGCGGCGCGGATGTGGCGAGCATCATCGTGCTGGGCAAGTACGCCTACGGCGTGACGAGCTGGAAGGGCGCCAAGCCGCGCGTGATCATCAAGCCCTCGGGCAGCGCGGGCACGGCGGATCCGCTCGACCAGATCAGCTCCGTCGGCTGGAAGATGGACGGCTTCGGCGTCAAGCTGCTCCAGCCGGAATACGCGGTGCGCATCGAGTGCGGCTTCACGGCGTGAGCGGACAGAGAATGAGGAACTGAGGCGGACGGGGTTGTCAGGCCTTCATGGCTTTCGGGACGCTTGAAATCCGCCTGACAACCTCCGGATCGCCCAAAATACAAAGCAGAGAGGAGAATGAACATGGCCCTGAATACGAGCAAGACGCTGGAAAAGACGAGCACCGCGCTGAGCGGCAAATGCGAGGAGACGGAGAAGAACCTGGCCAGGCTGATGGCCGAGGCGGGCTGCGCCGAATACAGGAGCGTGACGACGAGCATCCCGATGATCCCGGGGAGCCGGGACGACGTGGTCTTCGTCGGACTCAACGGCGTCAAATTTTACTTTATGCGCGGCAGGACGGTCAAGATGCCGGAGCCGCTGCTGGACATCCTCAGGAATGCGGGCGTGATGTGAATGACGCTTTCGCAGATCATGAAGCTGGCGCTGCGCCAGCTCGACGAGGACGCCGAGGACATCAGCGAATATGACGACCTGTTCAAGACCTACCTGAACAGCGGCTACGCCATCGCCGTGCGCGGATACCTGCGCCCGCGGGAGACGCGGGTGCTCATCACGGACGGCGAGGGCGAGGCGCAGCTGGCGGGGATGGACATCGAGCGGGTGATCACGCTGACGCAGCGGGACAAGGAGGGAAGGCAGACGGGGAGCATCCCGTTTGCGCTGCTGGGGGACGGGAGCGGCATCCGCACCCGAAAGCCGAACGCGCGGCTGGAGGCGCTCTGCGAGGTGCGCTATCCCGAGCTGACGCAGGAGACGGACGAGCCGAGGCTGCCCGAGGACGCGCATCCGGCGCTGGCAGACTACATCTGCTACCGGCACCTGTCCAGCGGAAACCTCGCCAAGCAGAGCCGGGCGCAGTTCTTCCTGACGAGCTTTTACCAGGGGATGCAGCGCATCCGCGGGGACGGCGCGGGCAGCGTGACGAGAACGAGGAACCTCTATGAGGTGACGGACATTCGATACAGGGGGTAGAGCATGGCGATCAGCGAACAGGACTACGAGGGGAGCTTCACCATTCCGGCCCCGAAGGGGATCGATCAGGCCGGGGGAGACGCGAACCTGAACACCGACTATGCCTACCGCGCGCAGAACATCCGCACGGAAAGGGGCCTGCTCGCTTCGAGCTACGGGACGAGCAGGGCCTTTCCGGCCCTCGGCACGCAGGACGGGACGCCGCTGCCGATTGAGACGTTCACGCGGTTTTACCGGCGGAACAGGCCGGACGACCCGGACGTGTTTGTCGCTGCGGCGGACGGGGCGATCTACACCTACACGATGGGGACGGAGGGCTGGGTGCAGCGCGCAGAGGGCTTTCTGAGCAGCCGGTGGAGCTATGTGACCTATGAGACGGGCGAGGACGGGGAGACGGTGGACATCCTGATCCTCTCCAACGCGAAGGACGGCATGATTTGCCTCTACGGCAGCGACCTGCGCGTGGAGCGCAAGACGCTGGCCATCGGCGACGACGGGGAGAGCGTGCGCTTTGCCGTGCTGGGGCGGTACGCCGAGCGGATCTGGGGGACGGGCGCGCCGGGATATCCCGACAGCGTGTTCTACTCGCAGCCCTACGACCCCTTCGCCTGGACGGGCATCCCCGAGACGCCCGAGCTGGGCGGCGGCGTGATCAACCAGCCGACCTGGGACGGCGATTCCTTCATCGCGCTGAGAAGCTTCGGCGGCTACCTGCTGGCGGCCAAGCCGAACACGCTCTTTGAGATCCGCGGAACCGATCCTTCGAGCTTCACGATCAGCGAGGCCTTCGGCACGGACGGCCCGATTCAGGAGCGGACGATCTGCACGGACGGAGCGGGCATGTTCTTTCTGACGCAGAGCGGCATCGGCCTCTACGACGGCAGCGCGCTGCGCCTGCTCTCGCGCGACGCGCTCTACGAGACGATGCGCCTGCGCGCGGAGAACGCGCAGGAGAGGGCGACGGCCTGCGTGAGCGGACACGTCTACTACCTGGCGCTGTGCGTGAGGGAGAACGAGGGGGACGTCATCACCGAGAACAACACCGTGGTCGAATACGACACGGAGCGAGGCACGTTCATGCTGCGCAAGGGGATCCGCGTCAAGGACTTCTTCGCGCTGGGCGGACAGATCTACTTCACGGACGCGGCGAGCCCCTGCGAGGTGCTGCGCTACGACGATCCGGAGGCGGGCGGCTACATCGGACAGCCGATGGAATGCCTCTGGGAGACGGGCTGGCTTGACCTGGGCAAGGCGACCCGAAAGCGGGACTTTGTGCTGCGCTTCACCGCGGAAGCGGACGAGGAGGGCGTGCCCCTCGAGCTGACGCTCTGCACGGACAGGCGGGAGAAGATGCGAACCGTGACGCTGCACAGGGAGAGGCGGAATTACCGGGTCAAGATCCAGCTCTCCGGGGAGCGGGTGAAGCTGCGGCTGGCCAGCCATGCGCGCGCGGCGGGATGGCGGATCCACGGCGGAATCGAGGTTCGATACACGACGGACGAGGCCTGAAGGGACGGAAGGAGGACGGCGGATGTACAGACAGCCCCGGGTGCCGCAGATGCGGGAGGGCGGCACGGAAGGCGGATACGCGAAGGAGCTCATGCTGTTCCTTCGCGATTTTTGTCTGGCGGCATGGAACGCGGACAGGAAGAAGGACGAGGAGCTCAGCGGAATCAGGCGGCGGCTTGAGGCGCTGGAGAAGAAGGAGAGCTAAAGAAATGGCAAACAGACTGACACAGAGCAGCTCGACCTCGACATCGAGCAGCAGCGCAAGCACTCAGAGCCAGAGCCAAAGCCAGAGCGCGACGCAGAAGGTGCTGGACACCGGGCTGCTGCAGACGATTCTGGCGGGGCTGGCCGGAGGCATGACGGACGAGGAGATCGAGCAATACGCCCAGAAGCTGCTCCTGCCGCAGAAGAACGCGCAGGCGGAGGCGAGCCGGCAGCAATATGAGACGACGAGGCTGAGCAAGGAGCAGGAGATTGAGGAGCTGGCGGCGGAGCTGGAGCGGAGCATCGCCGCGCAGAACGGCGCCTACCGGCAGAGCGCCGCACAGGTGGAGACGGAGGCGCTCAAGCGCGGCATGGGCCGCTCGAGCTACACAATGCAGACGCTGGCCAACCAGGGAACGCTGCTGGCACAGGCCATCCGGCAGCTGACGGAGGACAACGAGCGCAGGACCGGACAGCTTCAGGCGCAGATATCGCAGGCAGCCTCACAGAACGCGCAGACACAGGGACGCCTCGAGGCGGACTACGCGGCCAACGTGGCCGCAAAGGCGGACGAGCTGCGGCGCGCGCAGAGCCAGCAATACAACCAGAACTACCTGACGGCCGTGTCCTCCGCGATGGGCTCGGCGACGAGCGGCACGCAGACGACGAGCGGCACGACCTCGGGCACGACGACGAGCACGGGCAGCAGCACGAGCTACAGCGGCGACGCGCCGGCTCCTGCGGGCACGGCGACGGGCAGCACGGGCGGAAGCGGCGGAAGCTCGGGGACGGCCAGGACCTCGACAGCGAGCAAGAGCACCGCGGAGCAGAAAGAGGAGAGCGGGACGACAGCCAAGGCGTCGATGGCGAGATACAACACGAAACGGGTGGACATGTTGAAATAAGGGGGAAAAACGGAGATGATTGAAGCGTGCTTTGAGGCACAGCGCGGGCGCGGCGCATCGGTCAGCGGCGCCTACCAGTACGACTCCGGCCAGCGGCTGCGGATGTACGGCCTGCCCTCGCCTGGGGAGCTGGCACAGATGGACGAGCTGCTCTCCGGCGGGGAGGTGACGGTCCAGGCGCAATACAGCTTCAAGGGGGATGCGCAGAGCGAGATGCGGGTGGCCTTCTACGAGCCGGAGCTGGCGGCGTGGACTGCGGAGATTCCCAACGTCTATCTGACGCGCAGCGCGCCCGTCTGCGTCCACGTCTATGTGATGTACGGGGCCAACGAAAGCGTCAGCCGTGCGAAGACCTGCTTTGAGGCCGTATTCACGCCGATCGGCAGGCCTGCGCCCGGCTCGCAGGTGACGCCCGACCAGCAGAATGCCTGGGACGCGCTGGTGATGGAGGTGAACATGGCGCTGGCAAGCGTCAACACCGCGATTTCCGGCGCCAACGCCGCCAGGGAGGAGGCCAGGAACGCGGCGGAGTCGGCCCAGGAGGAGACGGCGAAGTGGGAGAGCGTCACGATTGCGGCGGCGACGCTGGAGCCGGACAGCGAGGCGACGGCGGAGCTGACACAGACGGAGACGGGCCGGCAGATCCTGCTGGGGATCCCGCGCGGGGAGACGGGCGCGACGGGCGCAACCGGGGCGACCGGCGAGACGGGCCCGGTGGGTCCGCAGGGCCCGAAGGGCGACAAGGGTGACAAGGGCGACACAGGGCCGGCGGGCGTGACCTTCTCCCTCTCGGGGACGACGCTCACGATCACGACGGTGGAAGCGGAATAAGGGGGGATCGTCATGGGATGGAGCGGAAGCCTGACATCGGGCAGCGCGCTGGGCAGCGCGATCACCTTCACGCCGGACACGACCACGACGGGCGGCTACACGGTCTCCTCGTTCACGGCGCCGAAAAAGGGCGTCTACAAATTCACACTCAAGGGGAGCGGCGGCGCGTCGGGAAACAGCGAAAGGGCAAGCCATGCCGCCGGCGGAGTGGGCGGTCTGACGACCGGCTACCTGCTGCTGGAGAGTGGCGCGAAGGTCTACGTCGGCGCGGGCGGCACATGCAGCGCGGCGTTTGTCTCTTCCTCGACCGGAACGGCGCTTTCTGCCGTGACGCAGGCGAACCTGTACTTTGTGGCGGGCGCGGGCGGACAGGGCGGAGCGGCAGGAGGAAAGTACCAGAAGGTGACGGCGGGCGGCGCAGGAGGCGGCACGACGGGCGCGGACGGCCTGTCGACGACGACGGGGACAATCTATACCGGCGGAAAGGGCGGCACCCAGACATCCGGCGGCGCGGGCGGTCAGCTCCCGAATGCCGATTTCTATGGAGGGCCAGGCAACAAGGGCGCATACGGCGTCGGCGGCAGCTGGTTTTACTACAACAATGACGACATCAGCGCGGAGGCCGGACGCGGCGGAGACGGCTACTACGGCGGCGGCAGCGGAGGCGCGGCGGCACAGGGTGAAACCGGATCGGCGCTCGGCGGGGGCGGCGGAAGCGGCTATGTCAAGACGGCGTCGCTGAGCGTGGCGGGCAAGACCTACGCCTCGGCAACCCAGCAGGGCGGCGGCGCTGCGGCAGGCGCGCGCGGCTCGGTCGTCGTGACCTATTACGCGCTAGCGGAGCTGCCTGTGCGCTTTAACGGGACGCAGCTGACGAAGCTGATCTTCAACGGCACGGAGGTGAAGAGCCTCATCTACAACGGACAGACGATTTTTGCAAGGAGGCTCAAGGCATGTTTGAGGTATCTGGCAGGTCGATTCGGATTTCCCGCGGGGACACCGGCCTGATCGCGTTTGACGCGGAGGGGACGGCGCTCTCCGAAAAGGATCTCGCCGTCTTTACCGTGCGGCGGCAAAGCGGCGGCATCGCGATGGAGAAGGTCATCGCGCCGGAAGGAAACCAGCTCCTCGTTCCGTTTACGAACGAAGAGACGCAGGCCCTGCGCGAGGGCGAATACGTTTGGGACATCCGCGTCGTTCTGGACGCGGAGACGGACGCGGAGGGACGGGTCACGGGCGGACGCGAGGTCATCACGCCGCTGCCGCCCAGCCCATTGAAAATCATGAAGGTGGTGGGCAGAGTATGAGCGTGACAATCAGCGGCATGTATGCCAATCAGGAGACGGTGAAGCTGCAGGTCGAGGCCTTCCGCGGCGCGCAGGGTCCGGCAGGCCCGGCGGGGCCGCAGGGAGAACAGGGAGAGCGCGGCCCGGCGGGGCCGCAGGGCGCGACGGGAGCGACAGGACCGCAGGGGCCTCAGGGCGAAAAGGGAGAGACCGGAGCGCAGGGGCCGCAGGGCATCCAGGGCGAACAGGGGCCGCAGGGTGAAGTCGGCCCTGCCGGGCCCTCCTACACGCTGCCCGTCGCCAGTGCCACACAGCTGGGCGGCGTGATGCCCGCGGTGAAGACGGACGAAATGACACAGGCGGTCGGCGTAGACGAAAGCGGCGGGCTGTGGGCGCTGCCGGGAGGCGGCAATGATACTGCGGAATTGCTTGCTGAAGTAACCCTGGAAGAAGAAGTGAACAAGGTCGTGCTCAACCTTCCGGGCGAATGTTATAAGCGCCTGTATATTCTGGCGGCAACAAAAGCAACGGCAAATTCAGGAGCCGATAACGCCAACACAAGAATATCGATTAATGACCAAAATTCCTACGGCGCGAACGCCTTTTCCGCTGCAGGATTGGCCAATAGCAATACTGAATACGGAGGAATGTTCAGAGGTGTCGTGCTATTGGAAGATTCTTTCTGCATGGGCTTCGCTTATCATAGCAGAAAAAAATATGGTTCTTCTACTGGCTATACACAAGATAATGGCAATATTGATAATTTCTACAATCCGAATATAAGCCGAAATACACCGATCAACTTTATATCCATGATGGTGGTCAATAACGGTGCTGGCCTGTTTGGCATCGGCTCTGTGCTAAAGGTATGGGGGGTGAAAGCATGAGAGTATTTGACGGCAAAGTATACCGGGATATGACCGAAGAAGAAATGCATGTCCCGCAAGAAGTTCTGCTGAAAGCAAAGTATGAAGAGGCTTCCCGCCCGCTGTCTGCATCCGAAGTGCTTGCCATGCTGATCCCCCAGCAGATCAACACGCTGGCCGTGGATGATAACACGGCGCTGCGCATGCTGGACTTTTACCCGGAGTGGACGGCAGGTACGGCGTACACAGTCGGCTATAAGGTGCGCAGGGACGGCAAGCTGTGGCGCGTGGTACAGGCGCACATGGCGCAAGTCGGCTGGGAGCCGGAGAACGCCGCGTCCCTCTGGGAGCAGATCAACGAGACGCATGCGGGCACGATGGACGACCCAATCCCATACAGCGGCAACATGGCCCTGACGGATGGCCTGTATTACATGCAGGACTGGGTGATATACCTGTGCACGAGGGACACGGGCAACCCGGTCTATCACGCGCTTGATGAGCTGGTCGGGCTGTACGTCGAAAAGGCTTGATGCGCTTTAACACGCTTAACGCGTTAATCAGTGTTAAGCAGCTTTGGGACACGAATGCGCAGAAAGGAATGATAACGATGATCAGCGCATGGTGGCTGTTGCCCGCCGGGATAGGTGGGATTTGGCTGCTGCTGTGTCAGCGCAGCGGGAGGGGAGGCCCGACATGATTAAGACGCAGGACGCGATCCGTCTGGCGCGGTCGATGATCGGCACGCCGTACAGCAGGGTGGACTGCATCGGGCTGATCAAATGGATCATCCGGCAGGCCCCGGGCGGGGTGACGAGCTACACGACGGCGGGGACGAACACGCTCTGGCGGAGCGCGACGGCCAACGCGAAATATAGGGATTTGACATGGACGCAGGAGGGCATACAGGGCGCACGGGCCGGGATGCTGGCCTTCAAGCGGAAGGGCGAGGACGTGCATCATGTAGGGATCGTAGCCGAGCGCCCGCAGTGCGGGATGCAGCGAGGCGGAGATCGGGAATCGCAAGGAGCCGAAGGCGACTATGCGAGTTCCCCGGGCAGTTGTCGGATGACCGTGATCCACTCCTCCAGCGCAAAGGGCGAGGTCGTGGAGACGGCGCTTGACGGGAGCTGGGCGCTGCTGGCGATTCACAGATACATCGAGGCCGCAGGCGCGGCAGGAACGGAGGACAATGTGAACGTACTGTATCAGGCGGTCGTATCGACGCAGAGCGGGGCGCTCAACGTGCGCGACGCGCCGGACGGCGGGAGGATCGGGAGCCTGTCGAAGGGGACGACGGTTGACGTGCTGGCGGAACCGGCGCAGGGCTGGACGTTCGTGCGCGCTGGATCGCTGATGGGCTACGTCAGCAACGCGTATTTGACGCGGGCGGAGAGCGACGAAGCGGAGAACGTCATTTCGGTCAGCCCGGACGTGACGATCATCGACGACGAAGGGAACAGCTTCAGGCCGGTCGGGGGATGGCGAGTCCTGATCGGCGGGGTGGACTGAGGAACGCAAGCGCGTGCGGTTCACGGGAACAGCGGCTGCGCGTAGGATATATCGCGCGGGTTTGCTGACGGGCTGCGCGCGGCATACGGGAGAGGAACGAAAAAGGAGGGACAGCGATGTGGGACAGGATGACCCACGCGATGGAATTTATGAAACCGAATGTACTCAAATGGACGGGAGCGGTGATCGGCGCCGTCATGGCCTGGTGGGCGGGGCTTTCCGCGATTGCGCAGGCGCTGCTGCTCGTGCAGGGCGCAGATATCCTGACGGGGATCCTCTGCGCCGTGACGGGAAAGAGCCCCAAGAGCGAAAGCGGCATGGTTTCCAGCAGGGCGCTGACGATGGGCGTCATCAAGAAGGGACTGGAATGGCTGGTTGTCGGCATCTGCATCTATGTGGGCGGGGCGCTGGAGATGACCGGCATCGGCGGCGCGGCGATGACCTATATGATCGCGACAGAGCTGGTAAGCCTGCTGGAGAATCTGCAGATTTTCGGCCTCGACATCCCCGTGCTGCGCAGGATTCTCGACGTGGCGCAGGGCGGCAAGACGGAATAAAGTAAAGAATGCCGCGGACGGTGCAGAGCCGTACGCGGCATGTTTGGATTTTTGGAAGAGGGAGCGGCCTCAGGCCGCCTTAGCCCTTCACGGCACCGGCGATGACGCCGTCGATGATGTACTTCTGGCAGACCAGGTACATGACGATGATCGGCAGCACCGTGATCATGATGCAGGCCATCATCGGGGCCATCTCCACGCGGCCATAGCTGCCGCGGAAATACTGAATCGCCATGGGGATGGTGCGGTATTTCTTGATATCCAGCACCAGCGTCGGGAGCAGATAATCGTTCCAGACCCACATGGTTTCCAGAATCGCGGTGGAGATCATCGTCGGCTTGAGGATCGGGAAGACAACCTTGAAGAAGATCTGAAGCGGATTGCAGCCGTCGATCATGGCGGCCTCTTCGATGGCGATGGGGACGGACTTCATGAAGCCCGTGAACATGAACACCGCCAGACCCGCGCCGAAGCCGAGGTAGATGATGCAGATGTTGAAGGGATTGTTGAGGCTGAGCGTGTCGGCCGTCTTGGAGAGGGTAAACATCACCATCTGGAACGGGACGACCATGGAGAACGCGCAGAGCAGATACATCAGCTTGGACACCTTGCCGGTGACACGGGTGATGTACCAGCCGCACATCGAGCAGCACAGCAGGATCAGAACGACCGAGGTGACGGTGATCACCAGCGAATAGCCGAAGGAGCTGAGGAAGTTCATCTGCGTGATGCCGTAGACGTAGTTGCCCAGGCCGACAAAGGTTTCGCGCGTCGGCAGCTCGAAGACAGAGGCCGTGGAGATCGCCAGCTCCGTCTTAAGGGAGTTGAGCAGGATGAGCAGCACCGGATAGATCCACACGATGCACAGCAGCGCGAGAAACACGGAGAGCACGACATCGACAACGCGGCGCGCGCCGGAGACGGCGCCATCATGATAGACACGGGCCTTTGCCATTACTGCTGCACCTCCTTGCGACGGGTGAAGTAGAGCTGGACGAGCGCAATCGTGATCACCAGCAGGAAGAAGACGACGGCCTTCGCCTGGCCGATGCCCTTCCACTGGGCGCCGCTGCGCGCGTAGAACGTGTCATAAATGTTCAGCGCGAGCATCTGGCTGGCCTTCGCAGGCTCGCCGGCGGTCAGCGAGAGGTTCTGGTCGAAGAGCTTGAAGGAGTTGGTCAGCGTCAGGAAGGAGCAGATGGTGATGGAGGGCATGACCATCGGCAGCTTGACCTTGATGAGCGCCTGGAAGCCCGTCGCGCCGTCGATGGAGGCGGCCTCGAGCAGATCGCCCGGCACATTCTGCAAGCCGGCGATGTAGATGATCATCATGTAGCCGATCTGCTGCCAGCACATCAGGATGATCAGGCCCCAGAAGCCATAGGTCGCGTCCAGCGCGAGCAGCGGCTTGCCCAGGTTGGTCAGCAGGCCGTTGAGCAGGATCTGCCAGATATAGCCCAGGACGATGCCGCCGATCAGATTCGGCAGGAAGAAGACCGTGCGGAAGATGTTGGTGCCCTTGAGGCCGCGCGTCAGCGCGAGCGCCAGGGCAAAGGCGATGACGTTGATGAGGATGGTCGAGACGATGGTGAACTTCGCCGTGAACCAGAAGGCGCTGACGAACGTCGGATCGGCGAAGACCTTGAAATAGTTGTCCAGCCCCACAAAGGTCGTCTTGCTGATGGTTGTGAACTTGTGGAAGGACAGATAGATGCCCCAGAGGAACGGCCAGATGAAGCCGATGATAAACGCGGCCAGCGTCGGGAGCAGGAACACCGGCCAATAGCGCTTGATTGCTTTTTCCATACAAACCTCCCGGTTAGCCGTCTGCAAAGAGACAGCGCTTTGTCCCTTTGCAGACGGCCACATAACAAGAGGGAGGACGGGCAGCGGCCCGCCCTCCCTGTGGCGTTGCAGTTAGTGGCTCAGCGCGTACTCGGTGGCCCAGCCATCGACGAAGGCGGAGACGACGGCATCCCAGTCGCCCGTGCCGGCCGCATAGGCGGTCATCGCGGAGCCGAGGCCGTTCTTCCACTCCTCAGACGGCATGGTGGTGAAGTTCCAGGTGACCGGAACCTTGCCGCTGGCCGTCAGCGCGGTATCGACCGCGACGAGCGGGTTGGAGGAGGCATACTCGCCGGTGAAGGTGTCGAACGGGACGACGAAGCCCATGTCCTGAGACATGCTCTTGCGGCCCTCGTCAGAGGTGATGACCCACTCGAGGAACGCGAGGGTGGCGTCGATGTCTTCCTGATCGGCCGTGCCGTTCACGCACCAGAAGTTCTCGGTGCCGGTGCACAGGCCCTGGTTCTCTTCGCCTTCGCCGCCGATAAGGATCGGGAGCATGGTGATGTTCTCAGCGCCGAGGGAGGAGATATCGCCCCAGGCCCAGGTGCCGTTCTGATAGAAGACGGCCTTCTCGCCGACGAACTCAGCGACGGCGTCGTTGCCGGTCTTGGAGGCCAGCAGGGCCGGATCACAGGTGGAATCGGTGATGTAGAGATCCCAGATCGCCTTGAAGTTATCCAGATAGGTGCCCTTGATGGCGTCGGTGGAGCTGATGCCGTCGGCCTTGTACTCATAGTAGATGGGCATGTTGGCCAGGTGGGTCTTGAAGCGCCAGTCGGAGGAGCCGTCCATGCCGGCGGAGGTGAA
>SFHU01000095.1 GCA_004555535.1 Clostridiales bacterium
ATCGCCTACCAGAAGGCGCGCGGCCTGACGGCGGACGGCATCGCCGGGCGGGCGACGCTGACGGCCATCAACCAGGATCTCGAGGGAGGGAGTATCGACTGAGGCGGCGCTGATCCCGCCGCCGGAGACGACAAAGCCGGTGCCTAAGACGACCGTTGGCCCGACGAAGAGGAAGATGGCGAACCCCTTCGCGTCCGGCCCCGGCGAGTGAGAGACATAATAACGCCCGGCAGTCCTTCAGCGGGGGAGACAGAAGGACTGCCGGGCATTGTGCCGGGCTCGGGGCTGCCTCAGAAAGCCCAGCCGCCCGCCCTCCTGGGCGAGACGGCTCCAGATGCCAAACGTCTCGCTCGCCTCGGCGATGGCGTCAAGGCTCTCCTGCATGGCCGCGAGGCCGTCGAGGGCGTCGGAGAGCGTAGCCTCCAACGCCTGCGTCTTCTGCCAGAGCGCATAGGACCACTTCAAGCGGATCGTGAAGGAAATCGGCCTGCCGGACGTCCGCTTTCACGACATGCGGCACACCTTCGCCGTGCTCTCGCTCCAGAATGGCGACGACATCAAGACGGTACAGGCCAACGTCGGTCACGCCACGGCGGCGTTTACGCTCGACGTTTACGGGCATGTTTCCCAGAAGATGCAGAAGGACAGCGCCGACCGAATGCAGCACTATTTCGACGGGCTTCAAGCCGGGCAGAAATAGCCCCGAAAACCTGTAAAGGGTAAATGAAAGGGTAAAGCCCCGTTTTTGAACATGAAAAAAGCCCTGATTTTCTAGTGAAATCAAGGCTTTTTCAATGGCGCAGAAGGAGGGATCTTGCCCTGCGCAGCGGCGCAGGGCAAGATCCCATCGCAGGGAAGAATGCTGGGAAAAGGAAAAAGCCCTGACGCTTCGTCAAGGCTTTTTCTGGCGCAGAAGGAGGGATTTGAACCCTCGCGCCGCTTCACGCAGCCTACTCCCTTAGCAGGGGAGCCCCTTCGGCCTCTTGGGTACTTCTGCAAGACCGGTGATATAAAGATATGGCGGAGAGAGAGGGATTCGAACCCCCGGTACCTTTCGGTATCACTGGTTTTCAAGACCAGCGCCATAAACCGCTCGGCCATCTCTCCATCGCAATCGAACCAGCAAAGGTATTATATGATAATAGGGGCCTGTTGTCAAGCCCCTTTTTTCCATTTGCGAAAATTGTGTGTCTTCGGACGCGTCAGCGGCGCAGCGCCAGCAGCGCTCGCTTGCCCGCGGGGCGCAGGCTCTCCGGCGCGACACGAAGGCGGCGGGCCGTGTCCCAACGGCTCTCGCCCTCAGCGGGCCAGACGAGCACGAAGCCGTGCTCCTGCTTTTCTGCGGGCCGCTGTCCGATCTGCGTGATGCCCTCGATGCGCTGCATACCAAAGCGCATCGTGCGCAGGCCGAGCACACAGCGGATTTCCGCGCGGTCGCTGGTCGTCGGCCCGGCGGAGGCCTCGATCATGTGGATCTGGGCGCGGACGCCTTCGCCGGTTTCCACGGGGAAGGTCATCGCGAACGGCTCGCGGGTGCGCACGGCATAGGGGACGTCGGAATCGACCGGCAGATAGATCAGCGTGACGCCCATGATGCCCTCCGCGTCAAGCCGGCGTCCGGCGGGCGAAACAGAGGTCAGCGTCGGCTGCACGAAGACGGCCAGCACGGTCGCCACGGGCGGCGCATCGGACGGCAGCGCCGCCTGGATGCGCGCGCTCTCGCGCACGTCCGCGAATTCCTCGCTGGTGAGCGCCTCGATCGTCTCGCGGACGGGCTCGATCAGATCGCCGCTGGTGCTGTACACGTCCTCGAGCAGCTGGGCCTGCGTCCGGCAGCAGAGGCGGAGCCGGACGCGCACCTCCGCCTCAACGCGCAGCGTCCGCCGCTTGTCGACCGCCGCTGAGTCGGCCATGACGTCGATGACCTCGGCCTGCGCGCGCACCTGCGCGGTGTCGGGCAGCTGGGCGTCGAGCACGGTCTCATAGGGCAGCTCGTGCGTCGTGACCACCAGCGGTGAGCCGGCCTCCTGCGCGCGGTGCAGCACGCGCACCTCGACGATGCCGCTGACGCCGACACGCCCGCTGCCGCCCGTGATCTCGGGCTCGCCCGCCGTGCCTGTCGCGGTGAGCACGTCCCCGACGCCCAGCTTGGCGGGCAGGTCGAATTCCTCCCGGGCCAGGGTCGTCCCCTCGCCCAGCAGCTGCGAGCGGCAGAGCGTGACCTCCTGCGAGCGGATCTGCAGGGCGTCCTCCTGATCGCCGGCGTGGATGTCCGTGATCAGCTCGCACTCTGCCGTCTCCATCGCGGCCAGATCGACGTTCAGCAGCGCGCGCAGCGCAATCCGCCCGTTTGCCGCGCTGCCGTCGGTCTCCTCGACAGCGGCGGTGGCCTCCAGGCGCATCGAAGGGGCTGCGCCCGGGAGTTTCAGGGTGTGCTCAAAATCGCAGCTCGTCTCCAGCGCGCGGATGCGCGTCAGGTCGCCCTGCGTGTAGAGCACCTGAAAGCTCACCCTGCCGCGCACGCCGGCCTCGTTGGCGCCCGCCTGAACGCCTGTCAGATGGCCCTGGGCCTGTACGCTCAGCACGGTGACGGCGTCGCGCATGCTGCCCGGCAGCGTCGCCTCGCCCTCGATGCTGATCTGTTCCCGTGTCTGCGCAGCCATGCGCTCATAGCGCAGGGTTTCCCGCCTCGTCTCCAATTCCATAGCGTTTCCTCCTGTCTGCCAGCGAGATGGATTCGGTATCGCCCATGAATATGCGCGTGGGGTGGGGAAAAGAACGGGCGCACATCGCCCGCCCGGACGGAAAACGGCATGATTTGCCGGGAGGCGGGACATCCTTTGCCTGAGAGGACTGGGCGGAGAGGCGAGGGCTGCGGGCCATTGACCGGAGGGGGGAAAAGGACGGATTTTGTCAAAATATCCCCATAATCCTATTGACGAAGTATGATATCGGTGCTATACTATCATGCGGGCCGGAGACGGCAAGCCTGTGAAGCTGACAAAGGACGGAGGTACGGCACATGATGATCTCGACCAAGGGACGGTATGCCCTGCGAATCATGGTCGATCTGGCGCAGCACGACGGGGAAATGCCCGTCAGCGTTCGCGAGATCGCGCAGAGGCAGGACATATCGGGCAAGTACATGGAGCAGATCATCAGCGTGCTCACGCGCGCGAGCCTGCTTCGCAGCGTCCGCGGCGCGCAGGGCGGCTATCACCTCGCCAAGGTGCCGGAGGAGATCACCGTGGGCATGATCCTGCGGGCGACCGAGGGCGATCTCGCCCCGGCGGAGTGCGTGACCACCGGCGGACAGGCCTGCGAGCGCAGCGGCGTCTGCCCGTCCCAGCGCGTGTTCCAGAAGGTGTACAGCGCGATCAACGACGTCATCGATGGCGTCACGCTTCGGGATCTGATGCCGGAGGAGCCGCCGCAGGAGCCGCAGCGCGCCCGGAAAACGCGGCCCTGCGTGTAAGCGCCCGTGCCGGAACCTTTTTGCGATCACGGAGGCGCTCCGGACGCGGCCGGGCAGGGCGCGCCGGGGGCTTCCGCAAACCATACATGGTCACATCAATGGGAGGTCTTTCATTCGATGATTTACATGGACAACGCAGCCACGACGAGGCTGAGCGAGCGCGCGTTTGAGGCGATGCGCCCGTACATGATGGAGCAGTATGCCAATGCGGCGGGCACCTACAGCTTTGCCGCGGCCAGCAGCGAGGCCATCGAGAAGGCGCGCGCGCAGGTGGCCTCCGTCATCGGCGCCCGCAGCAGCGAGATCTTCTTTACCAGCGGCGGCACGGAGAGCGACAACTGGGCGCTCAAGGGCGCTGTGCTCGCCAGCACGAAGCCGAAGAAGCACATCATCATCTCCGCTATCGAGCACCACGCGATCCTGCACAGCGCTCAGGCGCTGGAGCGGCAGGGCGTCGAGGTGACGGTCATGCCGGTGGACGCGGACGGCCTGGTCGATCCGGCGGCGGTGGAGGCGGCGATCCGCCCGGAGACGGTGCTCATCTCGATCATGGCGGCCAACAACGAGATCGGCACGATCGAGCCGCTGGAGGCGATCGGCGAGATTGCGCATCGCCACGGCGTGCTCTTCCATACCGACGCGGTGCAGGCCTTCGGCCACATCCCGCTCGATGTCGAGAGGATGCACATCGATCTGCTCTCGGCCAGCGCGCACAAGTTCCACGGCCCCAAGGGCGTGGGCCTGCTCTACATCCGCAAGGGCGTGAAGCTGGGCGTGTTCATGGACGGCGGCGCGCAGGAGAAGAAGCGCCGCGCGGGCACGAGCAACGTGCCGGGCATCGTCGGCATGGGCGCCGCCGCTGAGCAGGCGAGGGCGCAGATGGAGGCCGTCATCGCCTCCGAATCCGCCGTGCGCGACCATCTGATCGAGCGCATCGAGAAGGAAATCCCCTATGCCAAGCTCAACGGCCACAGGACGAACCGCCTGCCGGGAAACGTCAATTTCTGCTTCCGCTTCATCGAGGGCGAGAGCATGCTGATGCTGCTGGACGCCGAGGGCATCTGCGCCTCCAGCGGCAGCGCCTGCACGAGCGGCTCGCTCGACCCGAGCCACGTGCTGCTGGCGATCGGCCTGCCGCACGAAATCGCGCACGGCTCCCTGCGTCTCTCGCTGAGCGAAGAGACGACGATGGAGGAGGCGGACAAGGTCGTCGACAGCCTCAAGGTCATCATTCCGCGCCTGCGCAGCATGTCCCCGCTCTATGAGGACTTTGTCAGGCATCAGCAATAAACCCGAGGATGGAGGAACAGCGATATGTACACCGAAAAGGTTATGGATCATTTCATGCATCCGCGCAATGTCGGCGAAATTGAGGACGCCAGCGGCGTGGGCACCGTCGGCAACGCGAAGTGCGGCGACATCATGCGCATCTATCTGGACATCGACGAGAACCAGATCGTCCGCGACGCGAAGTTCAAGACGTTCGGCTGCGGCGCCGCGATTGCGACCAGCTCCATGGCGACGGAGATGATCATCGGCAAGACCGTGCAGGAGGCGCTGGAGGTCACCAACAAGGCCGTGATGGAGGCGCTGGGCGGCCTGCCGCCGGTCAAGGTGCATTGCTCGCTGCTGGCGGAGCAGGCCGTGCACGCCGCGCTGTGGGACTATGCGCAGAAGAAGGGCATCGTCATCGAGGGCCTCAAGCCCCCGGTCAACGACGTGGACGAGCTCGACGAGGAGGAGGGCTGAGCCCCTCCTGCGTCGCCCGAAAAAACTGCATCATAAAAGCAGGCTGCTGTGCCAGTCGCTCCGGCTTTCCGGAACGGCGGCATGGCAGTCTGCCTTGTTTTGGAATCAGGGAGCTTCAGCCGGATCGGCCTGCCCGCCGGCAGCCGACTCCTCCGGCGTGGAGGCGTCCACACCCTCGAGCGCCTCGCCCGGCGTCACGACCCCGTCGAAGGCGGGCGGATCGTCCGGCGGGAAAGCCGGTGCGGGTTCAGGCGTAGGCTCAGACGTAGACTCAGGCGTAGACTCAGGCGTAGACTCCGGTGTCGGATCCGGCGTGAGTTGGTCGATGTCGGAGAGGGAAGAGGTGATCGCGGGCAGCGGCGTGACGTCCGGCTCCGGTGTCGGTTCCGGCGTCGCGGAGAGCCTGCGGCCGTCCTCGAGCAGGCAGTCCTGCACGCGCGCATGAAGCGCAGTCGATTCGCCGACGATGAGCAGTGAGGTGCCGGGCTGGCCCTCCTCATCCACGGTGTCGCCGCCGGTCAGAGCGCCGGAAAGCGTGACGGCGGAGGCGCCGCCCGCGCTCATCAGCATGAGCGCGTTGCCGCCATAGCCGAGACCCGTTCCGCCGCGGACCTGTCCGCTGATGCCGACGTTGACCTGGTCGCCCGCGGAGACGAGCTGGATGCCGTCCCCGCCGACCGGGCCGTTGCCGCCCTGGACCGTGCCGTCCACCGTGATATAGGCGTTGCCGCTGAGCTCGAAGAGGTTGAGGGCGTGACCGCCCATGGCGCTGCCCTCGCCGCCGTAGATCGAGCCGGAGATCATCATCGCGCCGGACTGCGACAGCGGGGAGACGACGACGCCCGGGCCGCCCGTGCTGCCGCTGCCGCCGTGCACGGTGCCCTCCAGGCTGGCATAGAAGTCGCCGCCGCTGTGATGGATGGACAGGCCTGCGCCGTCGGCGCCGCCTGTGATTTCGCAGCTGGAATCGATGATCAGCGCGCCGCAGCCGGTGAAGCTGAGGCCGCTTGCGCCGGACGCGCCGCTGACCCGGGTGGAGCCGGAGAGCTCGACGAAGGATGTGCCGTCAATGGTCAGCGTGTCCAGCAGGTCGATGCCGGTGATCTGAACGGAGGCATCCTGCAACGAGAGGCCGCGGATGGCCGCCCGCCCGCCCCCGGCAGAGGCAAGCGTAACCCGGCAGGGGAGATCCAGCATGTCTCCGTCCGCCGAAAGGTCGCCCGAGACCAGAAGCGTATCGCCGTCCGCGGCATTGGCCGCCAGAGCAGCCAGCTCCGCGTAGGTGGTCGCCGGTCCGAGCGTCGCCGCCGCGGCGGGCTGAACGCAGCCTGCCAGCAGCAGCAAAACAAGGGCAAACGCCCCGAAGCGTTTCATCATGAAAGAACTCCCTTCAAAAGGCCGGCCGGACGCCGTGCGCCCGGCTGACACGCTCATTATACCATAATGTGCGGCAAAGGGCAAGCGCGCGCACTTTCCGGCCCCCCGGCTGGAAAAAAGAGGCAAATCCCTTGCGTTTTTCACGCCAAAATGATACCATTTCAGATACGTTCCGTGCGCGGCGGCGAGGCCGCAGGGCGCGCGGCGTGCCCCACAGCGGGGCAAAGCCGGCGGAAAAAAACCGTCAGCGCCTGCGCGTGTACAGCGCTGTGCGCGGAAAGGAAAGAAAAGACATGCCATCTCCCGTCACCTTCGATCTCGTCAGGAAGGACGCGAAAACCCACGCCCGGCGCGGCGTGGTGCACACGCCCCACGGCGACATCCAGACACCGATCTTCATGCCTGTGGGCACACAGGCGACCGTCAAGGCCATGACCCCCCGCGAGCTCAAGGAGGTCGGCTCGCAGATCATCCTCTCCAATACATACCACCTGCATCTGCGCCCGGGCGAGGCGCTCGTCCGCGAGGCGGGCGGGCTGCACCGCTTCATGAGCTGGGACAGGCCGATCCTCACGGATTCCGGCGGATTCCAGGTCTTCTCGCTGGCGAGCCTGCGCAAGATTAAAGAGGAAGGCGTTCACTTCCAGAGCCATCTCGACGGCAGCCGCATGTTCATCGGCCCCGAGACGAGCATGGATATTCAGGAGGCGCTGGGCAGCGACATCGCGATGGCGTTTGACGTCTGCTCGCCCTATCCCTGCGACCATCGCACGGCGAAGGAGGCCATGGAGCGCACGCACCGCTGGGCCCAGCGCTGCAAGAGCCATCATACGCGCGAGGATCAGGCCGTGTTCGGCATCGTGCAGGGCGCGTTCTACGAGGATCTGCGCATCGAGAGCGCGAAGGTGCTCGCGGATATGGACTTCCCCGGCTACGGCATCGGCGGCCTCTCCGTCGGCGAGCCCAAGCCGGTCATGTACGGCATGCTCGACGCGATGATGCCCTACATGCCGGAAAACAAGCCGCGTTATTTGATGGGCGTGGGCAGCCCGGACTGCCTGGTCGAGGGCGTCTACCGCGGCATCGACATGTTCGACTGCGTGCTGGCCACGCGCGTGGCGCGCAACGGCACCTGCTTCACCGACCAGGGCCGGCTCGTCATCCGCAACGCCCAGTATGCGCACGATTTCCGCCCGCTGGAGGAGGGCTGCGACTGCTATGCCTGCCAGAACTTCTCCCGCGCCTACATCCGCCATCTGATCAAGGCGGGCGAGATCACGGGCGGACGGCTGGCGACGATTCACAACCTGCGCTACCTGCTGCGGCTGATGGAGCGCATCCGCAAGGCGATCGAGGAGGACCGCTTTGAGGAGTTCCGCCGGGACTTCTTCAGCCATTACGATATGAGCCGCAACTTCTGAGCGCGCCGCGCGGTGTCCCCAAAGGGAAATTTGCGGGGATGCTTGAAGTTTGTATGGAAACAGGCTATAATGATGAAGTTGCTATTTTTCGCCCAAGAACGAAAGGATGTGTCTTTTTCCCATGAAGTATACCCTGATGAACCTGCTGGCTGACGCCGCTGCGACCGCCGGCACCGAGGCTGCTGCCGCCGGTGAGGCCGCAATGGAGGAGATGTCCGCCGGCGCAACCTTCGTTTATTACGCCATCCAGTTCCTGCCGATGATCCTGATTTTCGTCGTCTTCTGGTTCTTCCTGATCCGCCCGCAGCGCAAGAAGGACAAGGAAGCGCAGCAGATGCTCAAGAACCTCAAGGTCGGCGACCGCATCTGCACCATCGGCGGCATCTATGGCACGATCACGAGGATCAAGGACGACGTGCTGACCGTCGAGGTCGGCGATGCGAAGACGCAGATGGTTCTGGCCCGCTGGGCGGTCAAGAACATCGACACGCTCTCCATCTCCAACGACGCCGAGACCCTCATCTGACCGGCCTGAGGCCGGTTTCACCTCCGAAGGAGATTGCCGGCCTTCGCTCTTTTGCGGACGAGGCCGGAAACCTGTGCAAACCGGCATGCTGTAATCCGGCCTGAGGCCGGTTTCACCTCCGAAGAGGATCACATGGAATAAGAAACCCCGTCTGCTCATAGGGTTGACCGTGAGCGGACGGGGTTTTGATCGTGAAGGAGGGAATGTGATGGAGAAGCAGACGGCCAATCCGTCGTTTATTCCGCGCAGGGAGAGGGGACTCGATTCGTTCCGGCGCTCCATGCGCAGGGGCTTGCGGCGCGGACGCGGAAAGAGCCCGCTGATGGCCGTGCTGCGCGGCGTGCTGGTCGCGGCGAGCGTCACCGTGCTCGGCGTGGCGGTGTTTGCGCTGCTGCTCAACTGGTGGAACGCGAGCGACCGCGCCGTCACGGCGATCAACCAGGTGGTCAAGTTCGTCTCGATCCTCGCGGGCGTGACCTCCGCCATGCGCGGGGGCGAGAGCGGCGGCGTGCTGCGCGGCGCGAGCGTGGGCCTGCTGTATATGGCGCTGGGCATCGTCTGCTACAGCCTGCTGATGGGCGAGAGTCCGCGCCTGACGGCCTATCTGGCCGACCTGGGCATGGGCCTGGCGGCGGGTGGCCTGTTTGGCATGATCCTGAGCACACGCAAGGCGGCCTGACCCGCCGGAGAGGGCATTGACAGCCCCGACGGAAGACAGTATAATTGAAAACAAACAGGGGGAAGCCGGGAGAATCCCGGGGCAAGAAACGACCAAGGAGGAACATGCGATGAAGAGAGGGTTTGCCCTGGCGCTGGCTCTGGTGCTGATGCTCTGCGCGGCGGGCGCCTGCGCGGCGACGCTGGCGACGGAGAAGCAGAACACCTACGTCTATCCGACGGGCGGAAGCGGCCCCGTCTATGTGCTCGAGTTTGAGCGGGCAAAGTTTGTCGGCGGCCAGAAGCTGGCGGTCTATTCCGGACCCGGCAAGGAATACTACCGCGCGGCGGGCGGCTACGCGAAGTGCGACACCGACGAGGAGATCTACATCGCGGGCAAGGAGGGCACCTGGGCGTTCGTGCTCTACTGGCGCAGTAACGGCGGCACGCGCACGGGCTACGTCGACCTGAGCCAGCTCCAATACACCTACAAGACCTCCGACATGGACTTTGCCTACCGCAAGGCGAAGATCACGAAGGACTGCGCGATGACGGACGATCCCACGCTGGTCAAGGAGAACCTGGCCTATCTGAGCGCCGGGGAATACGTTACGCTGCTGGCCTATTACACCGATCATCACGAGTGGGCCTATGTCGAGGCGATGGCGGGCAACGTGCCGCTGCGCGGCTTTGTGCTCAAGGATTACGTCTCCCTGGAGTGAGGCGTGCGGCTGCGTGTGATTTGCCCCATTAAAGAAGAAAAAGAAAACCCCCGGCAGCTTCCTGCCGGGGGTTTGATGCTTGCTTTCAGCAGCTTACTCAGCGGTGTAGGGCAGCAGCGCGATGGCACGGGCGCGCTTGATGGCCTCAGACAGCTGACGCTGATGCTTGGCGCAGTTGCCGCTCATACGGCGGGGCATGATCTTGCCGCGCTCGTTGATGTTGCGGCGCATGCGGGAGTTCACGTCACGGAACTCCTTGTAATCGATGTACTCGATCTTGTCCACACAGAAAGCACAGACCTTGCGGCGCGGCTTGCGGCTGCGCGGGCGGCGTGCTCCACGATCTTCAGACATGGAATGCTCTCCTTTCATGGCCGGTCAGGCCGGCAGTTTTCAATCTCGGTGTTCAATTCAACAATCAGAAGGGAAGCTCGTCGTCGTCCACCTGAACCTGGGTGAAGCCGGCGTCGGCGGGCGCATTGTAGGCCGGAGCCTGCGGCGCGCGCGGCGCGGCGGGGGCGGGGGACGGCGCGTGATACTCGCCGGAGGAAGCGCCGGCCTGGGCGGAGCTCAGGAACTCGACCTCGTCGGCCACAATGTCAAACGCGGAGCGCTTGCTTCCGTCCTGCGCCTCATAGGTGCGGGTCTGGATGGAGCCGGAGACGGCGACCTTTCTGCCCTTGGCCAGATAGCGGCTGCAGAGCTCGGCAAGCTGGCGCCACGTGACGATGTTGAAGAAATCCGTCTCCTGCTGGCCGTCGGCCCGCTTGCGGCGGTTGACCGCGATGCTGAAATTGCACACGGGGATACCGGTCGACGTGGAGCGCATCTCCGGGTCACGGGTGAGATTGCCGATCAGATAAACCTTATTCATACTGCTCTGTTTCCTCTTGTTACGATATCATGAGCTTACTCAGCGGCGGTTTCGGCAGCGGCCTCAGCGGCGGCGGGAGCCTCTTCGGCCACCGGCGCGACGCGAACCGGGCGCGGCTTAACGCTGCTCTTCTTCTCGAGGAGCCTGACGATCTGGGAACGGATGACGTTCTCGTTGATGCCGAGATTACGGGAGAGCTCCTTGGGCAGCTCAGCGCTGCCGTTGAAAGCGACATACACGTAATAGCCTTCGGTCTTGTAGTTGATGGCGTAGGCGAGACGGCGCTTGCCCCACTCCTCAACCTTGACGACCTCACCGCCGTTCGCGGCGATGATACCATTGAACTTCTCGATGAGCTCCCCACGGGCAGCCTCCTCGACAGCGGTGTCAATGATGTAGATCAGTTCGTACTTATTCATGATCCTTTCACCTCCTTTTGGACTCTGGCTCTGCAATGTCTCATGCAGAACAAGGATGTGCCAGTTACGTATGATAGCACAGGCGGCGGGAAAAAGCAAGCGATTCTTTGCATTTTTTTGCGCGGTTTGGGAAATTGTCTGCATAAGAGCCCTTGACGGCGGGAAATAAAGCAGGGTATAATTGTCAAGCGCAGCAGAGCCTGCGCAATGATGAAGAAATTTTCACGTTTTCTTCGGGATTGAGGAAAGAGAGAAGCTATGTTTGTCA
>SFHU01000096.1 GCA_004555535.1 Clostridiales bacterium
TCTTTCACGTTCTGCGTGATGCCCGTCGGAATGCCGCCCCACTTGCGGAATCTCTTCCAGATTTCCACGGAGTATGCCGCCGTCTGCTCTTCTTTGAGCAGCAAGTGGAACTCGTCCATGTAGTACCGGGTGGATTTACCCTCGGCACGGTTGGCGGTGACGCGGCCCCACACCTGATCCTGCACGATGAGCATCCCCAGCTTCTTGAGCTGTTTACCCAGCTCCTTGATGTCGTAGCAGACCAACCGGTTATTCACATCCACGTTGGTGCGATGGTTGAACACATTCAGGGAGCCGGTCACGTAGATTTCCAGCGCGGTCGCCAGCGTCTGTGCTTCCTTTTCCTCCTGCTGGCGCAGGGCATTGTACAGATCCTCCAGAATGGGGATGTTCTCCGGCCTCGGGTCGCTCAGGTAGGGCTGGTAGATGATGTGCACCGCGCGGTCGATGATGGTCTTTTCAATGGGCTGCAGGCCGTCGCGCCCGCCGACGATCAGCTCGCACAGCGACAGGATGAACGGAGATTACTTTTGCATGCAGTGCAGACATCATATCCGCCCTTTACCGCCAGCGGCAGCTTTCCCGCGAGGAAGGACAGCAGCATATTCGTAATGCTGCCCTTTCCCAGATCGCCTTGCCCGATGATGCCCGAGGGGAACACGACGCTGGCGTTCAACCCTTCCTTCGCCGCCTGCAGCACCAGCGTCGTGGCCATGGCTTTGCTCTTTGCGTAATCGCCCCTGACAAGCTCCGGGGAAAAGGTCGTTGTCTCCGCAATTTCCGTGCCCTTCGGCTTTTCCGGAATCGCATGGACGGAGCTGACGTAGACCAGCTTTCCAACGCCGCATTGGCTGCAGAATTTCAGAATATTCCTTGTGCCGTCCACGTTGACCCGGTAGATTCGGTCGCTCGGATGCGTGGCCACTGAGATTATCCCCGCGCAGTGAATGACGCAGGTATGCTCATCCGCGCCCGCAAAGAAGCGTCCGAGCGCGGCCTCGTCGCACACGTCGCCCGTCATGACGCGAACATTCTGAGGAAGCTCCCGCGCCAACGGATCGCCGTCCATGACCAACGCCCGAACTTCCGCCTTCGCGTCCTTCAGCTGCGCCAGCACAGTGCGTCCCAGAAAACCCGTCGCTCCCGTAATCAGATATTTCTCAAACATCGTTCAGTGCAGCCTGTCGCAGTTTCAATAACGAAAAGACGGGCCGCTTTCTCCCTCCTGCCAGCGTTCGGTCTATGCGGGAGAAAGACCCCGACCGGTGCGCTCGCATCGTCAAACAGACGGAAAGCGCAGCAAAAAAAGCCTGCGAAAACCATCGCAGGCTCAGAAGCATACGGGCGGGAACGTCCGGAAAATTTACGGCGTATTATACGCAGTCGCTCTCGTCGAACGGATCGCCGCACTCCGGGCAGAATTTCGGCGGATGCGTCGGATCGGCGGGCTGCCAGCCGCACTTGTCGCAGCGGTAGACCGGCGCGCCTGCCGGGCGCTTCGCGCCGCATTCCGAACAGAACTTGCCGGTATTGACCGCGCCGCAGGAACACGTCCAGCCTGCCGCGGGCTGGGGCTCGGGCTTTTTCGCGCCGCATTCGGGGCAGAACTTGCCAGTGGCCGTCGCGCCGCAGGCGCACTTCCAGGCGTTCACGCTCGGCTGAACCGGCGCGCTCTGCTGCGGAGCCTGTGCCTGCTGCTGCGCGCCCATCTGGAACAGCTGCGCCGCGTTCACGCCGCCGCCCTGCTGGGCCATGTTCATGCCCATGAAGCCGGTGAACGCGCCGCCCTGATTTTTCGCGGCGTCCTGCATGGCCTGCGCCTGCGCGCCCACCAGATGCGCCGCCGCCATGTTCGCGTTGCGGAAAACGGCGTTCTTTTGCAGCTCCTTGATCATCGCCTCGTCCTCTTCGGAGGCTTTGACGGAGTTTATGCCAAAGGACACGATCTCCACGCCGCGCAGATCCGCCCACTTTTCGGAGAGCACATCGTTAAGCGCGGCGGCGATCTCCGTGGTGTGCCCCGGCAGCGCGCTGTAGCGGATGCCCATCTCGGAAATCTTTGCGAACGCGGGCTGAAGCGCGGTCAGCAGTTCGCTCTTGAGCTGACTGTCGATCTGCTCGCGCGTGTAGTCGCCCTCCACATTGCCGCAGACGTTCGTGTAAAACAGCATCGGGTTGGTCACGCGATAGCTGTATTCGCCGAAACAGCGAATGGAAATATCCACGTCCAGGCCGATATTGCCGTCCACCACGCGGAAGGGAACCGGACTGGGCGTTCCGTATTTGTTGCCCAGGATTTCCTTGGTGTTGAAGAAATAGACCCGCTGATCCCTGCCGGCCTGACCGCCGAAGGAAAGGCGATCGAAGGTGGTTTTCAAAACGGCCTTCATCTTCTCGCCATTGAACGGCCCGTAGAAGATGCTGGGTTCGCCGCCCTGCTCAAAGACATACTCGCCCGGCTCGGCGCAGAAATCGACGATTTTTCCCTGATCCACGATCATCATGCACTGGCCGTCGGCCACGGCGATGACGCTGCCATCGGAGATCACGTTGTCGTCCTCATGCCGGCTGCCGCCAAAGCGACCTCGAACCTTTTTCTCCGCCTTGGTCGCCAGCACGCTGTCCGGCAGGGCATCCACATAAAAGTACTCTTTCCACTGGCTGGCCAGCGTGCCGCCCGCCGCGTTCAATGCAGCCGCAATCAATCCCATAGCGATTCCTCCTGTTATTTCTTCTGCGTGTTGTTTTCAATCTTCCGCTTCGTCGTGCTTTCATAGAGAAAATGGTCGGCGTTCACATCCAGGCGGAAGGATCCCTCCCGGATATAGCCGCCCGCCGCGCTCTGCTGCGCCGCCTGCTTCAGCTGCCCCTTCAGCGCGCCGACGACCGCCAGCGCGATGATGGCCGCAACCACCGCGCAGATCAGCAGCGAACCGCTGCCCAGCGCTTCCATCAGCGAAAGAATCAGCGCGGCGACGCCAAGGGTTCCGGCGAACACGCCGCCGCCCCACAGCAGGGATTTCTTCTTGTCGGCCGGCACGTCGCACGTCAGCTTGCCGGTCTGGCCGTTGACGGCGAAGGTATAGGTTTTGCCTTCCTTTACGGTTGTCATCAGCCACACGGGCAGCAGCGCGGGCGTCGCGCTGCCGCGCTCCGTAACGATGCGCCTGTTGCGCTCGTTGACCGTGTCATAGTCCCTCACGGTGTCGAGCATGGCCTGTTCGACGCTGCGCTCCACACGCTCCACGGCGCGCTTTTCGCACGCGTCGCAGTCCGCGTCCGCGTGATCCGCCATGGCTCCGGCCAGAACGGCGCTCTGGAAGGGAATCGCGGCGCTTAAATCGTAGGGCTCGAGCGATTCGGTGAGCTTGTCGTCCATCTTGACGCTGCCGTCTACCGGAATGTTTTCAAAGCGCATGCCGCCTTTGCGGCGCACAAGATAGTGCTTCGTGCGGGTAATTTCCCACTCGCCCTTTTGCTCCGTGCGCACCTTTTCCGCGTCGTACACCATGTCGGCGCACGCGTCGCAGCTGAAAAGCCAGTAAGGAACGTACAGCCGGCGCATCTCCGAAATGCGGTTGCGGCTGTTGAGAAAAATGTTGGGCAGCAGGCGCTTGCCCTTGAAATAATCTTCAAACTGCTTCTGCGCCTGCTCCTTTGTGACGGTAAACGGCACTACCTTTTCAGGCTTCACGCTGCCCGCGACGCGGTCGGGCAGTATGGTGGGGCTACCGCAGTACGGACATTCGGTGGCGGTGGTGGTATCCTCGGTGATCAGCTCCGCGCCGCAGTTCTTGCAGAGATAGGCCTGCACGCCCTCCTCCGCCCGAAATCCCTCCTTTGGGCGCTCGAAGGAAATCTGCTCGCCGCTCTCGGACGCGTTCAGCATTTCCAGCGCTTCCGGCTCGTAGCTGTTTCCGCAGGCGGCGCATTCCAGCCTGCCGCTTTCGCCGCTGAACTTGAGCGGGCCGCCGCAGCATGGGCAATTATAACTGGCAGTACTCATGGTTCGTCCTTCTTTCGTTCAAAATTATTCCGTCCGGGCCGCATATACTCTCTCGCACAGCTCGACGCACTGATTGCGCAGCAGCGCCTCGATGTGATCGTCCACATTCTCGACTCCCTGCTGCTCCAGCACGATCCGCTGCTGCTCCAGCCAGAGCGTGAAGAACGCCTGAGAGGAGGCCACGGCGGCGCGATCCTTCTCCATAGAGAGGTCGATCCACTCCTTTCGACGTGCTCGTCACCCGCATCCGTCATGTAGCGATGGCAGTAGGCCGGGTAATCGCCGTAGCTGTCGCCGTAATCTTCGCCGTAGTCGTCGCCGTACGGATTATACCCCGGCACGAAGCCCGCGGTCTGGGGCTCCATTTCGTCGTCGGGCACGATGTAGCCGTTTTCCTCCATAATCCGAAGCCAGCAGGCGTAGAGCGAATCGATGGTTCGGTCGTCGGCTACGCCGGTCTGCTCGAGCAGCGCATATTCCTGAAACCACTTCACGGCCTTTTCGGTGTTGCCGCCGAATACGCCGTCCGGCTCTTCAAAGATGAATCCGGTATCCCAGAGCATCTGCTGAAGCTCGCGCACTTCCTCGCCGCGGTCGCCCCGTCTGAGATCTGCCAGGGCGGAGGCGGGAAACAGAAACATGAGAACCAGCAGGACGCTGATGCTTCTTTTCATGGCTGCACTTCCTTTCGTCAGGTCGTTGAGGCAGCACCGCGCAAATGCGGCTGCCGGGCGGCGAATGCTTTTCCGTCGGATGCAGACGCAGATTTCGAAGGCTTCCTGGAGGCAAACCGGGGAATCTGCATGCCGCAGGCGACGGAAAAACAGCGCCGGATGCGCCGCCGAATTAGGCGGTGCTGCCTTAATGGTCGAGTCTTCCGTCATTGTCCGCGCGGCTGGTCGCAGTATCTGCAGCGCATGGGGCCGCCCCTTCGGGCGAGGTTTTTCGCGCCGCAGCTCGCGCAGACCCACTGCACGAGAGCGCCCTCGGGCATATACAGTCCTACCGTGCGATTTTCAGAGTCGATCCTCAGATTCTGCAGGTATCCTTTGCCGATGAGCGATTGGAGCTGCTCAAGGGCCCTGCCGGAGGAGAGGACGGTTTCAAGCCGGTCAAAGGTCAGGCTCTCCTCCGTCAGCGGTAGCAGCGCCCCCGCGATGCGGTGCGCACAGGCTCTGCGGTATGCGCGGCGAAGAATGCGAAAGACCGGCGTCGCGAGCGCGGCAAATATGAGAATACCCATCACGCCGGCTAGCGTTTTCCCCTGCGAAAACATCGTGACCGTCGAGGATGCGGTCGCTGCCGCAAAGATGGCGCAGACCAGCGCAACGGGGGGATCCGTTTTTCTTCTGGCGGAGGCCTTTGCGGTCAGATACGGATTCGTGCTGTCCGTCATTGCGCATCTACCGCCTTCTGACAGGCTTCAAACGCCTCGTAGGGATCGCCGCCGTCGAGCACCGCCAGGATGCCGTCGCCGTAGTCCTCCATATAGCTCTGCGGCATGGCGAACAGGTAAAACAGTTCGTTCTCCCCGGGGATGACGTCCTCCACCAGATTGCAGGAACGGCAGGAGACGTAGACCTTGTCTGCGTCGAGCTCAACGCGGAACTGCGCATAGTAGATCTCGTTGTTGGCCAGCGCGGCGAACACCGCCATTTTTTCAAAGACATCCCCGGTTCCCAGTACCGGCGCGTCCGCGGACACGGCCAGCATGTCGTCGTAGATGTAAACCGTCATGTAGACATATTCCATCGAGTTCTCAACGGCAAAGGGCACCGTAAACGTATAGTCGTCGTATTCATAGGGGAATTCATTCTCTTCCAGAAAGCTCTTCACCAGACCGACCATCTGATCCTCCTTGCTCATCGGAGCGGAATTGGCGAGGGCGGCGGAAAAGGAAAGCGTCAGCAGCGCAATCAGCAAAAATGCGATGGTTTTCTTCATGAGAAAAACCTCCTCTTTATTATTCGGTGAGAATCAAAGCTCGAAGGGAACCGCGCCGCCGCGCTCATTTTCGGCGGCGCGGGAGGAAAAGCGCTTATTGAGTCGAGTCTTCGGGGGCAAAATGCATCAGCATGGAGCCAAAGTAATCCATGTCGAAGCCCTTCTCCGTGGGCACCAGGTTCAGCGCCTGCGTGTAATAGTCGATGACGACGCCATCGACCTCGCCTGCCTCCGTGGGAATCCTGCCGTAGGCCCAGGTCAGGCCGGGAATGTCCGAGCCCGCCATGACGAAGGTCACCGCGCCGTCCTCCTGGAGCAAAATGGAGTATTCAAAATTCCCCATCTGCGCGGCGGTCATGTTGTAGCCGTTCACATCTGCGTCAGTCATGACGTACTTCTTACCAATCATGACTTCAGCGCCGCCGGCGGCGGGTTCAGGCATGGTCGCTGGATCGGACGTAGTCTCGGGAACAGGCTCCGCGGCGGGTGCTTCGGGCGCGTCGCCGGTGCGCTCGTACCAGAGCGTAACGTCGCTCATCTCCAGGCAGAGCGTCCCGTCCTCACGCAGCGTGGCGGCGGCCTCGCCGTCCAGTATGGAAATGAGCAGCGTGTAGCCGTCCATGCGGCAGGTCAGGCCGTCCATCGTCATGCCCTGCAGCGTCAGATCGCAGCTGTCGCCGTAGACGACCAGCGTGTCGCCGGCCATTTCCGCAGCCTCTGCGGGCAGCGTCATGCCGTCCATTGCGACGCGCGCCAGCGTCCAGACGCCCTTGAGATCGTCGATCGTGGCGCTCTCGTCTATGACCGGTATGGACGCAGCCGACGCTTCGGGCTTCTCGCGGCTCAGCGTCATGGTCACGCCGTCCTCGGAAACGACGAGCATACCCTCCTGCAGCGCGATGCTCACGCCGTCCGCTGTGAGCACGCCGTCCTGCATCGAGCACTGTATGCTCTCGCCTTCGCCGTTCATGTTCATTTCAGCCGTGCCGTCCGCACCGATGGTGAGGGTCAGATCCATGCCCATGTCGGCCAGCGGATAAGACACGCCCTCCATTTCCATGCTCACGCCGTACCATACGCCCAGATATTCATCGGGGATGGCGGCGCTCTGCGCTTTGGGCTCGGGAGCGGCTTCGGGCTCGGGAGCGGCTTCAGGCTCGGGAGCGGCCTCCGGCTCGGGTGCGGCGGCTTCCACGCTGGGATCCAGCGTCAGTTGGGGAAGCAGCGCGGGCAGGTCGGGCAACACGGGCAGGGCGTGGGCGCAGGCTTCGGTGACGACGGTCACTTCCACCGGCGAGCTGTTCCAGCTCACGCACTTCTGCGCATGGTTCCGGTTTTCCTCGCTCATGCCTTCGGGCACGCGCACGGTCAGCTTGGGCGCAACGTTCATCATCAGTCCCATGGGGGACATGGTCAGATCGCAGCCGTCGAAGCAGATCTCGTCAAGATTCGGACAGTTGATGATGCAATTTTCGCCAAAGCCCTTCATCTTGCTGGTGAAGTGCAGGCTGGTCAGGTTCTGGCACTCGGTGAACGCGCCGTATTCGACGCTCTCCGCATCGGCCACGAAGGAGGTCAGCCCCGCAAAGTTGAACGCCTGCTGGCCGATCTTCACGAGATGCCCGCCAAAGTACAGATTGCCCAGCGGACCCGCGCTGTCGAAGGCGTAGTTGCCGATCTCACGCACGCCGTTGACGAATATCACATTGTTCAGGCTGCGGCAGAGCATAAACTGATTGCCACCGGTGCTCTCAAGGGGCGCGTAGCAGACGAAGGTCTCCAACTGCTGGCAGTAGGCGAGCATCATGCCCGGCAGTTCTTTGATCGTTTCGGGCAGCACCAGCGTGCGCAGATGCACCCACTCGGTGCGATTGGTCTCCACAGAGGAATCGGTGTAGTCGTGGCAGGAATCAAAGGCGTTGTAGTTTGCAAAGCCCACGACGGTCACGCCGTCGATCTCGCGCGGCACGACAACGTCCACATCGGTGCCGGTGTAGGCGGAGATCAGGCCGGTGTCCGGATCGAACTCGAAGTTCTCGGCAGGCGTCGGTTCGAAGGGCATCTTCACGAATTTGCTCGCTTCGCCCTCGCGCAGCATGGGGTCGTACCACGGGCGCTTGAGCGTCTCGTTCCACGCGGCTAGCTGCTCGTCGGTCGCGTCGGCGGGCAGGCGCAGCTCGGCGCTCGTGCCCTCGACGGCGGAAAGCGGGAAGCTGCCGGCGGTGGGAATGACCAGCTGTTTCAGCTTTGTGTTCGCGAAGGCTCTCTCGCCCACGGAAGCGGAGGCGCTCACATGCACGCTTTCCAGCGCGGAACCTTCAAACGCGCCTTCTCCAATGGCGGCGGCTTGCGGCAGGTTGACACTCGTCAGTGCAGTGTTGGCAAACGCGCCCGCGCCGATGACGGTTACGTTGGTCATCCCGGCAGCGTTGAGCGCTGTGCCCGCAAAGGCCTTCTCGCCGATCTCGGTCACGCCCGCGCCCAGCGTAAGGGCGGTCACGCCGCTGCCCTCGAACATATGCGCCGGGACAGCGCCGCTCTCAATGGTCACTTCGCTCAGATTGGGCATATTGGCGAATACGCCCGCGGGAATGAGCGCGGGATCGCACCTGACCACCAGCTTTTTGAGCCCGGTCAGGCCGTCCAGTGCGCCCTCGCCGATGGTGGTCAGCGAATCGGGCAGCGTCAGCTCTTCCAGCTGCGCGCAGCCGGCGAACGCCCGCGCGCCGATGTCGGTCACCGAGTCGAACAGATCCACATCCCGGATAGAGCTGTTCATGAAGGCCTCCGCGCCGATTGTGGTGAACACATCGTTATGCGCGACGGAGAAGTACTCGATGGTCTGGCTGTCCTTGAACACGCCGTCGCCCAGGCCGACCACCGGCTCCTTCGAGACGGTAAGGTGGGGATGAATGCGCGCCTGCGAACCGGTGTACTCGGTCAGCACGCAGTTTTCATAGGTATAGGAACCCTTTTCGGGCGACTGGGCGGTGGGATCCTGAGCGCGCCAGACGCGGCAGGGAAGCCCCAGCGCATCCACATAGGCCTGCCACTGCTCCATCTCCTGACGGCTGCCGTGGGCGTTCAGGTCGATGTCGTACAGATAATCGCAGCCCGTGAAGACGTTCTCGCCCAGCGTGGGCGCGGTCGGGCTTTCCAGAACGATGTACTGGATGTTGTAGTCGCCCTTGAACGCGTTGGAGCCGATGGACTCCAGCGTAGAGGGCAGATAGAGATCGGCGCCCATGTTGGAGCAGGATTCAAACGCGTTCTCGCCGATGGACTTGAGTCCCTCGGGCAGCTCCAGAGAACCCTTGATGCCGGCGAAATAGAACGCGTAATCGCCGATGCTCTCCACGCTCGTCAGCTCCAGCACGCTGCTCTTATAGGCGTTGTAGAAGGCGTTGCTGCCGATGGTCTTCAGCGTGGAGGGGAATTTCACGCGGCCCAGCGTTTCGCAGTTGTAGAACGCGCTGTCGCCGATGGCTTCCAGTCCCTCGGGCAGCTCCAAAAACGCCAGATAGGAGTGGCTCGCGAAGGCCTCGGGGCCGATGGCCTTCACCGGCGCGCCACCGATGGTCTCGGGAATGGCGAGATAGGTGGCGTAGCCGTTGTAGGAGGTGATGGTGCCGGTGGAGGCGTCGAAGTCGAACTCCTCTTCCACATAGCCGTTGTTTTCCACGACCACGGCGTTTTTGCCGCTGGGCTGGACGCTCACCGTGCTGCCGGCGTTCTCAAAGGCCGCCGTGTACGCCTCCAGCTGATCGTCCGGGACATAGGCCACCGCGTCCTCGGGAAGGACGCTGAAGCAGTCCATGTCGATCGCCGGGCACACGCCCTCGAAGGTGATCTTGCGCAGCGCGTCGCAAAATCTGAACGAGCCGTCGCCGATGTAGCGCACGCCCGCGGGAATGGTGACCTCGCTCAGCGCATTGCAGCTGAAGAAATTCATGCGGTTGATGACCGCAAGGCTCTGGGGCAGCGTAACGCTGGCCAGATTTTCGCACGAGGCGACGGCGCCGCTCCTGAGCTCAAGCACCGTCTCGGGCAGCGTCAGGGACGTGATCGTATCGCCCTTGAACACGTTTATGCCGATCACGTCCACCGTGAAGCCGTCGATTTCCGCGGGCACGACCACGTCGCCGCCCGCGCCGTCATAGCCGCGGAGTATGGCGTAGTTCGCGTCATAATTCCAGTCGGTGGATTCGGCCAATGCGGGTATCCAGAGAACCAGCATCAGCAGGGAGAGAACCAAGATTAGCGATCTTTTCATCATTCGATACCCTCCGTCCCTGTCTGTTCTATTGTTCGTTATGGAGCATATTGCAAAGCGGCGCGCATTGACGCGCAAGCTCAGCGTTGATCTGCAGAGCAGCAGTCTCTTCGTCGCACTGCTGCTGAAGTACCGCCTCCTGAACCGCCGGATAGTTCATATATGTCGCCTGCGCGGCGATGATTGTCCCCCGACCCTCCGCCTGCGCCCTTTGCAGCCATTCGCTGTAAAGGCTGTCCAGCTCCGTCTTCCGCAGGGTACGAATCTGCTTTTGCGCCCGCAGTGAATTGCTCTCGTCTGCAGAAGCCAGAAGGGCGGCGGCTATATTGCGTCATAGCCAGAGGTCGTTCAGGTCGAATCCGTATTCCTCCATCAGTTTTTCAAAGAAGTCTCTGATCGCGGATGCCTTTTCGCTATAACCTCTGGGAAAACAGTTGGAGCCGCTGGCGTCGATAACTGCGCCGTCCTCAAATTCGACGCTCAACGAGAAGCTCGCTCCGTCCAGCGCGTAGCGGTCGATTTCATGGTAGCCGTTCCATTCGGCCAGATTCAGCGCCCGCACCAGCGCGGAGAAGGAGGACATGTCCTCGTCGGTCAGAGGCAGCACGTAGTGATCGTCATTGTGCCGTTCAATCCAGGCGAAGCGGCCGCGCGCCGTTTCCTTGATCTGATAGCGGTTGAACTCCTCGATGCACATGCCGGAGGTGGCGTACCGGAAGGTTTTCACCGCCGGCAGATCTTCAGGTGGCGCGGCTCCAGCGAAGCACGGACACAGGCACAGCGTCAGCGCGGCAAGCAGTCCGGCGAAAATGCGCTTCCATCGTCTTTTCATGGCGATCGCTCCTTTCTCACAGCGCATCCAGCGCGGCGGTCAGATAGGCGGGGGTAACGGAAGCGTAGAGGAACGCGTCGATCAGGCGGTCCTGACGGGCGCGTTTGACGCTCTGCGCCAGCTCAGGATCGCTGTTTTCATCGCACAGCAGTACGAATTGGCACCGGGGAACCGCCCTGCGCACGCGATCAATCAGCCTGAGCCGGTTTTCCAGCGTGTATGCGGCGAGGCGGCTGACCTCCATCAGCAGAATATCTGCCTGCGCGGCCCGGCACAGGGAGAAGGTATCGCCGGTCTTTCCGGGCAGCACCTGTTCTACCCGGAACTCGCCCGTTCCCGAAAGTGTCTGCGCGACTGCCTCTGAAAACAGCGTGTTTTGCATGCTGACCACAATCTCTCTCATGGCACTTCCCCCTTCTATATTTCAGCGTACCAGAAAGGAAAGCGCCGCGCATCAACCAAATGGCTGTTTTCTCACCAAAAAACAAAAAAGCCGCCCGCAGGCAGCTCTTTTGCTATGATATTCAGTTTTTCCGATTCAGAATCACCAGCCCGCTCTCCCGTGCACGCACGGCCAGCTCGGTGCGATTTCTGAAGCCCGTTTTTTCCAGCATGTTGAGGATGTGCGTTTTGACCGTCGCCACGGACATGTGCAGGCGCTCGGCGATCTCCTGATTGGTATCGCCGCCGGTCATTTCGCGCAGCACCTCCAGTTCGCGCTCGGTAAACTCGTAGCTGCTGGCAAGTCCTAATTGCATCTCCGGCGTTGCGTCCGGATAGACGGATTCGCCTGCCATGGTGCGTTCCATCACGTCCAGCAGGCTTTCGCGCTGCTCCTCCTTGTACCAGAAGCTCTCCACGCCGATCTCCCGCGCGCGGCCTAGATACGAGCATTCCGGCATGGAGGTCACGATGATGATTTTGATCTGGGGAAACGCACGCTTGATCCGCGCCGCTGCGTCCAGCCCGTTTTCGCCGTTGCGGGTGATGACGTCCATCAGAATCAGGTCAACCGGAAAGCGCAGGCAGTACACCTCCGCAAGCGAGGCATTGTCGATGGAAAGCACCGTTTCAAAATGCTCGGAGGATTGAATTCGCAGCTCGAACAGTTCCCGGGGCATGGTCTGATCCTCAACGATCATGACTTTGTATTTCATTCGGCATCCCGCCTTTCCATGGGCAAAATCAGCGTCAGCGCAAAGCGCGGCGCGTGCTCCACCACCATTTCGCCGCCAGCCGCCTCGACCTGCGCGCGCAGCGACGACAGTCCGCTGCCCTCGACGATGGGTCCGGTCGGCGCGTCCCCATCGTTGATATAGCGGATTTTCCATCCGATTTTGGTTGCTTCGCTGGATATTTCAAGCCGCGTGCCGTGGGCGTGGCGCACCAGATTCGTCAGACACTCATGGGCGGCGGCCTCCGCCAGATGCGCGTTTTCCGTGCCGTCTTCGGGAAACGCTCCAACGCGCGCTATGGCCGCTCCGATGGCCTGTGCCGCGCGGGCGAGCTGTTCAAAGCTGTCCTCACGCGCTTCCTCCGCGTATTTGCCTAGCAGTAGCCAGGCGTTCTGCCGCCACTGTGCACAGATGCCCTCCGCATCACCCAGCGTGCCGGAAAGGAACTGCCGGGTTTGCAGCAGCACTTGGCCGATCTCATCGTGGACGCGGGTCTTGGCGCGCAGTATCTCCCTTTCGCGGGTCAGCTCCTGCACTTCCTGCCCGTACTGCCTGAGCCTGCGGTTCATATCTTCCAGCCGCAGATTCTCTCTTTCCAGTTCGCGCTTGAGTCGCGCTTCCTCGGTGATGTTCGTGCCGATGATCTGATAGACAGTCTGTCCGGACAGATAAAGCGGTGTGCGTTCAAAGCTCCACGTCTGGCCGTCCGGCAGCGTGACGATGGGTTCATGCGCCACGGCTCCCCAAAATTCGTTCGCGTTCATCAGCGCTTCGCCCGCGATCCGGTGGCTCAGTTCGTCCATCTTGAGGTTCTTCAGGCAGGGCAGACCATTTTCCCCCGCAAAACACAGCGCGCTGGGCAGATGATCGCAGCTTTCCTTGATGGAAACCGGCGAAAGCTGTCGCCTGCTTTTATGCCACAGCGTGAAGGACGCAAAAAGGCTGAGCGCCGTCAGGGACAATGCGGCTGCCGTCCATGGAACCGGGGAAAGGGTCTCGCTTTCCGGCAGACGAGCGAGCAGCACGGCCAGCGGCGCAAAATCCAGCAAAGCGATCACCAGACAAATTGCGAACGCAGAGCGGTGATGGCAGCGCACCGCGCTCATGCAGCCGAACAGACTGGCAATCGTTCCGACCAGCAGCGATGTACACATCAAACCGGCGTAAAACGGATTCATGCGCACTCACCTCCCCGATCAAAGGAGAGCGTCGCACACAACTCGCCGTCCGCATCGTCAATGGTCAGTTTCCCCAAAGTCCGATATTTGTCCACGTTCGGAAGCCCTGCCGCGTCCTCCAGCATCAGGCGAACGGAAAAGCGCTCGCCGCATTCCACGCGCACCATCAGCGCGCTCAGTGTCGGCAGCGCGGTTTCCAGACAATCCTCGAAAAAGTCGTAGGCAGTCTGCACATCGCGGCTGTTCACGTCGCCCCGCCCGTCCTGATGCAGCGTACAGACCGCGCCGTACTGCGTCAGATAAGTCAGCGACTCCCGGATGCAGTGCGCCAGCTCGTCCGCGAGGACGGCCGCTTTCTTATCGCAGATCAGCGCCAAATTGACCCGCCGCTTGACATACGCGCCCAGCAGGCAGACATGTTTCAGATTTTGAACGCTTTCTTCTTCCAGAAGCCGGTTGATTTGATGCAGCTGGGGCCGCACAAGCGCGATCATCTCGTCCATGAGCCGGTTCTTTTCCTCAGTCTGCGCGCGCTGACGCTTCAGTTCGTTTTCCGCCTGAATCAGTTCGTTTTCTTCTGAAAGCTGCGCGTTGATTTCGGCAAGCTGCGCCTGAATCCGATTGATTTTCGCAATATCCTCCACCCAGTACACGCGCCCGTCCTGCACCGGCACGCTTTGCAGCCGCGTGTCCGTGTTCAGCAGAATCGATTCGCGTGCTCCCGCTTCCAGCTGATTTGGCGTGAGATTGGGCGCGTTTTTCGCGCGGTAGACGGGGCACCCCTTCCCGTCCACGATCTGCGCGGCGACGGTGGATTCGGAAAAGAAATAGCGGTAATGGCCGTTAGTCGGCAGCAGCCCTACCTGCAGGCAGCTCTCCCAGAACGCCGCAAACGTCAGGCAGAAGCACTCCGGCATCTTGTGGAAGGTGTAGATATTCGCGAAGCTCAGACTGCACAACGCAAACCCGCCCAGAAAAACACAGAGCGGCACCCATGCGTATCGCCTGCTTTCAGACACGCGGCACTTGCGGTAAACGATAATTCCTGTCGCCAGCAGCAGAGCGACAATCCACGTCATGGCAAGATAGTATACCCGGCCGTGGGTATAGTCCGCTTCCAGCGTCACAGCGCCCGGCGCGGCTCGAAATGCCATCTGGTGCAGGTCATTAGTCAGAATGCCGCCGATCAGCAGCGCAGCAGGAATGAACAGCAGATACCATTTGCGAGAAAGCGCATCGCCCTCCCGCCGTCCAAGCTGAAGCGCGGCGAACAGGCTGAACAGCGGCGCAAGAATCTGCGGCACATAATACAGATACCACAGATGGCGCGTAATGGTATCGTCGCTGAAAAATCGATACTTGACCGCGCGCAGAAACAGCCACAGCACGGCCATCGTGCAGCCCAGAAGCAGCCATCGCCGGTCGTTTCGATGCAGGCTTCGGCGCGATATGGAAAATCCCCACGCCATGGCCAGCCCGATATAGATCAGATTGGTCAACAGAAAATATACGGCGGAGGGCAGCGGCGCGGCCAGGCGATCCATCTGCCGGAAAACGCCCGCAAGGATGAACAGCCCCAGCGCAAGGCAGAGCTTTGCAATGGGTTTTCGACTTGCAGCAGCCATATATCCACCTCCTGTCAGTACCCTGAAACACCAATACTATACCATGCAAGCGGTGAAAAAGCCAGCATTTCCAAGGAAAAACGAACCAATCGGATTCCAGTATAGATTGCCTTAAGTTATGTTGAAGTCAGATCATTCTCGTCCATCCTCACTTCGATCACGATATGTTCCTTCTCCCGAAACCTGGCAACAAATATACCCTCTCTGGAGATGAAGCTATTAGAATACCATGAACAATCTGATCTAATCAACCGAAAGACTGCTACGCTGCCCAAGTACGACCCGCGCAAGAAGGATCTTCCCAATCGGAGCGACTATGTCGGTGCCACCGCATGGCAAAGGGCTGTTCAAGCTCGTATTGGTGATCCTATCGTGTATGCTCTTGATGATGCTCTGATGTGCCAAAATCGTTTCGGTGGACGCAGTAATGAGTTCATCATGTGGCTGTATGGCAGCGATCAGACCACTCGTTTCAATGGCGTTGTTGTGTTGG
>SFHU01000185.1 GCA_004555535.1 Clostridiales bacterium
CCGTCGCCGCCGGTGACGCCATCGTTAAGGTCGTCCGCAAGTAGTCTGCGGCATCCAGAAGATGCACAAGGGTGGTCGGGTTATCCGGCCACCCTTTTTAATATGAGAAAGCCATTGTCAATAGGCGTGTTTGTTCGAGCCCGGTTTTAAACCGGGCTTTTTCGTTTCCCGTCGGGAGGGCCCGCGCACGCTGCACGTTTAGTCGACGCTTGCCTGGCAAGCTAATATCCGCGGGCTCTTGCGGGCGCGCTGCCGGCGGTCAGCCCGGTATGTCCGCGCACCCCACCGCATTTCGATTCTCCGTCCGGCGCGCTCGTCCGAAACCAGTCTTGTTCACGGGCGCGGCCCTTGCCTTGGGCTGCCCAAAAAAGGGTCGTGAACGCGCGCCGGCGATGCGTCGAGGCGCGGGCCCTCCCGGCGGGAGGCTTGTTGTCCGACGGGGTCAGCCGAGGGTCCCCTCCGCCCGGCGCCCGATCTCCCAGACCCAGCAGGCGAGCTCGCGCGCGACGGCGGCGTTTGCCTTGCACGGGCTCTTGCCCGCCGCCGCCAGCGCCTCGCGGCGGCGGCAGAGCCTGGCGGTGCAGTCGTCGGCGCGCGCCCGGATCGCCGCGGGGACGTCCGCGCCGGGCGCCGGGGCCTTCGGGCGGGGCGTGCACGTCAGGTAGTGCCACGCCGACTCCACCAGCGCCGTCCTGGCGAGCCGGTTGCCCGTCTTGGTTATCCCGCCGCGCCGCTCGGTCTCGCCGCTCGAGCGCTCCGACGGGACCAGCCCGCACCAGCTCGCGAAGGCCGGGGCCGTCCGGAACCTCGTGAAGGAGCCCGCCTCGGCTGCGAGCCTGAAGGCCGTCAGGGTGTCGATTCCCTTGATGCAGGAGAGCGCCTCGACGGCCGGGCGCCACCGGTCGGTCCGGGCGAGGGCGAGCACCTTCTTCTCGAGCTGCCGGCGGTCCGACTCCGCGCACCTCGCGGCCGTGACGTAGTACTCGAGCACGTCGCGCTGGGGCCCCTCGAGCCTGATCCCGGATATCCACCTCCAGTGGGCGCGCGTCCAGGATCCCTTCCTCGTCCCGTCGGCGTTGCGCTCGTCCCAGACGTGGCCCAGCCTGATCAGGAACATGTTGAGGCGCTGCCTGGCGCGGCGGTACTCCGCCGTGGCGTCGTCGAGGGCGCGGTCGAGGTCCCGGGCGGCCTCGACGGCCGCATCGGGCAGCGGGACCTCCACGATGTTGTGGGTGGCGAGCATGCGGGCGATGAACTCGGCGTCGCGCCGGTCGTTCTTGCGGCGCGCGTCCGCCGCCGGCCTCTGCATCTTGGAGACGGCGGCCACGACGCAGTCGAGGCCGAGCGCGCGCAGCTCGCGCGCCATGTGGAAGCCGGTGGGGCCGCTCTCGTAGCAGGCCCTGGGCTCCTCGAACCCGAGAGCCCACTCCGCGATCTCGGCGGCGTCCGTCCCGAAGTCACGGTGCACCACCTCGCCGGTGAAGGGGTTGAACGCCGCGGCGGCGACCGATCGCGCGTGGACGTCCAGGCCGATGGAGGTAACATGGGGCATGGGAAGCCTCCTCCCCGCAGGTGCGGTAAGGGCTACCGCACGGGCCGATACTCAAAGCCCATTGTGGCATCCCGAGCCCGCGAAAAGAAGCTGCGCCGCGGGGGAGGCGACCCAAATGGCTTTCTCATATCGTCTTGTGCTTCGAACACTGCTTGAGTGCCTCGGTAAGTCCGATAAGCGCCGTGAGGAGCGAGACCAAAGAGGTCAGGAGCTTCACGAAATCAATCAGATCGGTCATGGGCATCACCTCCCGTCGCATGGAGGGCGCTGCCCGGCACATGGAACTGCCGTCAACAATAACCAGTCTATCAAACTGCAGCCATAAATACGAATATATGTTCGATAATAACAGCGATCTGACCATCTCAAAACGCAGCTTTACGCAAGGATGCCGGGTAGCCGCGCTGGGCGCTTTCATGTCCGCACGGGCGCCTATCCTTACGGCAATGTAGCCGCCTATGTAGCAAGCGGCAGGCAACGGAGAAAGGCCATGACCGTGTCAGCTGAAAAGACGCCGGGTATCTCGG
>SFHU01000186.1 GCA_004555535.1 Clostridiales bacterium
TGCCAACTCCTCCACCCGGGCGCAGAGGTCCGCCTGGGTCCGGGGGTCCAGCGTCAGTTCGTCGTGGTTCATAAGGTCGGCTCCTCTCGCGCGGCGTTCAGGTAAAAGGGAAACACCAGGTTATCCTGGCTGTTGGTGGCTGCCACGGTGTACCGGATGTTCACCAGCAGGCAGCCGTTTTTCGTCTCCGGGTCGATCTCCACATCCACGTCGCTGATGCGGGGCTCCTGCGTCAGCAACAGGTCCCGCAGGTCATCAGACATCATCCGCAACATGGTGGGCGAGGTATCCATGAAAGCATAGCTGGCCATCTGGCTGCCGAAGTTCGGCTCCAGCCACCGCTCTCCCCGGCTGGTCATCAGAATGAGATACACCGACTCCCGGACGCTCTGCTCCCTTGCGGAGACCGCAAAGCGCCCCGTGCCGGGGTCGATCTGGGGCGGAAATTTCATGCCCGCGCCTAAAAACGCCCTGTCGTTCATTCAGTACCTCCTTTCTGCTATCCCACGGATACCGTGGAGCCGGACACTGTGGCAGTGCCGGAGCTCTCCATCTTCAGCGCGGAGCTGGCGTTGGCCGCCACCTGGGGAGCCTCCATCTTCACGGCGCTGTCACTCTTGGTGGTGACGCCGTTGGCGCTGGCGGCATCGATGGTGCCCTTGTGGGCGGTGACGATCTCTCGCGCGATGGCCAGGCCGAGCCCGGCGCCGCCCTTGTCGGTGCTGCGGGCGCTCTCCTCGCGGTAGAACTTCTCGAAGATGCTCTGCAGGTGCGCCTGAGAAATCTCGCGTCCCTGGTTCGAGACGGCGATGACCGCCTGCGATCCCAGCACATGCGCATCGATGCGTATGGGGGTGCCAGAATCCGCGTAGGCCACGGCGTTGCGCAGCACGTTGGTGAGAGCGCGGGCGAGCTTGTCGGGGTCGGCGAAGATCGCGACGCCCTCCGGCGCGCTCACGCTCAACTCCAACCCGCGCTCCAGCGCGTTGGGATAGAGCTCCTCGGCGACCTGCTGCAAGAAGAGCTTGAGGTCCATGTTCTGGCGCTCCAGGGGGATGCTCTGCAAGTTGAAGCGCGTGATCTCGAAGAACTCCTCGACCAGGCTCTCCAGGCGCTCGGCCTTCTCGTAGGCGATGCCGGCGTAGCGCGCAGCCGTGCGCGGGTCGAGCTCGGGGCTCTCTCGCAGGATGTCCAGGTAACCCATGACGCTGGTGAGCGGGGTGCGGATGTCGTGCGCCAGGTAGGCGACCAGCTCGTTCTTGCGCTCCTCTGCCTGCTTGGCGCGGTTTTGGGCCTCGATCTGCGCGGCGCGCATCTCGATGAGCTCGCTGCGCGTGATGGAGAGGTCGTCGGGCAGCTTCACGGGAGCGGCGGGGTCGCGCAGCATGCCGCTCACGGCGGCTGCCAGCTGGTCGAAGTAGCGAATGGACTTGTTGAGCGTCACGAGCACGCAGATGAGCAGGCCCGCAGCGAACAGCAGGGCCACAAGCGGCAGCTTGAGGCTCTTGAAGATGTTGTAGATGGAGAGGTCGCGCACGGCGAAGACGTAGTCGCCCGCGCTCAGGCCCTCGGATTCGGCGAAGTGCTCGTAGGGGTTGCCCGGGTACTGCGTGTTGGGGACGTTCCAAGTCCCGTCGAAGGAGGTGTCACCTTCTCCCAGCTCGGTGGACGCCTCGTTGCCAGCCTGCGCCTCGGTCTTCTTGGAGCCCTTCTCCGCGGCGCTGCCGTCTTGCGGCCCGTACTCGCCCTGCACCTCATAGGAGATCACCTGCCAGCGGTAGTCCATCTCATCGATGCGCCCCTCCCCTTCCAGCTCGGCGAAGAAGTCCGCGTACTGGTCCTTGGTGTAGAAGGTCCAGGTGGAGGTCTCGTCTGCGATGAAGGCAGCCAGGCGCGGCATGTAGAGGTTTTGCACCAGCAACGCCACGATGACGAAGATGACGGTGTAGACGAGCGTGCTCAGGGCAAAGCGCTCGAAGAGCTTGCGTCGTATGACCTTGCCCTGGGCGCTGCGGCGCGCCATGGCCTATGCCCCCGCGCCGGCGGGGAGGTTGATGCGGTAGCC
>SFHU01000187.1 GCA_004555535.1 Clostridiales bacterium
CTGCGGTGGATCGCTATGTGAATTTAGGTTGCTTTTACGATGTAGATCGCCTGAAGGAACGCCGGCGGGAGGTCATTGCATGTACCGACGGCTATCAGGCGGAATATGCCAAAGCCTATCCCTGTCTGCGCGCCTGCCGTGCGGTGCGGCAGACCATGGAGGAGAGCGTTGCCGCCTGGGCAGACAGGGAAAAGCTGCGCAGTCGGCTGAAGAACACCTGGCTGCGGGAGCGGGGAAGAAAAAGCGGCAGAGAAACCGGGATTGAGCGGCTGCGTTTTCTTGGCGGTCTGACGCCTGCGGGGCGCGTTTGGAAAACGGAAAGCCTGACAGCGCTGTGCGAGCGGATCTATGAGCTGCAGGACGAATACCATTTGGCTGCAGATGCCCTGGCAGAGCTGCGGAGTATGATTCTGACGGATGGGTTTGCGCTGATCACCTGCCTGGATCCGGATTGCCCGGAGCGCATTTCTCATTTGCTGGTGCCGGAGCTGAAGCTCGGATTTGTGACCACGGATCATGCCCTTTCCCTGAAGCAAAAACCCTGGCGGCGGCTCCATGTTGAGCGGCTGATCGACCGGGAATGCCTTGCGCCCTTGCGGGGCGGTCTGCGCATGAAGGAACGGCTGGCAGAGGCGCTGGAGGAAGAAGGTGCGGCACATCTGCGCCTGGCGGGGGAGAAGCACGACGAGCTGGAGCTGATCTACCGTCCCTTCGTGGACTTTGACGGCGTGAGCTTCAAGTATTCCGCCGGCGCGGAGAAATACGCGCTGCGGGACATCGACCTCCACATCGCCTCGGGCCAGACCGTCGGCATCCTCGGCGGCACCGGCTCGAGCAAATCGACCCTCGTGCAGCTCATCCCCCGTCTCTACGACGTGACGGAGGGCAGCGTGAAGGTCGGCGGCGTGGACGTGCGCGAGTACGACCTCGACGCGCTGCGCAGCGCCGTGAGCATGGTGCTGCAGAAGAATGAGCTGTTCTCCGGCACCATCCGTGAAAATCTCCGCTGGGGCAATGAGAACGCCACGGACGCGGAGCTTGAGGAGGCCTGCCGCCTCGCGCAGGCGGACGACTTCATCCGCTCCTTCCCCGACGGCTACGACACCCACATCGAGCAGGGCGGCACGAACGTCTCCGGCGGACAGAAGCAGCGCCTGTGCATCGCCCGCGCGCTGCTCAAGAAGCCGAAGATCCTGATCCTCGACGACTCGACCTCCGCGGTCGATACGCGCACCGACGCGCTCATCCGCGAGGGCTTCAAGTCCTATATCCCCGAGACGACCAAGATCATCATTGCCCAGCGCGTCGCGTCCGTGCAGGACGCCGACCTCATCCTCGTGATGGACGGCGGCGCCATTGCCGCCTCCGGCACGCACGAGGAGCTGCTCAAGACCTCCGGGATTTACCGCGAGGTCTACGAATCCCAGACGAACGGAGGCGACGAGAATGCCTAAAGTGAATCCGCACGCCGATCCCACGCGGCGCGACCTCGGTCCCGCCGCCCTGGGGCGCACGGTGAAGAAGCTCTTTTCCTACTACCCCGTGCTCGCCCCCGTCACATTCGCCTGCATTCTGTTCTCAGCGATCGTTTCATCGATTCCGTCCCTTTTCGTGCAGAACGTTATTCAGATCATTCAGAAGTGGTACGTTTCGCGCGACTGGGCATCTGCCAAGGCAGAGCTCGTCCCCATTCTGTCGCTGCTCATTTCGCTCTATGTGCTCTCGATCATTGCGATCCTCGTCTACAAGCAGCTCATGGCCTATATGACACAGGGCTTTCTCGATAAGCTCCGTCAGGAGATGTTCGGCGGCATGCAGGATCTTCCCATTCGCTACTTTGACACGCATCAGCACGGCGATATCATGAGCTTTTACACCAACGATATCGACACGCTGCGCCAGCTTGTCTCCGAGGCCATTCCCGCCTTTCTCCAGTCGGGCGCGATCGTGCTGGCAGTATTTGCCATCATGCTCTACTTCAGCCTCTGGCTGACGCTCGTGCTGATCCTCGGCATCGTTCTGATGATTTCTGTCACCAAGCGCGTCGGCGGCGGCAGCGCCAA
>SFHU01000097.1 GCA_004555535.1 Clostridiales bacterium
AGGTTCAAAACTCATTTCGAATTGACTGTCTCTTCTGAACATGACTCGTGAAAATCATGTCCGCGTTCTTCTTGATTCTGTATCGTTTTCAAGGATCATTGTGTCAGCGGTTTGAGTTGCTCTCGCGCTGACAGCTCAGTTAGTATACCGCAGCTGTCGAGTTTTGTCAACACCTTTTTTACACTTTTTTCTCCCCATCCGCAATCTTTTTTCAGAATCCTTTTCCTGTCCTTGGTGTTTTGCTCTCCCGTGTAAAAGAAAAGGCGGCCGAAGCCGCTCTTCCTGAGACACTCAGCTGCCCGGTGAGAGGATTTCCGTCCCCTCTACACGGACAAAATAGCCCTGCGCGTGCTTGCACACCGGGCAGACCGGCGGTGCCTGCGTGCCGTAATGAACATGACCGCAGTTGAGACAAAGCCAAGGCACCTCCTGCTGCGCCGTAAACAGGCGGCTTTCCTCCGCGCGTCGCGCCAGCAGACCGAAGCGGTCGCCGTGCGTCTTCTCAATCGCCGCAATCAGCTCAAAAGTTGATGCAACAGCCGGAAACCCCTCCTCGCGGGCCACGGCGGCAAAGGACGGATAGATCGTGTTGGCCTCCTCGTACTCGTTGTGCTGCGCCGAGCGCAGCAAACGGTCGGGCGTCCATGCGCCGTTTTCAACCGGATAACTGCCGTCAATGTGGATATTCTCCCCTTCGCATTGCGCCAGATGCGCAATGAAGAGCTCGGCATGTTCCTTTTCCTGCTCAGCCGTCAGCCGGAAGACGCGCTCCACCCAATGCAGACCGGCGCTCTTGGCCGCAGCCGCCGCGAAGGTATAGCGGTTGCGGGCCTGACTCTCCCCGGCAAACGCGCGCATCAGGTTTTCGCGCGTCCTGCTCTCGCGAAATTCCATCAAAAAATCCCTCCCCGAGGACATCTTGTCCCGTCGGGAGGGATTTTATACACCGTCAGTCCGCCAGATGAAGATTCTGAAACGAGCCGAGCTCTCCGCTCTTCCAATGACGGCGGCAGAGGCTGACATACTGCGAATTGCCGCCCAGCAGGATCTGCTCGCCCTCGCGGACGATGTGCCCATTCTGAACGCGCGCATTAAATGTCGCCTTGCGGCCGCACCAGCAGATCGTCTTGATCTCCTCGATGGTGTCCGCCCAGCAGAGCAGCTCCCGGCTGCCCTCGAAGAGCTCGCCTCGGAAATCCGTGCGCAGGCCGTAGCAGATCACGGGGATGTTGTGATCATCCACGATATCCACCAGCCTGTGCACCTGCTGCGCCGTCAGGAAGTGCGCTTCGTCGACGATCACGCAGGCGATGCCGGTCAGATCGATCGAATCCAGGTCTTCAATAAAGCGGCATTCCGCCTCTAGCCCGCAGCGGGAGCGGACGATTGTCTCACCGTCCCTGTTCTCGAGCTTCGGCTTGAGCATGAGCACCTGCTGCCCACGCTCCCGGTAGTTGTACTGCACCATGACCGCGTTGGCCGTCTTGCTGGAGCCCATCGCCCCATAGCGGAAATACAGCTTCGCCATTTGTCTCTCTCCCCATGCGCCGCAGCGCGGCGTTGATTGCTTCAATTGTCTCCCCTGTCCGGGGTAACCGCAGCGCGCTTCTGCGCAGCCCGTTGGACAGGCATAGATACACAGCCTGCTTATTATACTCCGTCCCATCCGGCGGCGCAAGCCCCATGCACGGCATCCGGCAGACACAAAAGCGCCGGACCTGAGCCGGTCCGGCGCTGCAGCTTGTCGGCCTAAGCCGCTTCTTTCCTCAACGATGCTATTCCTCAAGGAATGATTGAATGTTTTTTCTCCCCTTCGGGGGAGAGAAAAACCTTTTGTCGACGGTCTGAAGCGCCGGGCCCGAGCCGGTCCGGCGCTGCAGCTTGTCGGCCTAAGCCGCTTCTTTCCTTAACGATGCTATTCCTCAAGGTATAATTGAATGTTTTCTCTCCCCTTCGGGGGGAGAGAAAAACCTTTTGTCGACGGTCTGAAGCGCCGGACCTGAACCGTCCCGGCACTGCTGATCCGGTTGAATCCGCTTTATTCCTCGGCAAACCGCGCGTCCATGTAGGCGCGCACCAGCTCGACACACTTCTGCTCGTCCATGTGGCCCGTGTTCAGACACAGATCGTAGAGCGCGGCATCATGCCACTCGCGGCCCGTGAAATACTTGAAATAGTCCGCACGGCGCTTGTCGATCTTCCTGATCTTCTTCTCCGCCTCCTCGAGGTTGAGTCCGTCGTTCTCCATCACGCGGCGCACGCAGTCAACCACCGGCGCCGTCACGAAGACGTTGATGACGTTCTCCCGCCCGCGCAGGATGAAGTTGGCACAACGCCCGACGATCACACAGTTGCGCGTTGCCGCCAGCTCGCGGATGATCTTCGCCTGATAGCGGAACAGATTTTCATTGGAGATAAAGTCGTCGCTGTCCGGCGGAATCACCTCGCCCGTGTACATCTCCTTGGCAATGCGGAACAGCGGCATTCTCTTGGTCTCGTCGGCCTGGTTGAAGAGCTCCTCGCTGATTCCGCTCTCGTCGGATGCGATGCGCAGAATCTCCCGGTCATAGTACTCATACCCGAGCTCCCTGGCCAACAGCCGTCCCATCTTTCTGCCGCCGCTGCCGTAACTGCGCGCAATCGTAATCACACGGTTATCCATACTGATCCCTCCTGCTGATCGACCCTGGAAAAACTGTCCCTACCATAATTATAGCAAATTTTAGGATAAAATCAACAGAATTTTGTGTTTTAGTGCCGAATTATTCCACGGTTTTCCCGTTGAGCCGCGCCGCAAAAGGCGCCACTGCAGCCAAGCCTGGCAGCACGGCGACGCAGAGCGCGCGGATCTCCTCACTCGGCTGATCCCGGTCGGGAATCATCACCGGCGCCAGTCCCGCGGCGTGCGCCGAGCGGATGCCGCTGGGCGCATCCTCCACCGCCATGGCCTCCGCAGGCGCGACGCCCAGCCTGTGGGCCGCCTCGGCATAGATGTCCGGCGCCGGCTTGCCCCGCGCCACCATGCTCGCGCTGACCATCGCGTCAAAAAAGCCGTCCGCATCGACCATGCGCAGGTATTTGCGCGCCCGTTCCGGGTCCGTCGCCGTCGCCAGACCGATGGCATAGCCCTCATCGCGCAGCCGCTGCAGCATCGGCAGCAGGCCGGGCTTAGGCTCGATGCCGTGCTCGTCGATGTAGGCCTCCATCAGCGTCCGCCGCAGCGCGCGCACGCCGAGATAATCAAACTCCGGACAGACCTCGCGCCTGAGCACGGGCTCCGCGATTTCCGGCGCCGTCGCCCGGATGAGCAGCGTGTGCTCCGGGCGCATCGGGAAGCCCATGCGGTTGGCCGCTTCCACCCAGAAGCGCTGATAGAGCTTCTCGGTGTCAATCAGCGTCCCGTCCAGATCAAAGACGATTGCCCGGATGCTCATGCGCTCACCACATTCTGCGGATGGCCGTCCATCCACGCGCGAAGATTCTCCATCGCGATGCCGACCAGCCGCTCGCGCGTCTGCTTGGGCGCCCAGGCAACGTGCGGCGTGATCACCGTGTTCGGCGCGTTCAGCAGCGGATCGTCCGCCTGCGGCGGCTCCTTTTCCAGCACGTCGGCCATGTAGCAGGCCACCTTGCCAGCGCGCAGTGCCTCCGCCATCGCCCGCGAATCGACCAGCGGCCCGCGCGCCGTGTTGATCACGCGCATCCCCGGCTTCATCCGCGCAATCGCGTCCGCGCCGATCAGCGCCCGCGTCTGCTCCGTCAGCGGGCAATGCAGCGAGATGACGTCGCTGGTTTCAAGCAGCGTCCCGAGCGGCACAAAGCGCACGCCCTCCGGCGCCTCCCTGGGCGGATGCGGCGTATAGACCTGCGCCTCCATGCCAAGGCCTGTGACAGCCCGCGCCACAGCCTGGCCGATGTGCCCAAAGCCGACGATGCCGAAGCGCTTGCCCGCCGCCTCCTCCATCGGATCGCTGAAGAAGCAGAAATCCCCGCAGGCGCTCCAGCGCCCCGCCTTGACCTGTGCGTCATAGCTGGCAACGCGGCTGAGCTCGTGCAGCAGCAGCGCGACCACGTGCTGGGCGACCGCCTGCGTCGAATACGCGGGAACATTGGTCACCGTGATGCCGTGCTCCCTGGCCGCGGCGATGTCGACAACGTTGTAGCCCGTCGCCAGCACGCCAACATAGCGAAGCGCCGGACAGCGCTCCATCACCTCCCGGGTGATGAGCACCTTGTTGGTCAGCACAGCCTGCGCATCGCCGATGCGCTCCGCGGCCTCCTGCTGCGCCGTGCGCGCGTAAACCGCGATCTCCTCGCCCAGCACGCGATAGCACGCGAATTCCGGATCATCCGGACAGGCTGCATAGCCGTCCAGCACGACAATTTTTGCCATCCTCGGTTTTCCCCCTGCCGCGCCCCTTCGGGCGTTTTCTTCCATTATACGCCTGTACTGGCAGGCTTTCAAGCCCCGCCTCCCGTTGACTTTTCGAAGGAGACCTGTTATACTGACAATATCATGTGGACAGTTGATGCGCATGGCATTTCTAGTGAATCGGAGGTCCAGTCTATGAAGCGCATTTTTCTTCTTTTCGTCCTCGCTGCGGTGATGGTTTCCGTCGCCAGCGCGGAATCCCTGCCCGACGCGCAGGACTCGACGGTCTTCGCTCCGCAGGCTGACACAGCAACGCCGACGCCCGCGCCGACAGCCACGCCGGATCTGTCCGCCTCCGACGGCGCGCTCCATCTCGACTTTGACGTGCTGACGCCGGACAACCCCGCTGCCACGCCCGTTGCTGTCGACCCGATCGACAAGCCGACGCCCACACCCACGCCCGCGCCCAACTTCATCCCCGACAGCTTCGTCAGCGAGTCAATGGGCATTTCCTTCTCCTATCCCTATACCTGGCTGCTCAACCCGAACACGAATCAGGATACGACCATCCAGTTCGTGGAGCCCAAGAGCGAGATGATGGAGCCGAACGGCTACCAGACCCGCATCACCGTCGAGAAGGTCAACATGGGCCTGGATCAGACGGCCTCCGACGCGAAGGAAAAGCTCGAAAGCACGCTTGACGAGCTCGCCGCGACCTTCACCTCCTTCACAGCCAACGATCCCGGCTCCGCGCAGATGGGCGACGCGCACGGCTACTACTGCTACTATCGCGCCGAATACAACGACGGCACGAAGACCTATTCCATGCGCGGCCGCATCATGATCGTCGCGCAGGGCAAGGCGCTCTATCAGGTGCGCATCACGACGCCGAGCAACTGGTATTCCTATTACGAGTACGCGTTCCGCCTCGTGCGCGATTCCTTCAGGTTCCTGTAAGACAAGAGCATGGAAAAGAGCTGCTCCCGGGCGGGGCAGCTCCTTTTTGTCTGTGAAGCAGAAAACCAACGGCCCTCCCCGCCGCAGCGGAGAGGGCCGTTTCATGCTTTTCTGATCTTACTTTCTGCGCATGTACGCCGGGATGCCGTCCATGAAAGAGCGCGGGGAGCGCGCCTCCTCGCGGCGATCCTGCTCGGCAGGGGCCTGCGCGACAGGCGTCTCCGGAATGTTCGCGTAGGGCGAAACGCGCTGCTGGCCGCCGACGCCCTCGTTGACAAAGGCGGGCACCTCGGGATCTGCGCCCGGCGTGCCGCCCGTCACGGGCGCATAGCCGCCAGTCACCGGGGTATACGCGGGATCATAGCGGGTATAGGGGCTGCGCTGGGCCGCCGGCTGCGGCTGGGACTGATACGTCGTGCCAACGCTGTACTGCGGCACATACGCCGCCTGGGACGGCAGGGAAGCCGGACGCTCCGCGCTGCTGGCGCGCGGCGGGAACGGCACCTTCTCAAAACCCGTGGCGATCACGGTGATGTGCACCTCGTCCTCCAGCGCGTCGTCGATGCTCGCGCCGAAGATGATGTTCGCCTCGCTGTCCGCCGCGGCGGTAATCATCTCGACCGCGTCGTTGATGTCGACGATGCTGCAATTCGAGTTGCAGGTCACGTTGATCAGCACAGCACGCGCGCCGTCGATGCTTGTCTCCAGCATCGGGGAGGAAATCGCGTTCTGCGCGGCGTCGGCCATGGCCTTTTCGCCCTTGCCGATGCCGATGCCCAGATGCGCCATGCCGCCCGACTCCATGACGGCCTTGACGTCCGCGAAGTCGAGGTTGATGATGCCGGTCTGGGAGATCAGGTCGCTGATGCCCTGAATGCCCTGACGCAGCACGTCGTCCGCAAAGTTGAATGCGCCCTTGAAGGAGGTGCCCTTCGGACAGACCTGGAGCAGGCGCTCGTTGGGGATGACGACCAGCGTGTCCACGCGCTGCTTGAGCTCGTCAATGCCGGCCTCCGCCTTGCGCATGCGGGTCTTTCCCTCAAAAGCAAACGGCTTGGTCACCACCGCGATGGTCAGGATTCCCATGTCGCGCGCGATCTCCGCCACCACGGGCGCCGCGCCGGTGCCCGTGCCGCCGCCCATGCCCGCGGTCACGAACACGAGATCCGCACCCTTGAGCGCGCTGGCGATCTCCTCGCGGCTCTCCTCGGCGGCTTTCTTGCCGATTTCGGGCGTCGCGCCCGCGCCGAGGCCCTTGGTGAGCTTTTCGCCGATCTGGATCATGGTCGCCGCCCGGCTGGTGCGCAGCGCCTGCACGTCGGTGTTGACCGCAATAAAGTCGACGCCGGTCACGCCGCAGTCGACCATGCGGTTGAGCGCGTTTCCGCCGCCGCCGCCGCAGCCGACGACCTTGATGGAAGCTGCCGGACGCTCGTCCATTTCAATTTCAAACACAGGAAATCCCCCTTTTGTTTCGCTTGAGGTTATCTAGAAACCCGCCATGCGCGGTTACTTGCCGAAGATACGCCGGATACGGCCCAGCAGGCCTTCCTCCTGCTCCTCCATCTCGATGGTGTTGTACACCAGCTCGAGCAGGCCGCTGCCGCTGGCATAGACCTGCGCCGGCTTGAGCTTGACCGTCTTGGCCGTCGCCTCGCGCACGTTGCGCGAGAGCTTGCCCGCCGCGTAGACGCGCGCGCCGGACATCGGCATCAGGCCGCCGCCCGTAAAGTAGACGTTGGACCAGTTGCCCAGCCGGATGCCGCTCTTCTTGATCGCGTCATCCACCATTTCGAGCATCTCGTCCACGCGCGCATCGACGATCATGCTGACCTGCTCGCCGGAGAAGCTCTCCAGCTGGCCGTTTTCACCCTGTACCTCGATCTGCGTGTTCTTCGGCGCATTGAATGTGTAGCTGCGCTTGATCTTTTCGCACATGTCAAATGGCTTTTCCAGGCCGTATGTCAGATCCAGTGTGATATGCGCGCCGCCGACAGGCAGCACCTTCTGCCAGATGAGCGCGTCTCCCTCGACGGCCATGACCTCCGTGGACAGATAGCCGACGTCCACGAGAATCGCCGTGTGATCCCGCTCCTCAAAGGGGATCATCTGCATCGCCTCGCCCACCGAGGTGGAGAAGAAGCCGCGAACCTCGACGCCCAGTTCCTTGAGCCGCTCGGTCACGTCGTTGATGAAGAACTGGTCGGCGAGCACGAAGCCGATCATGCCCTCGAGCGTGGAGCCCTTGAGATCGACCGGCTCGAGCGTCTTCTGCCCGCCGTCGACTTTGAACCAGGCCGGCGAGCGGTGGATGATGACGCCTGTCGGCCTGTCCAGCATCTCGGTGGCCTGGCGCTGGAGCTTTTCCACGTCGGCGCTGGTGACCTTGGGATCCGCGCCCTGCAGGGCGACGCTCGATTCAATCACGTAGACACGGACAAACTCGCCCGGTACGCCGACGTAAACCTCCTTGATGTGGGTGCCGACCTTGTTTTCCGCCGCCTCCAGCGCGCTGGCGATTGCGTCGCTGACCTCACCCGGGGCGTTCCATTCCCCGTTCATGAATCCATCATACTGCGCCATTCCGGCAGAGGTGATGGTCACCTTCTGGTACGCGCTCTCCTCGGCAAGCAATACCAGCACCTTGGACGTGCCAAAGTCCACAACCGCCGTCGCTTTTTTCATCATACGATCTCATGCTCCTGTCTGCCTGCATGTATATCCGCCTCCAAAAAGGCGGAAGAAATCATCTTATTTGCTATTATTATGCGAGTTTATTGTAACCGATTATGCCCTTTCTTTCAAGCCACTTGAGCAAATTTTGTCCATTTTCGGCCGATTTTTCCTCAGCCCGGCGTCGCCGTAGGGCCGATGGTCGGCGTCGCGGTCGGCACCGGCGTAGGCGTGGGAAGCTTCGGCGGGATGTAATGCGCCTTCTTTCCGCTGGAAACATCGATCCTGGCGCCGCACAGATCGTCCTCCACCTCCCGCTGCGTGATGATCTCCCGCGCAATCAGCAGCTTGGTCTTAAGGCTTGTGCTGTCGCCCAGCTCGATCTTCGCGCTCTCGGAGGTCATCACGAAGAGGTCGTCAAAGTTCGTCACATCCAGCTGCGATACGCGGGCCAGCATGTTCGTCTCCTCCAGCGCCTGCAGCACGAGGCTCATCTCCTCCAGCTGGTTTGTGTCGCTCACAGGGAGCTTTTCGCCCGCAATGATCCACACATTTTCCTCGATGTCAAAGCCCGTGATCTTGGGTCCCGCCACGTTGGTCGGATAGTCGCCGCCCGTGCATTCGAGCACGACGCCCTGTCCGTCGATCACATAGTAGATGCCCAGCACGCGGACCACGCCCTCGCCCAGCCGCTCGTTGATGCGGATGGTCAGCCTGCCTTTGTAGTCAAAGTCATAGCCCTCGAACTGGATATAGCGGTTCTTCTCCAGGTTTTCCTTCATGTGCGTCACCGCGCGGCCCAGCAGATGGTCGCCGGTCTGCACGCCGCTCTGCGTGATGATCTCTTCGCTGAGCAGGTTCCGGTTGCCCACGACCATGATGTCGCGCACGATGAGCACCCGGCTCAGCGTCAGCACCAGCAGCAGTGCCAGCGCCGCCGCCGTCATGCCGGCCATCAGCAGCGTCCGGCGAACCGCCCCTTTTCGCTTTCTTGGCTTCATGCCCGCTTTCCTCCATCGTCCCTCCGGCGGTGCTCCTGACCGGCAAGTGCGCGGCCGGAGCCGCGTGAAATATTCAGCAGGATGCCGGCCGCCGCCATGATCATCGTGACCGATGTGCCACCCGCGCTGAAAAACGGCAGCGGCAGCCCCGTCGTGGGCAGGATGCCCGTGACGACGCCCATGTTGATGAACGCCTGCAGGCCGATCATCGAGGTGATGCCCGCACCCAGCAGGCAGCCGTAGCGGTCCCGGCAGGAGAGGCTCACCCGCAGCCCGGCAAAGACGAACGCCGCAAACAGCGCAAGGACCGCCGTGCAGCCCAACAGCCCGAAATCCTCGCCCACAATCGCAAAGATGAAGTCCGACTCCGGATAGGGCAGGTAGGCGAACTTCTGCTTGCCCTGTCCCAGGCCCATGCCCAGCACGCCGCCGGAGCCCAGCGCGATCAGCGACTGCGAGAGCTGGTAGCCCTCGTCGCTCATCTTCGCGAACGGATCCCGGAAGGAGAGCAGGCGCTCGCGCCTGTACGGCGCGCTCCACGCGTAGAACGCGCCCACGCCCAGGCCCATGACGCTCAAAAGCGCCATGTGGCGCTTTTTGAGTCCCGCGCAGAAGAGCATGATGAGCGCGCAGATCAGGATGCTGCCGCCCGTGGAGAGGTTCGGCTGCTCCAGAATCAGCAGAAACATGACGCCCGGCACCACCAGCAGCGGAAGCACGCCGCCCAGGAGGCTGCCAAGCGCCTCGCCGCGCCGATCCAGCGCCCCCGCCATGAAGATCACCATCGCGTATTTCGCCAGCTCGGAGGGCTGCATGCTCAGCCCGAAGAGACTCAGCCAGCGCCGGGAGCCGTTGATGCTCACGCCGATGCCCGGAATAATCACCAGCACCAGCAGCAGCGCGCTCAGCGCCAGCAGCGTCAGCGTCACGCGGGGCTCGCGATAGACCCGGTAGGGCACCCGGGAGAGCACGGCGCAGGCGACTGCGCCCAGGCCGATGCCGATCAGCTGCTTTTTGACCGCAGAGAGCGCGTCCCCGGTGGCCGCCCGCTGATAATACGTCGCGCTGAACAGCGTGATCAGCCCCAGCACCAGCAGCAGCACCATGATCGTCACGACGGTCTTGTCGCAGCTGCGGCGCGTCCGCTCCCATTCCCCGCGCATAAAGCCCCTCCTCCGGCTGCCTCAGTCTGTCCTCATTCGCAGCCGAAGGCGCGCGCTCAGAGCGCCATCACCTTTTCCTTGAACACCCTGCCGCGGTGCTCGTAGTCCGTAAACATGTCAAAGCTCGCGCAGGCCGGGGACAGCAGCACACAGCCGCCCTCCTGCGCCAGCTGCCGGCAGGTAGCCAGGCAGAGGTCGAAGTCATAGCCTGTCATCGTGTAGGCCGTGTAGCCCACGCGCTCGAGCGCCGCACGGATTTGCTCCGCCGTATCGCCGATGAGCACGCAGTGCGCGATCTGCGGCGCCGCCTTGATCGTCTCGGCCAGCGGGTCGAAGGAGACCTTCTTGTCGCTGCCGCCGAGGATGAGCACCGTCGGTTTTGTCATCGTCGCGATGGCCTTCTGCGTCGAATCGACGTTGGTGCCCTTGGAGTCGTTGATCCAGGTCACGCCGTCCAGCTCGCGCACGGTCTCGATCCTGTGCTCCACACCCTTGAAGGTGCGCAGCACCTCGCGCATCGTCTCCGCCGGGACGCCCAGCGCACCGGTGATGCACACCGCCGCCAGCGCGTTTTCCAGGTTGTGCGGTCCAGGGATGAAGACCTCGTCCGTCCGGCAGACCGCCTCGCAGCGCTCGCCCATCTTCAGCACGATGTAGCCGTCCTCGACATAGGCGCCGTAGGGCACGGCCTCTCTGCGGGAGAACCAGGCGATATGGCCCTTCAGGCCCTCCGCCATTTTCCGGCAGGTCGCGTCGTCGTAGTTGAAGACGGCGACGTCCTGCGCCGTCTGGTTGGCAAAGATGCGCCGCTTCATCGCGACGTACACGTCCATCGAGCCGTGGCGGACGATGTGGTCCTCCGTGATGTTGAGCACGGCGCCGACCTTGGGATGGAACGTGCTGATCCCCTCGCACTGGTACGAGCTGACCTCGGCCACCGTGACGTCGTCATCCCTGGAGATGCCGGCGGTCGCCGTGATCGGGTAGCCGATGTTGCCCACGACGTGCGTGGTGCGCCCCGTCGCGCGCAGGATCTCGCCCGCGGTATAGTCCGCGGGGCTGCGCAGGAGGCGGTAGCCGCCGCCCTTGCCGTGC
>SFHU01000010.1 GCA_004555535.1 Clostridiales bacterium
CGTTATCAAATCGTTATCAAAAGAGAGATATAAAACCGCAAAATCGTTGTGCCGCAACGGGTTCGGAGTTTCAAAAACTCACTCCCACTCCACCGTTGCCGGCGGCTTGGTCGTGATATCGTACACCACCCGGTTGACCCTGGGCACCTCGTTGACGATGCGCGCGCTGACCTTGGCCAGCAGCTCGTAGGGCAGGCGCGCCCAGTCGACGGTCATGAAGTCGTCGGTCGTGACAGCGCGGATGGCGAGCACGAAGTCGTGCGTGCGCCCGTCGCCCATGACGCCGACCGTGCGGGTGTTCGTCAGGACGGTAAAGTACTGGTTGATGTCGCGGTCAAGGCCCGCCAGCGCGACCTCCTCGCGCAGGATGGCGTCGCTCTCGCGGACGGTCTCCAGCTTGTCCTCGGTGATGTCGCCCATGATGCGGATGGCCAGGCCCGGGCCGGGGAACGGCTGGCGCCAGACCATGTCGCGCGGCATGCCCAGCTCCTCGCCGACCTTGCGCACCTCATCCTTGAAGAGCATGCGGATCGGCTCGACCAGGCCGCCGGTGAATTTCGCCTTGACGTCGGCGGGCAGGCCGCCCACGTTGTGGTGGCTCTTGATGACCGCGCTGCCCTTGACGGAGCCGGACTCGATCACGTCGGGGTAGATCGTGCCCTGGGCGAGGAATTCGACGCCCTGCAGGCGGTTCGCCTCGTCTGCGAAGCAGTAGACGAATTCGCCGCCGATCAGTTTGCGCTTGGTCTCGGGATCGGATACGCCCGAGAGTTTGCTAAGGAAGCGGTCCTTCGCGTCGACGATCACCAGATTGACCGGGAACTGCTTGGTGAAGACCTCGCGCACGGACTCCGTCTCGTTCTTGCGCATGAAGCCGTGGTCGACGTAGACGCAGGTCAGCCGCTCGCCGATGGCGCGGGAGATCAGCGCCGCGGCGACGGAGGAATCGACGCCGCCGGACAGGCCCAGCAGCACCTTGCCCTGCGGGCCAACCTGCGCGCGGATCGCAGCGACGGCGTTCTCGATGAACGCGCTCATCGTCCAGTCGCCCGTGCAGCCGCAGACGTTGTAGAGGAAGTTCGAAAGGACCTTCTGGCCCTCCTCGCTGTGTGTCACCTCGGGATGGAACTGCACCGCGTAGATGCGCTTTTCGGGGTTCGCCATCGCGCAGAAGGCGCAGTTCCCGCTGTGAGCGATGGAGGTGAAGCCCTCCGGCGCCTTCGTGACGTGGTAAGTGTGGCTCATCCAGGCGATGGACTCGCCCTTCATGCCGGCAAACAGCGGGCTCTGTGTGTCAAAGGTCACGGGGACGCGTCCGTATTCGCGCTGGGCCGCGCGCTCGACGGTGCCGCCGAGGGTGTAGGCCGTCAGCTGCATGCCGTAGCAGATGCCCAGCACCGGCACGCCCAGCTCGTAGACGCCGGGATCGATGCGCGGCGCGTCCTCATCGAGCACCGACGCAGGGCCGCCCGAGAGGATGATGCCCACGCACTCGCGGGAACGGATCTCCTCGAGCGTCGAGGTATAGGGGATGACCTCGCAGAAGACCTTGGCCTCGCGCACGCGGCGCGCGATCAGCTGGGTATACTGCGCGCCAAAGTCCACGATGACAATGCGCTGCACGTTTTGCATGAAGTACCTCCTTAAAAGCACAAACAAAGCAAGCTCCGCGTAAAGAAGCGATACGAATTGTATTCTACACAGTTTTGCGGACGAAATCAAGACAGCCACAGAAAAAGTTCGCTTTTATCATCATTTTCGGCAGTTTATCTGAAGAAAACCCGCAAAACCTGCGTTCTTTTCAAACCCCTGCGGCTGTGCTATAATGAGCAAAACGGCTGCCGCGCCCGCCGCGCGGCATAAAAACGGAGGGGTTTCGCTTGCTGCTTGACAGGGACATCATCGCCGCGCAGGCCACGGCGCCGGGGGAGGGCGGCATCGCCATCGTCCGCCTGAGCGGGGAGGGCTGCGAGGGCGCTTTGCTGCGCGTCTTCCGCCCATCCGCCGGTCGGCCGCTTGTAAACCGGCGGCTCACGTTCGGACATCTGCTCGACGGGGACACGGTCATCGACGAGGCGATGGCCGTGATGATGCGCGCGCCGCACAGCTACACGCGCGAAGACGTCGCCGAGATCCACTGCCACGGCTCGCAGGCGCTCGTCTCCCGCGTGCTGGCGCTGCTGCTGCGCGAGGGGGTGCGGATGGCCCGGCCGGGCGAGTTCACCTGCCGCGCGTTTTTAAATGGACGCATCGACCTGACGCAGGCCGAGGCCGTTATGCGGATGATCCGCGCGGGCAGCGACAGGGCGCTGCGCAGCGCCGTGCGCCAGCTCGAGGGCGGCGTCTCCGCGTTCGTCCGCGAGGCGAGGGCGGAGATCACCGCGATGCTGGCCGCGCTCTGCGCCGCGGTCGACTTCCCGGATGAGGTCGACGAGCAGGAGACGGCGGAGGATGTCCGCGCCCGGTGCCTGTCGCTCGCCGCGCGTCTGCGCGATGCCTGCGATCCCCGCGCCGGGCGCATGGAGGACGAGGGCCTGCGCGTCGTGCTCTGCGGCCGCCCGAACGCGGGCAAGAGCAGCCTGCTCAACGCGCTGCTGGGCGGCGAGCGCGCGATCGTCACGGACATTCCCGGTACGACGCGGGACACGCTGAGCGAGAGCCTGCAGATCGACGGGCTGCGCGTCGTGCTGACGGACACCGCCGGGCTGCGCGAGACCGGCGACGCCGTGGAGCGCATCGGCGTCGCGCGCGCGCAGAAGGCCATCGCTGAGGCGGATGTGCGCGTGCTCGTGGTCGACGCCTCTGTGCCGCTTTGCGAAGAAGAGGACGTCATGCCGGACGGCTTTGCGCCGGAGCTGATCGTGCTCAACAAGAGCGACCTGCCCGCGCAGGTGGGGGAGGGGGAGCTCGCCGCGCGTTATCCCGGCGCGGCGCAGACGACGGTCTGCTGCGTCACGGGCGAGGGGCTTGACCGTCTGCGGGCACAGCTTGTATCCTTCGCGCCGGCGGAGGACGGCGAATCCTCTGCGCTGACACAGGCCCGCCATGCGCAGGCCGCGCTGCGCGCGTGCAAGTCGCTCGATGATGCCGATGCTGCGCTTGCGGACGGTATGCCGCTGGATGTCGCGGCGGTCGACCTCTCCGCTGCGCTCGACGCGCTCGGGGAGATCACCGGCGAAACCCTCCGCGAGGACGTGCTCGACGAAATCTTCTCCCGCTTCTGCGTGGGGAAATGATTATTTTCCAAGGTTGGATCCTAAGCGCGAAGCGATGAAGGGGTTTGGGGATGAAATCCCCAAGCAGGTTTGGGCGGCAGACCAACGTATCCATAGAATTCAAAAAGACTGTAGTCTCAGAGCAGGCCGCAACGCGGCCTACGATGGAGACGGGTTCCTTCCGCAGAGCTTCGTCCCGTTTTCAACGCTTCCAACTCTCTCCAAATGTGAACGCGCATCCGCATGGGCAAATCCTCGCGGATGCGCGTGTTCACATTTAGGCGTTCCAAAAGTCCGCTGTTCCGATGCCGTCCGGCCAGGGAAAGCCCGCGTCCGTCTCCAGCCACGTCGCATGGGAGACGTCCTGCTCGCCCTTTTCGGCGGCTCTGCGTCGCGCCTGTGTCACGAATGAAACGAGGATATCCTGCTGGCGCTCCATCTGCACACAGGCGATGTGCGCCATGACCGGGCAGAACGCCGCCATGCCGCTTTCGCGGAAGAGCGGGCGGAGCGCGCGCGGGTCATACTGCGCCAGGAACGGGCGCAGGGCAACGCCGCCTTCTTCGATGTCCAGGATCGTGTAGGAGGCTGTGCCCGGCACGCCGTCGTCCATGCAGCCGACCGAGCCGATGCTGTCCAGTGTGATGCTGCCCACGCGCAGGTGCGTTGGGTTATGGCCATGGCCGCAGAGGATGTGCGTGCCCTCCGGGAAGCCCATTCCCACCAGGCGGGGGATCGCCTCCTCCGGCTTGTAGACCGGGAAGCGGTCGTCCTCCGGGAGCGCGTGGGTGAGGATGAGGCTCCCCATGCGCATGTCGCGCGGGAAGGTGATCTCCTCCTGCGTGAGGATGGAGGCGTTGAAGCGCAGGCTGTCGAAGTTTGCGCCGTCGTAGCCCGGCTCCCCACGCAGGACGGAGAGGATGTAGCGCTCGTGGTTGCCGTGCAGGCAGGTCACGCCATTTTCCCTCAGCATCGCGAGCACCTCGCGCGGGCTGGGGCCGAGGTTGACCTGATCGCCGAGGGAGACGATGCTGTCCGGCGCGTGCTTGCGCCTGATGTCCGCGAGCGCGGCGGCAAGCGCGGGCAGATTACCGTGGATATCCGCAAGCAAAGCGATGCGCATGAGGGGCCTCCTGCTGTCGTAAATTGAAAAGCATTGTACAATATGGTATAATTCTTCTTGACAGGCCGCATTTCCTGCCACGCATTTCTGCGGCGGAGCATCGCCAATGTTTCACGTGAAACATCCCGGCGGGCGTCGGCAGAATGTTCCACGTGAAACAATCGGAGGTCGCCATGAAGATCCTGACAGCCAGACCGCACAGACTGCTCCCCGAATGCGTCTCGCGCATCGGCGCGCTGGAGCGCGCGGGGGAGCGCGTCATGCTGCTTGTGCCGGCGCAAACCACGCTGCAGGCCGAGCTGGAAATTCTGGATGGGCTGAAGCTGCCCGGTTCGTTTCTCATCGACGTGCTCTCGCCGGGACGGCTGCAAAGCCGCGTCTTCGAGCGCGCGGGCCAGCCTGCGCGAACGATCTTTGACGAGCGGGGTAAGCGCATGGTGCTCAGCGCGATCATCGAGGAGGTGGCAGAAAGCCTGACCGTCTACCGCAGCGCGGCGTTGAGCGGCGCGCAGGGCTTCGTCGCGAAGGTCTCCGCGATCCTCGCGGACTTCAAGCGCAGCGGGCTGACCGCGCAGGACCTGCTTACAAAGGCGGAGGCCCTCGAGGACGGCCACCCGGCGAAGGCAAAGCTGCTCGACATCGCGCACATCTACGCGGGCTATGCGCAGCGCATGGGCGGGGAGCTGGCGGACGCGGAGGACATCTCGCGGGAGATGCACGCCAGACTGGGCAGAAGCGGCGTGCTGGACGGCCAGCATGTCTTCGTCTATGGCTTTGACATGATCACGCCGCAGTTCGCCGCGGACCTCATCGCCATCGACAGACACAGCGCCTCGCTGACGCTGGCGATCGAGACGGACGACAACGGCGCCCCGGACGGACGTCTCTTCGCGCCGGTCAACTTCAGCCTCACGCGACTGCAAACGCTCGCGCAGCAGGCGGGCGTGCAGGTTCATCGGGAGACGCTGCGGCGGGAGCGGGAAATCGCGGACGACTTGGCCGCGATGGAGCACCGCCTCTTCGCGTTGGGCGCAAAGCCGTTTGACGCGGCGCCGGAGCATATCGCGCTGCGGGCGTGCAGCACGGCCCGTGCGGAGGTGCATCTGGCGGCGGCGCAGCTGCGGCGACTGGCCGCGGCAGGGGAAAGCCTTTCGGACATGGCGGTCATCTATCCGAAGGGGAGCGGCTGCGGCGCGCTGCTGGCGGGCATCCTGCCGGTATACGGCATCCGCGCGCATGTCGCGGAGAAGCGGCCCGCGCTGGGCCATCCGCTTTGCCGGTTTGTGCTCTGCGCGCTGGCCGCGGCATCCGGCGGCTTTCGGACGGCGGACGTCATCGAATGCGCGCAGACCGGCTTTCTGCGCCTGACGCAGCAGCAGACCGACGCGCTGAGCAGCTATGCCGAGGGCGTCGACCTGCGCGGGGACGACTGGAAGCGCCCGTTCACCTACGTCAAGGGCAAGCAGGGCGAGGAAGCCGAGGCGGAGCTGACGGCCCTCAACGAGGCGCGAAGCCTGCTGATGGAGCCGCTCACGCGCTTCGCCGCCCACATCGGCGGGGCCAAAAACGCGGAGGAAACCGTCGCTGCCGTCGTCGATCTGCTGGAGCGTACGGGCGCGGCGGACACGCTCGAGGAGATGCGCGCACAGCTTTTGGCGCAGGGCATGAGCGCGGAGGCGGAGGACTGCGCGCAGGTCTGGACGCGGCTCATGGAGACGCTCGACCAGCTGCACACCCTTTTGGGCGGCGAGCGCGCCTCCGCCGCGCTGGCGCTCAATCTGCTGCGCGAGGGGTTATCCGCACTGGAGCTGGCCGCGCTGCCCCCGGCGGACGGCGCGGTCATCTGCGGCGAGATCGGCAACGTGCGCACGGAGCAGGTGCGAACGCTGCTGGCAATCGGCATGAACGACGCGGGCGGCGTGGAGGAAAACGGTCTGCTGACCGCGCAGGAGCGCGAGGCCGGCGCCCAGGCGACCGGCGCCTATTTGGGCATGACAGCGGCGGAGCGCGCCGCGCTGGCGGAGCTGGACGTGCTCAAGGCTCTCAGCGGGGCGACGGAGCGCGTGTTCGTCTCCTACGCGCTGGCGGATGAGACGGGCCGCGCGCTGCGCGAAGGGACGGCGGTGCAGGCGCTCAGGCGGCTGTTTCCGCAGATGCCGCTGCGCGGCGGCCTCGCGGCGCAGGAGCAGGAGGAGATGCTCGTCGCCCCGGACGGCGCGCTCGAGGCGATCAGCATCCGCCTGAGCGACGCGGCGGACGGGCGAAGCGAGCTGACCCCGGCGGAAAAACAGGCCTATGCCGCGCTCAGGGAGAGCGCCACGGCGCGGGAAGCGCTTGCGCGCGTCACAAGGAGGCTGGGTGAAGCGCCCGAAAGACGGCTCACCGGGCCGCAGGCCCGCACGCTCTATGGGCGGCCCGTGATGACCGTATCCCGGCTGGAGACGTTCGCGCAGTGCCCGTACAGGCATTTCGTGCGCTATGGCCTCGCCCCGCAGGAGGAGCTGCAGCCGGGCGTCGACCGCGCGGAGCTGGGCACCCTCTATCATGAGGCAGCGGAGCGGTTTACACAGGCCATCACCGCGAGGGAGGACTTCCCGGATGTGCCGGAGGCGGAATGCGAGGCCATCATGGGCGAGGCCGTCAGGCCGCTGATCGAGGCGTGGCGCGCGTCGCCGCTGGGGCGAAGCGCGCGCGGCGGGGCCGTCGCCCGGCGCATCGAGCGCACGGCCAAACGCGCGGGGAAGAGCATCCTCGGCCAGTGCAGACGGAGCTTGTCTTCGGACAAAACGGCGTCGCGCCGATCATGCTCACCCTCGCGGACGGCAGCACGGTCTACCTGCAGGGGCGCATCGACCGCATCGATGTGCTCGAAGACGGCGGCACGCAGATCCGCGTCATCGACTACAAGAGCGGCCTCAAGAGGTTCGACCCGACCATGGCCTATTGGGGGATCCAGCTGCAGCTGCTGATCTATCTCGCGGCGGCGCTGACGGAGCTGCCCGGCACGGAGCCGGCGGGCTTCTTCTACTGCCGCATCGCCGATCCGACGGTGAAGACCGAGTCGCGCATCAAGGAGGAGGTCGAGCGGCAGATCGCCAAAAAGCTCTCCCTGGCGGGCATCTCGCTCTCCGACGTGGAGGTGCTGCGCGCGCAGGGCAGCGCCCATGCCGCGATGATCACCAAGGACGGTCGTCCAAGCGGCATCTACAAGGGCTCCATGACTGACGAGGAAGGCATGGCGCAGCTCGTGCGCTTTGCCCGGCGCAAGGCGGCGGAGCTCGCTCAGGACGCCTACGCGGGCATCATCGATGACGCGCCGGCGGAGCGGCTGACGTATAACGCCTGCGCGACCTGCAGCTATGCCGGCATCTGTGGGTTTGACCCGGCGGTCAAGGCGAGACGGCGGCTGAGCAAAAAGGGGATTGAGGATCTGCGGTAAAAGAAGCGGGAAACGCGAGCAAAAAAAACGGCGCTGCCGCGCAAAAGCCTCCCAGGCATCGGGAAGCTCTGCGCGGCAGCGCCGCTATGGAATACAGGGGAAACCCGTCTCAGGACGCCTCGTCCGGCGACGCCGCGTCGCCGCTTCCGGAGCCGTCCTGGTTGCCGCCTTCATCAGGCTGCTCAGGCGGGGTCGTCTTCTCAGGCTGCTGTGTCTCCTCGGGTTTCTGCGTCTCCTCGGGTTTCTCCTCAGGCTGCTGTGTCTCCTCGGGTTTCTCCTCGGGTTTCTGCGTCTCCTCGGGTTTCTCCTCAGGCTGCTGCGTCTCCTCGGGCTGCTCAGGCACGGCCGTGGGGGTCTGCGTCGGCTCGGCGGTCGGTTCAACCGTCGGTTCGGGCGTCGCCGTCGGCTTGGGCGTGCGCGTCGCCTTGGGCTTCGCCGTCGCGGCAGCAGCCAGCGCCGTGCCGATGGTCAGGCGCTGCTGCTGCGGCTCCACCGCGCCGGCAATCGCCGAATCGGAGAAGACGACGACCGGCTGCTCGTTGTCCACGATCTGGATGAACGTCCTGCCGACCTTCATGGGCAGCTCGTCGCCGTTTTCATCCAGGAAGACCATGCGGCTGCCCAGGTTCGAATTCTCCGTGCAGTCGCGCGCCCAGGTGCCGCGGATGTAGCGGCCATTCTGGAAGATCTCGCAGACGCCCTCGCCGTTCAGGCGGATGACAGGCCGGGAATTGTTGCCGTTGTACCAGGAGACGTCCGTGCGCAAGACGAGCACGTTCGCGTAGCTGCAGGCCTCGCCGTTGTTCGCGTCCACATAGGGCTCGCCGTTGCGGTAGCGCTCATACAGGCCCGTCTGCGCGTTGTACTGGTAGGCGGTCACATAGGCCGGGCTGGTCTGCTTGTAGCTGATGACGATGCCGTCCACCGCCTCGCCGCGCTCAAGCCCCGTGTCCGTGAAGAGGAACGGATGCGCAGTGGGCATCTCCGTGTAGCTGTCGCGCACGGCAGTCAGGTCGAGGCGGACGTTGTGCGGCGCGACGTGGTTGCTGTCGTTGGAGCGCGGGAACCAGCCGTTGTTGGTGGTGATGCCGTTGATGTAGGGATAGGCGAGCTTCTTGTTCGCGCTGTGGGCCTTCACCCAGTCGAGCACGCTCGTGCTGCCGCCCTGATAGCCGTAGAAGCAGAAGACGCCGCCCCACATCTCGCGCAGGGAGCACATCGGGATGCGCGCCGAGCGCACCGGGCCTGCGGAGTCCGGCACAGTGCCCATGAAGAGCGCCAGCTCGCGCGTGGAGCCGTCCGCCTGAATGGGCATCTCATAGGTCAGGTCGGCATCGCTGACGCCCCAGTGCGGCAGCGCGCCCGGGTGCGCGTCGATGTTCACGAGGATGGGCTGATACGCGCCCGAAAAAGGCTCGCCCGTGATCGGATTGACGCCGTCGAGGGCGGGATTCTCGCCGGGCAGGGACACCGTGACCTTCGCGCCGCCGTAGCTTTGCGGCGCGCCGAGCTGCTGCGCCGTGCCGGAGACGGTCAGCCCGCTGGCGGAAAAGTCCGCCGCAGAGGCGCAGACAGGCAGGAGCAACGCCGCGCAGAGAAGCCCCGCGGCCAGCATCCGGAACAGATTCTTCATGTAAGACCCTCCTTCAATGTTCAGGCCGCCGCGCAGGGAAGCCCCGCCCTCCGGGGAAGGGAGCGTCCCGGCCATCGGCTGGCCGTTTCATCCAGTTCTATCTCAATAGACGGTTGAATCCTGACAATAATTGCAAAAAGATTAAGATTTTCATTGTTATTGTGAGATTCTGTCATTTTTTCCGCGTTGGCGGCGGGAGGCTTGACGCGTGGACGCGCGCGCTCTACAATATCCACAGACTATCCACAGGATGAGAGGGGGACTGTGCATGACCGCGATCCGCCGCTGCGACACGCCGCTGGGGCCATGCCTGCTCGCCGGGGATGAAGCGGCGCTGACGGGCCTGTGGTTTGTGGGGGCGAAGCACTTCGCGCGCACGCTGCCGGAGGACGCGCGCGAATGCCGCCTGAGCGTACTCGATGATGCCGAGGCCTGGCTGCGCGCGTATTTCGCCGGGGAGCGCCCCGATCCGAAAGCGATTCCGCTGCGCCCGAAGGGCACCGCGTTCGAGCTGGCCGTGTGGACGCTGCTGCGTGAAATTCCCTACGGGCAAACGACGACCTACGGCGCGCTGGCGCAGGCGCTCATGCAGGGAAGCGGAAAACGGGCCTGCGCACAGGCCGTCGGCGGGGCCGTCGGGCGCAATCCGGTGTCGATCCTCATCCCGTGCCATCGCGTGCTGGGCAGGGATGGAGGCCTGACGGGCTATGCGGGCGGCGTGGAGAAGAAGGCCGCATTGCTGCGCCTGGAGGAAATAGGGGATTTTTCGCCCAAGAATGAGTCAAGGCGCGAAGCGAAGAGGGGCGTCTGAGGGACTGATCCCACAGGCAGTCATAGGGACCGGAGACTGCCACCGCCAGTGGCGGAATCAGGCAGTCGGAGCGTCGGGAATCGCAAGGAGCGCCTATAGCGCGACTATGCGAATTCCCCGGGTCGGCAGCCCTATCGTATCTGTATTGACGAGAAATAGCAGTCTCAAAGCAGGCTGCTTTGCGGCCTACGATTGAGACTGTTCCCTCCGCGAGGCAGGGATCCGGCGGCTCCCCGATTCGGGAGCGGCACCGCAAAAGCCCGCGACTTGTCCACAATTTCCGCTCGATTGTGGATATCCGCGTCATCCCGTGTCGCCCTCCGTCACTGGGGAGGGGATTCTCATGAATTTCTGTGCTCATTTTTCCGGAATATCCCTTGACACCGCGTATCATTTGTCGTATAATCCTTACTAATCCTATTAGTAAAGTAGGAAAAGAGATTCCGCCCGCCGGGCGAACAGAGGAGGACTGCCGCATGAGCAGGATTTATACCGCCGCCGATCAGCTGATCGGCCATACGCCGCTGCTGGAGCTGACGAACATCGAGAAGGATGAGGGGCTGAAGGCCCGGCTGCTGGTGAAGCTGGAATACTTCAACCCGGCGGGATCGGTCAAGGACCGCATCGCGCGCGCGATGATCGACGACGCGGAGGCGCGGGGTGCGCTGGTGCCCGGCTCTGTGATCATCGAGCCGACCTCGGGCAACACGGGCATCGGCCTGTGCGCCGTGGCGGCCGCGCGCGGCTACCGGATCATCATCGTGATGCCGGAGACGATGAGCGTGGAGCGCCGCCAGCTGATGCGCGCCTATGGCGCGGAGCTGGTGCTGACGGAGGGCGCCAAGGGCATGAAGGGCGCCATCGCGAAGGCCGAGGAGCTGGCGAAGGAAATCCCGAATTCCTTCATCCCGGGGCAGTTCGTCAACCCGGCGAACGCGGAGGCGCACAGGCAGACCACCGGCCCGGAGATCTACGAGGACACGGACGGCGAGGTGGACGTCTTCATCGCGGGCGTCGGCACGGGCGGCACGGTGACTGGCGTGGGCGAGTACCTGAAGAGCCGCAAGCCGGGCGTCAAGGTCATCGCGGTTGAGCCGGCGACGTCTCCGGTTCTGTCGGGCGGCAAGCCGGGCCCGCACAAGATTCAGGGCATCGGCGCGGGCTTTGTGCCGGAGGTGCTCAACACGGGCGTCTATGACGAGATCATCACCGTGCAGAATGAGGACGCCTTTGCGGCGGGCAAGCGCATCGCGCGCCGTCAGGGCGTGCTGGTGGGCATCTCCTCCGGCGCGGCGCTGCACGCGGCCATTGAGGTGGCCAAGCGGCCCGAGAGCGAGGGGAAGACGATCGTCGCGCTGCTGCCGGATACCGGCGACCGGTATCTCTCGACGGATCTGTTCAAGGAAGAATAATTGGCGGAAATAAATCAAAGAAGCTCCTCCGGGTGGGGGAGCTTCTTTTCGCGAGGATGTTTGGGCATCGAATCATGCCTCTTCGCCTGCGTCCTCCGGCAGATCGACGACGATGGGCGTATGATGCACGGCAGGCAGGAAGATGTCAAGCACGTCCCGCGTGCGCATGCGCAGGCTCGAGGTATTCACGCAGGGATGGCAGCCCAGCGTCTCCTGCTCGAGCACGGGCTTGTCGATGAGCAGCTGGACGCGGTTCTCCGTGTCGTTCATCAGCCCCATGATCGAGACGGAGCCGGGATGGATGTGCAGCAGCGCCTCCATGCTGTCGCTATCGGCGAAGGAGAGGCGCGCGCTGCCGATCTGGTGGGAGAGATCCTTCGTCCTGAAGACCTTTTCGCCCGGCATCATCAGCAGATAGTATTTCGTCCTCTGCCGGTTGCACAGAAACAGGTTCTTGCAGATGACCGTCTCGAGCACGCGGTCGATGGCGTAGCAATCCTCCATCGTGTCCGCCGCGGCGTGATCCGTCCGCTCATAGGCGATGCCCAGGCGGTCGAGCAGGTCATAGACGGCGATCTCGCGCTCAAGCCGCCCGCTCGTGTCCGCGGGCCGGCCCTTTTGCAGCTCCATGAGGTTCTCCTTTCACAGTCGCAGGACGCCCATCAGCACATGCCGCGGATAAGCCTGTGCCCGCCGCGGATGCAGAAGGGGCGCAGCCTGCCGTCGAGGATCAGATAGGCCTCGCCGAAGACCTCCGCGCGGCCATTCTCGACGTAGATGTAGCTGCCGTCGACCAGCGCGAAGAACGGATGGCCGAAGCTGTCGCCGTAGGTGATGTCCTCGTAGAGGCGCCGGCCGTCGAGGATGTTGTCCTTCACCTGCTGGTAGTGCGGCAGGACGTTGATGCTGGTCAGCCCCAGGCCGGGGATGAAGCGCTCATAGTCCGGATCGACGGACTCCCCGTCGAGCTCCGGCTGCGCATAGACGATCTCCGCGCAGTTCATCGTCCCCGCGCTGATGCCCATGACGACGCCCTCATAGCCCTCGAGCAGGCCGCGCAGGCCGATGGACTCAAAGAAGGCGCTCTCCGTGGGCACATGGCCGCCCGCGAGGATGATCATGCTGCTTTGGCGCACGAGCGCTTCGGCGTCCTCCGCGTTGCGCGCGTCGAGCACGGCGATGTCGGAGAGGAAGAGGCCGTGGTGATGCAGCGCGCCGTAGAAGGTCTTCGTCATCTCGTCGTTCATCTCGAAGCTTTCCGGGTCGGAGGCGATGATCAGCAGCTCTCCGCCCTGGGGGAAGACGCGGCGCAGGCGGCGGACAAAACCGTTTTCACGGTTGAGAATACAGGGAAGATCGACGCCCTGCGGCACATCGTTGCTGCAGGGGCTGCTGGTGAGAAAGAGAACCAAGCGAAACACGCTCCTTTCGTGTGTCAAAGCGGCGAATCTTTGCTTATTATAAGCCGTTTGACGCCGGTTTGTAAAGGGAGCGGGGCAGAACGGAGGCGTTTTCTGCGCCCCGAGTGCACTTTTCTCTTGCAAATTCCGAATTAATTTGATACAATACGGGGGATTGTTCGGTTCCGGCGCGGCCTGTCCGCGCCCTGAATGGCAAGTCATGGAGGCAAAAAACATGAAAACGATGATTTCCGGCATGCCGGCGGCGCGCGCGCAGCGCGTCAACCGCTGATGGGCGGCTTTTTCGGCGCAGTTTCCAAGAGTGACTGCGTGCTCGATGTCTTCTTTGGCGTCGACTACCATTCCCACCTCGGCACGCGCCGCGGCGGCATGGCGATCTACGACGCGAAGGACGGCTTCCAGCGTCAGATTCACAGCATTGAAAACACCCCGTTCCGCACGAAGTTCGAGAAGGACCTCTCGGAATTCCACGGCACGAGCGGCATCGGCTGCATCAGCGACACCGATCCGCAGCCGCTGCTCGTGCGCTCGCACCTGGGGCTCTACGCGATCTCGACCGTCGGCATCATCAACAACGCCGACGCGCTGATCCGCGCCTATTTCTCCGACCACGGCCATCAGTTCATGGCGATGAGCTCCGGCAAGGTCAACGATTCGGAGCTGGTCGCGGCGCTGATCAACCAGAAGGACGACCTCGTCTCCGGCATCCGCCACGCGCAGGAGGTCATCGACGGCTCGGCGACGATCCTGCTGCTGACGCGCGAGGGCATCCTCGCCGCGCGCGATAAGCTGGGCCGCCTGCCCGTGCTCATCGGCAGGAATGACGAGGGCTGCTGCGTGTCCTTCGAGTCCTTCGCCTACCGCAAGCTCGGGTATGAGGACGCCTATGAGCTGGGCCCGCAGGAGATCGTGCACATCACGCCGGAGGGCTGGGAGACGCTCTCGCCCGCGACAGAGAAGATGAAGATCTGCGCGTTCCTGTGGACGTATTATGGCTACCCGAATTCGAACTATGAGGGCGTCAACGTCGAGCTGATGCGCTACAAAAACGGCGAGATCATGGCGCGCAGCGAGAAGGAGCGCGGCGTCATGCCGGACGTCGACTATGTCGCGGGCGTGCCGGATTCCGGCCTGCCCCACGCCATCGGCTACGCGAATGCGAGCGGCAAGCCCTTTGCGCGCCCGTTCGTCAAATACACGCCGACGTGGCCGCGCTCGTTCATGCCGGCGAACCAGGCCGTGCGCAATCAGGTCGCGAAGATGAAGCAGATCCCTGTGCCCGAGCTGATCGAGGGGAAGAAGCTGCTGTTTGTCGACGATTCCATCGTCCGCGGCACACAGCTGCGCGAGACGGTCGAATTCCTCTACGAGTCCGGCGCGAAGGAGGTGCACATGCGCTCGGCGTGCCCGCCGATCATGTACAGCTGCAAGTACCTGAACTTCTCGCGCGGCAATTCGGAGATGGAGCTGCTGGCGCGGCGCAAGGTGCAGGAGCTGGAGGGCGACGAGGGGCAGAAGCATCTGGAGGAATATGCGGACGCCTCCACGCAGCGCGGGCAGTGCCTGCTCAGCGCAATCTGCAAGGAAATGGGCTTTGACTCGCTGGGGTATCAGTCCATCGACGGGCTGCTGGAGTCCATCGGCATCGACCGCGATAAGGTCTGCACCTATTGCTGGAATGGGAAGGAATGATCTTTCTTCGCCGGGATGTCTGCATCGGTGTAAAAGAAGGGAGTCTGAGGGTTTTGTCCCTCAGACTCCCTTCTTCGTTTCGCGCAAATAAAAGAATCAATCATACAGCAGCAGCACGTTGACCGGCGCGACGCCCATCTGCGCGGGGAAGACCGCGGGCCGCCTGTCCTTGGGCACGCGCCACCAAATGTTGGCGCTGCCCTCGCGCTGACCCGGCGTGCGCATCTCGACGATCCATTCAAACGGCTCCTCCATCTCCGCGACGCTGCGCACGGGGAAGCGGTTCTGCGCCGCCCTGGGGTTGAAGTAGTGCGCGCGGATGCCGACGCCGGTGACGCCGTCGCGAACGGGCGCCTCCGTCACAAAGCGCAGGCCCCAGTCGATCGCCTCGACCTCGTATTCGCCCGTCTTTCGCGCGCGGGAGATGTTCTTGCAGCCGGTGAGCTGTGCGGCGCGGACGCTGCCGGGATCGGCGAAGAGCGCCTTCGTCTCCTTGACAGTGAGGAGCTCGCCCGCGTCGAGCACGGCGATGCGCTGGCAGAGGTGGTAGGCCTCGTCGCGGCTGTGCGTCACCAGCAGCACGTCGCCGCCAAAGCGCGCAAGCAGCGCGCGCATCTGCATTTGCAGCTGCACGCGCAGGTGCGTATCCAGCGCGGAGAACGGCTCGTCAAGCATCAGCAGCTTCGGGCGGCTGACGAGGATGCGCGCCAGCGCGGCGCGCTGCGCCTGCCCGCCGGAGATCTGTGCGGGCCGCCTGTCCTCCAGGCCCTGAAGCTGCAGCAGCGCAACGATCTCCTCAAGCGCCTGCTCACGCTTTGTCTTGTCCTTCTGCGCGCGCAGGCCGCAGAGGATATTCTGGCGGACGGTCATGTTCGGGAAAAGGGCGTAATTCTGGAAGAGATAGCCCACCTGGCGCTGCTGCGGGGGCAGGTTGATGTGCTGATCTGCATCGAACAGCGTCCGCCCGTCGAGCACGATGCGCCCGCTGTCGGGCTTCTCGATGCCGGCGATGCACTTGAGCGTCATGCTCTTGCCGCAGCCGGACGCGCCCAGCAGGCCGAGCACGCCGCCGTCCGTCTCAAAGGCGACGCGCAGCGTGAAATCGCCCAGCCGCTTTTCGATATCGACCGAAAGGCTCATCGCTTCACCGCCCTTTTCTGCCTGTCCTCGAGCATGTTGACGCACAGCAGCACGACCGCGCTGATCGCCAGGTTGATCATCACCCAGGTGAACGCGCCGGCCTCATCGTTCGTGCGCCAGAGCTGATAGACGGTGGTCGAGATGGTCGCCGTCCGCCCGGGGGTATAGCCGATGAGCATGCTCGTCGCGCCGTATTCGCCCAGCGCGCGCGCGAACGCGAGCACGGTGCCCGCGAGGATGCCCTGGCGGCAGGCCGGCATGCGGATGCGCCAGAAGATATACGTGTTGGAAAGCCCGAGCGTCTGTCCGGCATAGGCGAGCGTCTTGTCAAAGCTCTCAAACGCGCCGCGCGCCGTGCGGTACATCAGCGGGAAGGCGACGACCGTCGCCGCAAGGATGCCGCCATACCAGGTCATGACGAACTTGATGCCAAACTGCGCAAGGAACATGCCCAGCGGCCGCTTGACGCCGAAGAGCAGGATGAGGAAATAGCCGCAGACCGTCGGCGGGAGCACCATCGGCAGCGTCAGCACGACGTCGAGCACGCCCTTGACCAGGCGCGGCAGGCGCGCGGCATAATACGCGGCGAGGATGCCCAGGAAGAACACGAGCACGGAGCTGATCGCCGCGATGCGCAGCGAATTATACAACGGATACCAGTCCATGGTTCACCTTCCAAAAAAGGGCTGTCAAGCCAATCCTGAACACCCTTAAAAGCAAATTTCTAAGAATCATCGGCTTTCTGAGCTTGGGGCTCTGCCCCAACGCCCCGCCAAAGGGCTTTCCGAGCGCCCTTTGGAAACCTTCGGGCGCAAATCCTTAGGTTTTGCTTGAAATGTTTGGATTCTTAGCCTGACAGCCCCGCGTTGATTACTCCACCGGAGAGAAGCCGACGGCGCCGAACACCTGCATCGCCTCGTCGGTCAGCAGGTAATCGAGGAACGCCTTGGCGGCCTCGGGATTCTCGCTCGTCTTGAGCACGGCAGCCGGATAGATGATCTGGCCGCACATCTCGCCGGTCGCGCTGTCCACGACGGTCAGGCCCGCGCTGAAGGCGTCGGTGCAGTAGATGACGCCGCAGTCGACGGACGCCTCGGAGACCTGCGTGGTGACCTCCTTGACGTTGGTGCCGTAGGTGAGCTTGCCAGCAGAGGCCAGCTCCGCCTCGTCAAGGCCGTAATAGGCGAGGATCTTCTGGGTATACTGGCCAACCGGCACGTCGCTGTTGCCCATCGCCATGAACACGTCGCCGTTCTTCAGCAGCTCAGCCAGCTGGTCGAAGGTCTCGATGCCCTTGGGGTTGCCCTCCGGCACGACGAGGGTGACCTTGTTCTCCAGCAGGTTGATGCGGGTCGCGTCGTCGACAAAGTCGAGGCCCTCAGTGTTGACGGAGGGATCGGCCGTGATATCGAGCTGATTCATCTGCTTCTGGCCCGCGGAGATGAACACGTCGCAGGCCGCGCCTTCCTGAATCTGGGTCTTGAGCGTTCCAGAGGAATCGAAGTTGTAGACCAGGGTGACGCCCGGATTGGCCGCCTCATAGGTCTCCTTGATCTGGGTCAGGGTTTCGGTCATCGACGCGGCGGCGAAGACGACCACTTCCGTGCCTTCCGCCAGCGCGGCGAAGGCGGTGCAGGCGAGCACGAGCGCCAGCACGAGAGTGACGAGTTTCTTCATAGGGGTACACTCCTTTTCCCGTATTTCAGGGAAGATATTTGCAAACGGCATGGATTTACATGCCGGTATGCCGCGATACGGACCCCATTTTAAAACGCTTTCATAAGCGCGAAGCGAAGAAGGGAGTCTGAGGGATGAAATCCCTCAGGCAGGTTTGGGCGGCAGCCCAAAATTCCAGCAAAAAAAGTAGTTTCAGAGCAGGCTGCGAAGCAGCCTATGATTGAAACGGGGATGATTTGCAAAGCCGGAGAAAACCCCGGGTCCAGGGCCACAGCCCTGGTCGTCACTTTCTCGCGCAGTCCTGCACCTCATTGCGCAGCAGCCCCATCGCGTGGGGAATGGCGTCCATGAAGACGTCCATGCTCTCCATGCAGGCCTTCGGGCTGCCGGGCAGGTTGATGATGAGCGTCTTGCCGCGAATGACGCTCTGCGCGCGGGAGAGCATCGCGTGCTTCGTGATCTTAAGGCTCTCGGCGCGGATGGCCTCGGCGATGCCGGGGGCCAGGCGCGTGGCGACGGCGAGCGTCGCCTCCGGCGTCGTGTCGCGCGGGGAGAAGCCCGTGCCGCCGGTCGTCAGAATCAGGTCGAGCTGGCGCTGGTCGCAAAGGCGGATGAGCGCCGCCTTGAGCGCGGCCATCTCGTCCGCCAGCAGCAGCTGCTCGACGACCTCATAGCCGTTTTCGCGCAGGCGATTGGCGATGGCGGGGCCGCTCTTGTCCTCGCGCTCACCGCGCGCGCCCTTGTCCGAGAGCGTGATGACAGCCGCCTGCCAGGGGCGCGGCGTCTTGCGCGGCTCGATGGTCATCTCGTCGCCGACCTTGATCTCGCCCGGCTCGAGCACGCGCGCGAACACGCCCTCGCGGGGCATGATGCAGTCGCCCATCTTCTTGTAGATCTCGCAGTGGCTGTGGCATTCCTTGCCGATCTGCGTCATCTCCAGCAGCACGTCGCCGCAGCGCAGCAGCGTGCCGACCGGCAGCGCGCGGAAGTCAAACCCCTCGACGACGAGATTTTCGCCAAACGCGCCGGGGATCACGCCCGCGCCCTTCTCGTTGAAGGCGGCGATCTTGTCCGCGCTCAGCAGGCTGACCTGCCTGTGCCAGTTGCCGCCGTGCGCGTCGCCCGCAATGCCCCAGTCGGCGGAGAAATAGCCCGCGCCGACGTCCTGTTTCTGTATGCCTCTGCGGTCGCTCGTGCAGACGGCGATGACCTTTCCCATCGTGCTTATCCTCCGATCTCGTTCATCCGGCGCTCCTCGCGGTCGCCGATCTCCTCCAGAAAGCCGTGCCGCGCGGGCTTCCTCGCGATGGCCGCGCGCAGCGCCTCAAGCAGCACATCATCATCCGCGCCCTCCCTGAGCAGGGCGCGCACGTCCAGCCCCGCCTGATGGTTGAGGCAGAGCTTGAGATAGCCGTCCGCCGTCAGCCGTACGCGGTTGCATGTGTCGCAAAATTCATGGCTCATCGGGCTGATCACGCCGATGGAGCCGGCAAAGCCCTCGGGCCGCACATAGCGCGCCGGGCCAAAGCCGTGGCGCGAGGTATCCGGAGCGAGCGGGCCGAAGGCCGCCTCCATCCGGGCAAGCACCTCGTCAGAGGGCACGGGCGAGAGCCCCGCGCCGCAGCCCACCGGCATCAGCTCGATGAAGCGGACGTGAATCTCCCGGTCACGGGCCAGCGCGGCCAGCGCCGCGAGCTGATGATCGTTCATCCCGCGCACGGGCACGGCGTTGACCTTCACGCGCATGCCCAGCGAGACAGCGTCGTCGATGACGGAAAGCACGTCCTCCACGCGGCCGCCGCGGGTCATGGCGGCGTAGGTCGCGGGGTCAACCGTGTCCAGGCTGATGTTGAGCGCGTCCAGCCCCGCCGCGCGCGCCTCGGCGACGCGCCCGCGCAGCAGCAGCGCGTTGGTCGTCATCGCGATGGTCTCCACGCCGCCGGTTTCGTGCAGCCGGCGCACGAGGTCAAGACAGCCCCTGCGCGCCATCGGCTCGCCGCCGGTCACGCGCAGATGGCGCACGCCCAGGCGCGTGAGTAGCCCGGTCAGCCGCACGATCTCCTCATAGCTCAGAATGTCGCTGTGGCGCAGCGTGCTGACGCCGCCCTCGGGCATGCAGTAGACGCAGCGCAGGTTGCAGCGGTCCGTGATGGAGATGCGCAGATAGTCGATGCGCCTGCCGCAGTCATCGAGCATCGCCGCCGTCCTCCTTTGAAAACTCCGGGTCGTTGACAAAGACGCCGCTCTTGCCGCCGGTCTTTTTCGCCAGATGGATGCCGGTGATCTCCATGCGCTTGTCGATCGCCTTGCACATGTCGTAAATGGTCAGCAGCGCGACGGAGACGCCGGTAAGCGCTTCCATCTCCACGCCGGTCTTGCCGGTGAGCCTCGCCGTGCAGACCGCCTCGATCTCGCAGGCCTCCTCAAGGACGTTGAAATCGACGGCACAGTTGGTCAGCATCAGCGGATGGCACATGGGGATCAGGTCGCTGGTGCGCTTGACGCCCATGATGCCCGCGACGCGCGCGACGCCGAGCACGTCGCCCTTTTTCGCCGTGCCCTCGAGGATGGCGCGCATCGTGTCCGGGCTGACCCGGATGCGCCCCTTGGCGATGGCCGTGCGTTCGGTTTCGGCCTTGGCGGTCACGTCGACCATGATCGCCTGGCCCTTGCTGTCAAAATGCGTGAGCTTTTCTATCATAGCAAAATGATCTCCACGGGATCCCCGTCGCAAAGCGGGCCGCTGCCCGCCGGTACGTCGATCAGACAGTTGCAGCCGATGACGGAGGAGAGTGAGCCGCTCGAGTGGTTCTTTCCAAGCACGCTGGCCCGCTGCCCGTCAAAGCGCGCGCGCAGCAGGCGCCGTCCGGGGCTCGGCTTGTCAAACCCGCCCAAAACGGTCGTCTTCACCCGGGGGTTCTCCCACCGGGCGCGTCCGGCCATCCGGCGGATGACGGGCGTGGCGAAAATCTCAAAGCACGCCATCGCGGCAAACGGATTGCCGGAGAGGCAGATGATGGGCTTTTCGCCGTACAGCCCGCACAGCAGCGGCGTGCCCGGCTTCATGGCCACGCGCCAGAAGAGGCGCTGCGCGCCCATCAGGGGCAGCACCCTGTGCATGATGTCCTTCTTGCCGACGGAGACGCCGCCGGTGGTGATGAGCAGGTCGGCCTCCTGCGCGGCGCGCTCAAGCGCATCCGCGACGGCCTGCGGCTCGTCCGCCTCGCTGCCCAGGATGATGGCCTGCGTATCGAGCATGCGCAGGTGCGTCGTCAGCGCGGCGCGGTTGGCGTCATAGATCTTGCCGTAGGTCAGCACCTGGCCGGGCTGCAGCAGCTCGTCGCCCGTCGAGAGCAGCGCGACGCGCACGCGGCGGTACACGCGCACGCGCGTGACGCCCAGGCTGGAGAGCACGCCGATGTGCGCGCAGGTGATCTCCTCGCCCGCGTGCAGCATAACCGCTCCCCGGGGCACATCCTCGCCCGCGAAGCAGATGTTCTTCATGTGCCCGACGGGGGCGTACATCTGCACCTGCTCCATGCCCTCGTCGGTGTCCTCCTGGCGGATGACGCAGTCGCAGCCCGCCGGCACGGGTGCGCCGGTCATGATGCGCAGCGCCTCGCCGCGCGCGACGGAAAACACCGTGCCGCAGCCCGCGCAGGCCTCGCCGACCACGCGCAGCACGGCCGGATGCTCGCGCGACGCCTGCGCGATGTCCTCGCTGTGCAGGGCGTAGCCGTCCAGCGGCGAGCGGTCAAAGGGCGGCACGGGGATGGGCGAGGCGACGTCCTGCGCCGCCACGCGCCCCAGCGTCTCGCCAAGGGCGAGCTCTTCGGTTTCACAAACAGGCGCCGCATGTGCAAGAAGCAGCTCCAGCGCGCTTTCCATAGACTCCACGGTCATTCCTTCTCTCTTTGGAGGCGCCTTTGCCGCCTGAATATTTGGTTCTTCATTTCTTTTTTGTAATTGGAGAACGTCGGGGCTGCCGCCCCGGGCCCTGCCTGAGGGACGAAGTCCCTCAGACTCCCTTCTTCGCTTCGCGCGAATATTCAAACTTTTCTATTCCTTATTTTCCGAACCCGCAGTTGGGATAGGTGCAGACCCTGCAGTTCAGGCACAGGCCGCCCTCGCCGAGCTTCACAATATCGCTGCGCTCGATGGTCACGCCCGCGGCGACGCGGCAGAGCACGAGATCAAAGATCGTCCGCTTCGCGTACATGACGCAGCCGGGCAGGCCGAGCACCGGAATTTCGCCGCCGTCCTTCCCCGGCAGATAGCCGACGAGCATCATCGCGCCGGGCAGCACGGGCGCGCCGTAGGTGACGATGCGCGCGCCGCTGTCGCGAATGGCGGCGGGCGTGCGGTCGTCCGGATCGACGCTCATGCCGCCGGTCGTCATGATCAGCTCCGCGCCGGCGTCGCGCAGCTTGTGGATCGCGGCGACGATCATCTCCCTGTCGTCGGAGCAAAGCTCATGGCCGATGACGGTCATGCCGTATTCGCCGACCTTCTGCTCGATCACGGGGGTGAAGGTGTCCTGAATCCTGCCGTGGTAGACCTCGCTGCCCGTGGTCACGATGCCGCACTTGAGCGCCTTGAAGGGCAGCACGTTCATCAGCGGCGCGTCGCCCGCGGCCTCGCGCACGCGCGCCATCTTCTCCTTGGCGATGACCAGCGGAATGACGCGCATGCCGGCGAGCTTGTCGCCCGCCTTCACCGGGGTCATGCCGTGGCGCGAGGCGATCATGATCTCCTCGATGCTGTTGACGGCAAGCAGGCGTTCGCTGTCGATTGAAAGCAGGCCGTCGCAGGTCGCGGTCAGCTCGATCTTGCCCTCGCTGGGCGCGCTGGGCTTCATGTTTTCGCCCATGCACAGCTCCCGCAGGATTTCGGCAGCCTCGTCCTCGTGGAGCATGCTCTCGTCCTTCTCCCAGACGTAGAGGTGCTCCTTGCCCAGCTTGAGCAGCTCGGGAATGTCCTCCTCGCGGACGATGTGCCCCTTCTTGAAGGCGACGCCCTTCTTGACGTCCTTGACGATGACGGTGATGTCGTGGCAGAGCACATGGCCCACAGCATCCTGAGTTCTGATACAGCGCATACGAATAATCCTCCCATTCAATACACGCAGTATAGCACATGAAAAATCGCAGCACAAGTGCGTCATGTTACTCTTTTATCAAAAAAATGGATTATATCTGCGCAGTTCCGCCTTATTCTTTACATTTTCGCGCCGCAAGTCTATAATAAAACCGGCATGATGCCGGTTGCATTTCCGACCAAGTGATGAAAGTCCCGCTGCTTTGCGGTCGAGACCGGAGCTTTGCAAAGGGACTTTCAGAGTAAAAAAGATAGGCGCCGCTTTCCGGCGCCGAAAAGGCAGGCGTTCTCTTTGCAGGTGATCATTCCGCTCTTCAATCTCTCCGACCTTCCCGAAGACTGCCGCGCGCTCACGCCGTGCATGATGAACGGGGAGACGGTCGGCGCGTTCTTTCTTTCGCCCCGGCGCGCCGTGACGGACGTCTTTTTCCGCGCCGAGGCGCTGATGCAGGCCGGCCGCGTGATGATCCTGTATCTGGATGGCCTGGGCTACGCGCTCTATCACCGCGCCGCGCGCCGGTTCATGCCCTTCTGCGCGAGGACGTTCTCCTGCGTCAGCGCGCGCACGGCCTATCCGCCGCTGACCCAGCCCTGCATGGCCTCGATGCTCACCGGCGTCTGGCCGCAGACGCACGGCATTTTCTCCCGGCGCGACCACAGGCCGCGCGTCCCCTCGCTGCTGCGCCACCCGGGCGCCGTGCTCGTGGAGGCGGACAGCGCGCCGCTGGCGCTGGAAAGGGAGCCGGTTCTGACGCTGCCGCGGGCGGGGGAGAGCGTCGACGCCGCCGTGCTGCGCGCCGCGCTGCCGATAGCGGCGGGCGATGCGCCGCTGCTGATCGTCCACTTTCACGGGCTGGACGACCTGGAGCATGACGTCGGCGACGACGAAGCGCTGCTCGCGGATAAGCTGCATGAGCTCGACGACGCCGTGCGCGCGCTCTGCGCCGTCTTCCGCGGCGCGGCGATCCTCTGCGCCGACCATGGCGCGCACCGGGAGGACGGCGCGGGCGGCCACGGGCGATTTGACTGCCGGGACATGTTCGTCCCCTACGGGGAGGCGTTGCTGTGAAGGGACTCAGACCGGGGTTTGAAGCATTGCCCCGCGTGCGGATTCATACCCGCACAACCAGCAGCAGCGGCGCGCCCCGCGAGGAGGAGCTGCCCGCCATTGCGCTCGCCGACGCCCTCGCAGCGTCCCCGGCAAGCCGCCTTATTCTGCGCAGCCGGGACGGATTTTCCCTCGCGCTGCCCAGGGAGGAGCTGGGCAGCGCCTGGCTCGTGCAGACCGGTGAAGCCCAATGGATGCTCGTTCTCTCCGGGGACAGCACGAGAAAGCGCCGGATAAAGGACATTCAGGAGATTGACATCCAGTGACGACCCCCGCAGACGATCAAGGGGAGCATAAGGAGCTGCTATGAGAATCATCACCGTCGTCGGCATCCGCCAATCCGGCAAGACGAGCACCGTCGAGGCGCTCATCGCCGCCATCCGCCGCCGCGGACAGCGCGTGGGCACCTGCAAGACCGTCTTCTGCCCGACGTTCTCCATCGACAAGCCCGGGAGCAACACCGCGCGCCATCTGCGCGCGGGCGCACAGCTCGTCGCGGCGCGCGCCAGGCATGAAACGGCGCTCATCCGCCCGGAATCGACGCCGCTCTCCGAGGTGCTGCGCGCGTTTTTGGGCATGGACTATGTGCTGCTGGAGGGCGACTATCTCGCGCCCGTGCCGCGCCTGGTCGCCGCGCACGGCGAGGCCGACGCCCTGCCGCGCACGAACGCGCTGACGCTCGGCTACGTCGGCCGGGTGAGCACAAAGACGGAAATCGCGCTGCCGCTGCCGCGCTTCAACGCGCTCACCGACGCGGACGCGCTGCTCGACTTCCTCGACGCGCATGTGGAGGACATGCAGCCCTCGCCGGCGCTCGACGAGGCGCTGCCGCCCGTGCCCGGCGTGACAGACGACGGCTTCTGCCAGTGCGGCTGCCACCACGCGCAAAAACAGCAGGAGGCCGTGCAGGTGCTCATCGGCGGGAGGCCGCTCTCGCTCACGCCGCAGCAGCGCGCGACGCTGCTCGCCTGGGCGCAGGGACAAACGCAACAACAATCATAAAAAACAACGCTGCCCGGTCGATATCCAGGACCGGGCAGTGTTGTATGTAGCTTTAAAAGTCCGCCTCGCCGGCCTCATTCCCATCGGCCAATGCCTTGGCGTAGCGCTCGGACATGATCTCCGTCGAGTACATGTAGAGCACGCCGTTGAAGGCCTCGACGGTCTTGATATCCTGCGTGTCCTTGCCCGACTTGATCATGCGCAGCGCCTGCTCGAGCTGGGGCATTGTGTAGTTGTAGGGCGAACGCATGAAGTGATACAGCGGCGTGGGGGAGGGGTAGGTTTTGCAGTTGAAGCGCACCATGTGCGCGACGGTATGCGGCAGGTTCTTTTCATAGACGAGCATCGCGATCATCGCGTAGTTGTTCGCCATGATCTCCTCGGAGTAAAAATACTCGTCCTTGCTGCCCTTGACGCTGCGGATATCCGCGCAGGACTCGAGCGACCGCATCTCGGTGAGCAGTTCCTCAAGCTGCGGCTCCTCCTCCTCAAGCGGCCCCCGCGGCGTCAGATGCGCGGCGCGCGAGCGCTCGCGGATGTACTCGGCGAGCACCTCGCCGGGCTTCTTTTCCGGCTCGGGCTGCTCCTCCGGCTCTTCCTCGCTGGGCGGGAACGGATCCTCGACCTCCGGCAGGGAGTCCATATAGTCAAACAGGTCGACGGTTCTGCCCTCGGCGGCCGCCTGCTGCGCGAGGTCGGGCGCCTCCTGCGGTGCCTGCGCGCCGGTGGGGGCGGCCTGCGCGCAGGGGGCGGCCGTGCCGTCCATCACGGCCTGCGCGCGGGCGGCCATCTCGGCCTTTTCCTCCTTGGGGTTGGAATTGCGGCTCATCGCGGGATCGTTGCGGTCGGAGAATTCGTCGGTGATATCCTCCGGACGCAGCTCGACCTCCTTGGAAAAGCCCGGTTTGCGCCGTCCGAATAATGACATGGAGCATCTTCCTTTCTGATGCATAAAGGGACTGCCAGGCAAATCCCGGAAATTTCAGAAAAAACATTCTTCTATGGCTTGAAGAGCCCGGGGCTCTGCCCCGACGCCCCGCCAAAGGGCTTTCCGATCGCCCTTTGGAAACCTTCGGGCCGCAAAACCTTGTTTTTTCCGGTTTCACAGGATGATTTGTCTGACAGTCCCCAGCATATCACATTCCGCCTGAGTGTTCAAGCTCAACGGAAACCGGGTCGATTAGATGAGGCCCAGCTCCTCGAGCTTGTCCGCGCAGTCGCCCAGGTCGAACTTCTCGAGCGTCTCGCGGGTCGGGATGCCGGTCTCCTTATCCCAGCCCATCGCGTCATACCACATGTCCAGCGCCTTGGCGAAGTCCTCGCGGTCGAGCTTGACGGTGCCCTCCTCAAAGGCCTTGAGGTCGGGATCCTTGTCAAACACCCAGTCGCTGGGCTGGTCGTGATCCTGACGCAGGTTGGTGCTGCCGAGGTTGAGCTTGAAGGACACGGCGGTCATCACGCGCAGCAGCTGGGAGATGCGCTCAGAGTCAAACTCCAGGCTCTCGCGGGTGTAGTCCTCGCCGACGACAGCGCTCATGTACTTGGCGTCCAGGTCGAGGTCGCCGACGTAGTTCCGCTTCTTGCTCGTCGCGATGGTCATCGGGTACATCCAGTTGCACAGCGTCGCGGAGTCATGCCACTGCTTGCCGTTGAAGGCCCACTTGGTCAGCTTGATCTTGTTCTCGTTGATGGGCGTGTAGGCCTTGGGCTTGTCCACGCAGCCCTCGCCGAAGAAGCCCTCGAGCACAGGCTTGATGATCGCGTCAAACGGCGCGCCGGAGGAGACGAAGTTGATCAGGTGGTGGATCATGCAGTCACGGTTGTACATGAGGCTGTAGATCGTGCCGCTCTGCCAGCAGCTCTCCGGGCCATGGTGGCGCGGATAGCCGTTATGGCCGATGTTGAAGTTCTTGCCGTTGACGAAGTCGTAGAAGCTGACGCCCGCGACGTTCTTGGCGGGGTCGTCCATGCCCCACTTCTCATAGAGCTTGTAGGTGCCCAGGCCCAGGTCGGAGAAGGTGCCCTCCCGCATGGCGATGCGGCGGTAAACCTCCCACAGCCACTGCGGGTTGCCGCTCTCCATCAGATCCCACGGGATGGAATCCCACTCGGTCATGTCGGTGCCGCCCTTGGTGATGACGTCCTTGAGCACGCCGGTGGAATAGGCCATGTTGAAGTCCTCGTAGAGGTTGCCGTAGTTGCACCAGACGCCGTATTCGTCCGCCGCGCGCGCGCCCGCGCCGCCCAGAATCATCTTCGCGTCCTTCTCGTCGACGAAGTCATGCGTGCTCTTGACCTTCTCGCCGGTCGCCGGGTCGACGTGATCCGGATACCACTCGAGCATCTTGATGATGGGCATGCAGGTGTTGGAGACGTGGGTCGGCAGGTCGTAATCGGCCAGCGGATCCATCTCATACTCGGTGTAGCAGCGCACCGGGCAGGAGGAGCAGCCGCCCTGCTTGACGGTGTACTTCTCGGCAATCGCGCCAAAGTCGAACACGCCCTTGTTGCAGCGCAGCGCGGCGACGTTGATCTGGCCGCTGGGCTGCTCGCCCATGTCGATGGGGCCGTTGGGGGCCTTGTCCCAGGTGACGCCCGGGCCGCCCTGCCAGCGGTTGGAGGCCGTCGCGGAATACTCGCTCCAGCTCTGCGGGATGGTCGGGACGGTGTGGTTGTTGTTGCCGCCGACGAGATCCTTGATCATGTAGTTGGAGAGCAGGCGAACCTCCATCGGCCGCGCGATCTTGACCGCGCCGGTGCCGCGGCAGACGATGGCCTTGAGCTTCTTGCTGCCCAGCACGGCGCCCACGCCGCCGCCGCCGGAGTTGCCGAAGCTGGTGACCATGCAGCTCATGGGCACGAGATTCTCGCCCGCCGGGCCGATGGTCACGACGTCGAACTCGGGGCCGTTCTCCTTGGCGAGGGTCGCGGTCGTCTCGAAGGTGCCCTTGCCCCAGACGTGGGAGGCGTCCTCGATGGAGACCTTCTCGTCCTCGATCTTGAGGTAGACGGGCTTGTCGCTCTGGCCCTCGACGATGACGGCGTCATAGCCGGCATACTTGAGCGCGTGCGCGAAGTGGCCGCCCATGTGCGCGTCGACGATGGAATATCCCTTGCTCCAGCAGGAGAGGAAGGAAATGTTCATGCGGCCGGAGCAGGGCACGCCGGACGCGGTCAGCGGGCCGATGGCGAAGACGGCCTTCGCCGCGGGGCCGAGCGGATCGGAATCGAGCGGCACCTCGTCCCAGATGACCTTGTAGCCAAGGCCCATGCCGCCGATGTAGGGTTTATACTTGGGCAGGGTGTCCTCGGTCGTGATCGCGCCGGTCGTCAGGTTGACGCGCAGCACGCTGCCGGCCCAGCCGTTGATGCCATTCTTGACAGACATAGCTTTGAACCTCCTCAGTTACAACTCAAGCCGCCGCGCGTCAAATCGCCTGCGCCGCGGAGGAAATCTTGTCCCACGGGATGATGGAGAGCGCGCCGGACGGGCAGCCCTCGACGCAGGCGCCGCACATCACGCACTTGGAGGACTTCTTCGTGTACGGGTTGACGGTGGGCATATGCCACGGGCAGGCCTGCGTGCAGGCGCCGCAGCCCACGCACTTGTCGGTATCGACGCGGCGGATGCCGTCGCCGCCTGCGTAAATCGCGCCCATCGGGCAGGCGTTGCCGCAGGCGGGATCCTCGCACTGGCGGCAGGTATCCGGGAAATACGTCCAGTTGTTCTCGGTATACAGGCCGTTGCCGTTGCGGCTGGAATAGAGGTTGCGCGTGACCTTCACGCGGGAGATGTAGCTGGAGCAGCAGCCGTCGTTGGTCAGGGTGCAGTTGATCTCGCAGCGCTGGCAGCCGACGCAGCGGTCGGCGTTGACGACGAGCAGGCCCTGCGGGAACGCCCAGACCTTCACCTTGTCCTCCGCCAGGGCGGACGCGGTCACGCCCAGGGTGGAGAGCATCGCGCTGGACATCGCCACGCCGGCCAGGCTCTTTCCGGAGAGCTTGAGGAACTGGCGGCGGGTGTAGTCCTTGTCAAGAAAACGCTTCTTGTCAGACATGGTATCGATCCTCCTACCTTTCTCTGTTTCCCGGGGCAAGCGATCCGGGAAACTCACTTGGCAAACGAGAAAAGGAGTGCCTCCAACAAAGGGCGCCGCGAAACGCGCGGTCCCCCCGTCAGAGCACTCCTTCGCATCAGGCAGGCGGCGCGGTTGCCCCCGCCACCCATTGGCCGCATATACCCGGAGGGCAACGGCGGCTTGGAGCGTATTCCTTTTTTCGTCTCACGCAGGCCCACAGCACAGGCTTGCCGGGCCCTGATGGGACTATTGTATCACGCGGGGAGGCTATCGTCAATTTTTTATCGAAAGTTTTTTTCGGGGTTGGGCTTTGATTTTTCCGCGGAGGATCAGGAAGCCGGGGCGGGCTGCATCCGCCGCGCAGAAATTCCGGCGCGCGGGCGCGCAGGGCGTGACAAAGAAGAACGGGTATGTTACACTGGTTCCAGCAAAGCCGCGAAACAAGTCGCCACGGACAGCCGGCACGGCAAAGGAGCGTCCTTCATGAACCTCATCCTCCCGGTTCTTCTTCTCTATGCGGATGCCGTCATCCACGAGCTGGGCCACCTTCTGGCGGCGAGATGGGCGGGCATACGCGTCTTCGAGGTCTCCATCGGTCAGGGGCCGCTCCTGTTCTTCCTGGAAGGCCCGCATACCGGCACGCTTTACACATTCCGGCTCCTCCCCTGGGACGGATACACCGCCATGCTCATGCTCCCGGACGGATGCAGAAGGCGCGCGCTGCGCAGGAGCTCGCTGTGCGCTCAGGGCATCCTGACGCAGGCCCTCGTGCTGTCGGCGGGCTTTCTGGCCGAATCCATCGCCGCCCTGGTGTTTTTCGCCTTCTGGCTGGGGCATGTCGGCGGGAGCCTGAACCCGTCCTGGACATTTGGCACCTGTCTGTTCGGCTTCTCCGCCATCGCGAACATGCTCCCCTTCGGCCAGTCGGACGGGGCAAATCTGCACAATCTGGCGCAGTTCGGGTGCATTCTCCACAGGCCGAGGTATACCTCCAGGCCGCCTGTGCACAGACGCACGCGCGGCAGCCGGTTTTGCGCGGCCGGGAGATTGTTTGACGGAAAAAAGTCTGCTACAATACCCGAGGAACGCATAGAGTAAATACCTCATATAATTTCTATATTTTTGGCATTTTTTGGAATACGAGGGAAAAGGGGATGGAGACAGGTGGAGGCTACGGAGAACAGGGTATACACGCTGACGATCGGAAATACGGTCATCGAGAACATCCGGATTACCCGGATGGACGAGAACGCCCTGCTGGCGGACAGCCCCGCGGGGATCATCCGGCTGCAATGGCGGGAGGAGCCGCAGATTGATCGGCTGCTGCCCATGCCGACGCTGGAGAGGATTGTGAGCGCGGCTGTAGCGCAGTGCGCGGACGATCCTCTGCTTCAGGGAAGGCTGGAGGAGATTGCGGCGCTCATGCAGCGCAATGAGCGCGAGCCGCTCACCGCGGCGATGGAGCAGCTCCAAGCGCTGAGAAGGCGCCGCGAGGTGCAGCTGCTCATCGGCAAGTGCGCCTGCATGCTGGGCGACTATCGGACAGCCGTGCGCGAGTGGAACAGCGCATGCCCGATTCCCGCCTATGCGGCCCGGGCCGCCTGGGAGGCCCGGTGCATGCCGCTGTGCCAGCTGCTGACGGCCATCATCATCCAGAACAGCGACGAAAGCAGGGGGCTGGCGGAGCTGCTTGCGACGCTGGCCCGGGAGAATCAGGCGTCCGACGGCCTGATGGATCTGCTGATCGAATCCATGGATCTGCCCGATCAGGAGGCTGCCGGCCTGCTCGTCCAGGCGGGCGCAGAGCTGCTCGGCCTGCAGGGCGATCCGCAGGAGATGGACGCCGTGGAGATCGGCTATGCGCTTGAGCCCATGAGCAAGAACTGGCGCATCGACGATCTGATCGACACCCTGCCCGACAGCGCGCCCGTCGCGGCGCAGAAGGAAGCCGGACAGGAGCAGCCCGCGCCGGTGGTCACGCCGGAAATCACGCCCCGGGTCAGCCGGGAGGCGGAGCCCTCCGCGGCAGGGGAGGAGGAGAAGGCGCCAAAGCCGGAGCCCTTCCCCGAAAAGCAGCCTGTGCAGGGCGAAAGGAAACCCCGGACAGACGGCCTTCCTGTGCGCACCGTCTATCCGCAGGACAAGCTGGCCGGGCTTTTGCACGATTCCAAGCCGGGTGACGCGCTGGTGGACGGCTATTTCCGGGGCACTCTGCTCAGAGGCTCGGCGAACGTCCTCATCCCCGCGGGCGGGGAAGAGGAGATCCAGCTGGAGCTGACCGGACACTGCATCGATGAACAGGCGCTGTACGACGTCTATGTCCACGGCCATGCCTATAGCGAAAACGGGCCAATCTCCGCAGACAGAGACCGGGACATCCTCTTTCAGCTGGGCATCAACGACAAGACGGGGGAGGTCCGGATCTACAGCGCGGAATTCTCGCCGGAGGAGCGGCTTGCCTGCGGGATCACCTCGTACGCCAGGCAGGTGTATCCGTTCAGGGTGAAGCTGCGCAGCGAAAGGGACATCGCCCTCGCGCTGAGAAATACCTTCCCGGAGAGGTTCTCCCCGGGGAAGCCCGCGGCCGTGGAGCCGTCCGCGCCTGCGAAAGAGGAAAGCAGCCTGCCCCAGAGCCCGCAAACGCCCGAACAGGTCATAAGGCAGCTGATGACGCAGCTGATGCAGGACTGCGAGGGCACGATGAACGCGCTCCAGCCGGTTCAGCGCAAGATCAAAAAGATGTATGAGGACAAGCGCCAGAAGCCGGACAAGAAGGGGCCGTACAGGGTGGTGACGACGCTCATGCAGCTCAGAACCACGCCCGGCCTGATCAGCAACGAGAAAATCTGCAAGATCCTGAGGTTTACCATGAACGAAAGCGGCGTCGACGAGCAGACGGTCGGGGCCGTTCTGCAGACGCTGACGCAAAGGGGGGCCTGATCCATGGATTATTCGAAAGCCGAATTCCTTCGCAGCACGATGCTTGGCATGTTCGTTCGCGTGACCTGCGGCGGCCATCCGGGACAGAGCATCCGGGAGGGCAGGATCAAGGCGCTCTATCCGCCGTACCTCGATCTCTACGATGAAGACGGATCGACGGTCACGCTCTATCTGAAGGACATCCTGCGCGTGGAGCTCCTTGGCGACGTGGACTACAGCCCGTACACGGATGATCTGCGCGGGCTGGCCGATGCGGTGAACAGCCGCACGGAGAGCGGCAAAAGCGGCCGTCCATACAGCCTGAACACATGGGTCTGCCTGAAGGACCGTCTTGAGCAGGCGCAGGGGCTCCTGGAGGGAAACGCCCCATGCGCTCCGCTTTGCGCGCTGCTGGGCGACAACGCGGCGCTGGCCGGGCACACCGGCCCATACGACAGGCAGACGCTTGATCAGGCGCTGGAGGCCTGCGCGTCCCTGCCAAGCAGCGATCCCGACATGCTGGCCTTCCTGCGCGCGGTGGTCGCCTGCACCTTCCACGACGAGGAGAAGGTCATGGAAAGCTATCTGGGCGCCCTTCGCTGGGATGGCGACGCGATTTCCGATGACTGCATCCGCCGCCTGGCGCTGCCGGCCGCCTCCCATGCGAAGATGATGAGCAACGACTGCGGATTCGTCTTCTTCGTGGATCTGTATCTGGAGCGGTTCGGCGAGGAGATCATCCGCCTTGACAACGCGTGGTGGCTCCACTATCTGGTGAAATGCGTGGAGTATCAGCATGTGGGCGTGATCAAGCAGGCCTTCCGCCGGCTGGAGAACGCGCCCTCCCCGCTTCGGGAGGAGATGTACAGATCGGCGGCCTATCTGCTTGGCATGAACGGGCGAAAGCACGCGGCGCTGGAGGCGGCCGCGGCCGCCCTGCAGAGGGCGCCGGAGGCGCGCAGCCCCGCTGTGCTGCTGATGAGCCTGCCGGACGATCAGGACACCTTCTATTTCCGATACAAAAAGCTGGCCTGGGAGCTGCTGCGGGCCTACTGGCGCGACGGCGATTCGGGCAGCAGCGCACGGACGGACAGAAAGATCGGGTACATCTACGATTATGTCTTCAACCGCAGCACGGCACACATCATCTCGACCGATCTGAACAGCTACTTCTTCAACAACCGCGAGGCGAGCGACATGATCGTCGAGCGGATCCAGCAGCGCTTCGAGCTGTTCCTCGGCGAGGAGGAGACGCCGGAAGAGGTGCGGGTCTCCTTTGAGACGATGATCTCACCGCGAAAGTTCAATCACCGGGCCTGCAACGTGTGCTGAAAGAGGGATAAACAGATATGCTGAACATCGAAAACAAAACCCGGATCGAGCTCGTCTCGGCGCTGGCCGTCGAGCGGGGCGTGCGCCTGACCCCCGGACAGGATGCGCAGGCGTTTGCCGGGATCTGGAACAGCTTCTATCCGGACAAGATCTGTCCGACGGCGCCCGTGATCCGGGACCATGTGCGGCAGGTGACCTGGCAAATGCTGCAGGAGGGCCTCTCCGGGCAGTTTCCCGCCAAAGGCGGCGAAGCGGAATTCTGCGTAAACTGCATCATCCTGGGCACGCTCGCCTATGCGGGCCGCTCCACAGCGGCTGCGCAAAAGGGCGCAAGCCCGGCGCTTTCGGTTTTCACCGTCAGGAAGCAGGTGCTGCGCAAAATGGAGGCGTGGAACCTTCTGGGCTACTTCAGGAAGCCTGAGTCCTACGTCAACAAGCGGCTGAGGGAATACGCCAACGACACGGAGGTCATCCTCCCGGGCATGCTGAACATCCCCGAGAGCATCGCCAGGGAAATCATCCTCACATGCCGGGTTCTGGGAGAGCGCTGCAAGGCGGCGGCCCCCCAGGCGGCGGCTCCCCAGGCGGCGGCTCCCCAGGCGGAAGCCCCGCAGGCAACAGCCCCGGCCGCGGAGAACGAGGCGCACGGCGCAAAGGGGCGCCTCGTCAAAAGAATGGTCCGGGAGGTCATGGTCAGCGCGATCGTGGACACGCTCTGCTTCTACAACGAGGACGCCCCCATGGAGAGCGTCGAGGCGTACAGGGAGTCGTTCATGCGGGTCGGTCACGAGCTGTTCGCACCGGCGACGGAGGACATGCTGGGGGAATGCTTCCGGCAGCTGCTCGAGCCCAAATGCAGAACGCAGGACATGAACAAGGTGCTGCTGCTCAACGGAGGGCTGGAGACCATCCGGGATCAGGACTGCGTCTTTCTGGTCGTCGCTGTCCGCGCGCTTTACTACGCCATCGCCGAGGCCGCGGAGCACAGCGACTGCCTGAATACGGAGGAGCAGATGGACGCGCTGATCGAGACGGCAGCCCGGCAGTGCCGCGAATTTGCCTTTGAGGGGATCGACGACGACCGCCTGGCACGCGAGCTGAAGGATGTGCTCCGGAAGAACTACGCGCTGCGGCCCTTCATCATCCCCGCAGAAATCATCGATCTGCTCAGAAAGCTGGGCAGGAACAGGCAGCTGGAGATCCTCGATTTCTACGCCCAGCAGAACAGCTTCCGGGAGAAGGAAAAGACGGCGGAGATCGAGCGGCGGATGCAGGAGGTTCACGCGGAATACGGCGACATCCGCGTCAAGGCGGAATACGACGTGAAGCGCCGCCTGCTGCAGTGCCTCAGCTCCGTGGAAAACGACACCCTCGGCTTCCTCTACAGGCTGGCGCAGGGCGAAGCGTTTCAGGAGGACATGGTCCGCTATACGCTGCGCGGACTGTTCCAGGAGCTGCAGAGCTTCGGCATCACGCCGACGGACGAGGTTCTGGGGGCCGTCATACAGGGCGGCGAGCAGACGCAGCACATCCGCGATGTATACGGATACGGCCTGGCCAGCGGAAAGGAATACCGCATGATCAAGACGGGCTGGAGGATCGACGGGGAGCTGGCGATCAATCCTGTGGCCGAGGACCTGCAGAAGGCGGACGAGGATCCCCTGGAGGACGGCTGGCAGACACAGACACATGCGGAAGGGAGTGAGCATCCATGCCTTTGAACTTTGGAATTGACCTGGGAACAAGCAACACGGTGATCACCTGCGTCGGCGCATCGATCAGCATGCGCAGAGATCTGTCGAACTGGGAATACGAGCTGCTCAGACGGGATGTGAACATGAGCATCATCCCCTTCTACTACGAGGGCTTCCGTCCGGAGTTCAGCGGCAGCAGCAGGGTCAGCTATGTTCCGTGCAGCGAGAAGGAGAGCGGGCAGGAATACAACGATCAGGCGGTTCTGCTCAAGGAAATCCGCAGGAAGAGAGGTCTTGAGCGGGACGAGGCGATGATGCGCTTCCGCGAGACGAACGCCTTCCGCTGCAGCATGCCCTCCGTCGTGTACAGGCGAAGGGTGGGCGAGACGAAGAGGACGGAATACATCAACGGCTTCGCCAGGGAGGTCGCCGTGCCCCAGTACAGGATGTACGCGGGCAAAATCGCGCGGGATCTATATGACCTGGATCAGGAGAACGGCGGCCGCGCCGTCGAGGGACAGGTGTTCTTTGAGAATACCAAGGTGATGATGGATCAGGAGGGGGAATACGTCGGCCTGACGCCGGCGGATATCTCCGGCGAGATTCTGGCGGTCTGCTTCAGGAGCATCATGGCCTATGTCAAAAACGAGACCCCGCTCAACCAGGGCAATTACCGGATCGGCATTTCCTATCCCGTGGCGCAGAACGGCTACATCTACCGGGAAAACCTGAAGCGGGCGGTTCAGCTTGCCAAGGAGCAGACCGGCCTGCCCATCGAGATCGATCACATCGAGCTGATCCAGGAGCCCTACGCCGCGCTCCTTGCCCTGCATTACGACGAATTTCTCCGGGCCGTCCGGAATCCCGGCGATCCCCACAACCTGATTCGGGAGTCCCAGACGAGCGAAATCGGCGCGATGGTCATCGATATCGGCGGCGGAACCACCGATGTGGCGCTGCTGCCGATCCGCTACCGCGGTCTGAAGATGCCGTCCTATCCCGAATCCGTCGAGGTCAACAGGCGCACGGTCATCCGTCACGCGGTGAACCCGGAGGGCGCCTTCGGCGGGTTTGACTTTGACACCCGGATCAAGGAGGGCATCGCGAGGCTGCTCGACTCGAAGCTGCCCAGGCCGGTGCAGAGCCGCAGCAACTATACGGAATGGCTGCTGCGCCGCCTGGCGGTCAATGTCAAGCACAACATCGGCGGCGTCGGATGCTACAGGCAGAACGTGCGCAACTACACGTCCCCCACCGGCAACAACATGCTCGAGCTGGAGGTGACGCAGGACGAGTTTGACGCCATGGTCATGCCGCTGATCGACGGCACCTACGCCGAGGACGACGGGGACTACCGCAAGGACCGATACGGAAACCACATGACCATCACGCGCATCATCCGCCAGACCCTGCAGGACGCCCATGTCGACGAAAGCAGGATCAGCCAGGTCTTCGTGACGGGCGGCATGAGCAAGCTGCCGCAAATCCAGCGGAAGATCCGGGAAATCTGGGAGGACCGCATCCGCAACGGCACCTGCGACGTGCGCTTCTCCGAGGATCCGCTGGGCGATATCTCCCGCGGCGTGGCGCTGTATGTCACCATGTGCGCCGCCAGAGAGCAGGTGATCCAAAGCGGCAAGGAAACGGACTGGGAAAACGGCGAAATCAGGCTCGGGGAAATCGTCCCCGCGGCGCGCAATGCGCTGGGCGTGTTTGCCGACTGCGGAGAGGGCATGCTCACGGAGATCATCCCCTGCGGCTCCCGGCTGACCGTAAGGGGCGGGCGGAAGGACGGCATTCTGCGCGCGGGGGACTCCATCGGCGTCTCCATTCAGCTGTATTCAGGCCGTTCGCCGTATGACCAGAATCTGCGCCTGCTCAAGCGCTACAAGGCGGAATTCGCGCCGGATGCCCGCCCCAGAATCGACGAGAGCATTTCCGTCTGCTATCAGGTCAACGAGGACATGGACGCGGCGCTTTCCCTGGCGTACCGGGATGAACGAGGGCATGAGCGCGTTCTCCCGTTGGATCCGATCAACATCTGCAACGGGCAGGAAGAGAGGAATGACAGAGGATGAGACATATGAGCCGCGATTTCAAAGGCACAGGGCTTGATTTTCACGAAAACGCGCAGAAGGAAGGCCGCATGTTCTCCACCGAATTCGACGAGCAGTTCTGCGAAACCCGTCTTTCGGCTGTTCACAGGGCCATCATGGCGCTGCCCGAGGGGAACAACTATGTGGATGACACGGCGGAGGATTCCCCCTTCCGCCGCCTGCCTGAGTGGATTGCGGACAACGTGGAGCTGTTCCTGTACGCGATCCGGTGCCGCATCACGATGCAGGATCTGCAGAGCCGCAGGACGGGCATCCTGCGCTGCCTGCAGCGGGCCAATGAGCTGATGGACGACGAGCGCGGCAGGCTGCAGGCGGACAGGCTGCGGCATGTGATGAGCATGTGGCCCAATACGCCGACCTGGAGCAGCGTCACGCTCATGCTGTGCTGGCTTTATCAGGAGCTCCCGCCGCAGTACAACGACAGGGAGCTGACCAACCTGTTTTTCACAAGCTGCACGACGAAGGCCAACTGGGATACGGCGGTCAGGGTCCTGCTGACCCGCGCGCAGCGCCATTCCAATGAGCTCCGGACGAATTATTCCACGGTCTTCATCTTCCTGAGAAACTTCGGAGACACGCCAAACGGCGCGAACTCCAGAGGCATCCTGGTGCCCCACAACGTCTACAACCAGATCCTGCGGGAATACTTCCAGGCGCTGGGACCGGAGGATCAGGACAGGGTGCTGGCGCTGCGCGAAAGGCTGCTGGGCAGCAATGACCGCGCCTATGCGCTGACCAGCAGGATGAAGCAGCGCAACAGCGGCCTGCTCAATACGGTGCTGGAGATGAAGGCGGGCGATCCCGAGGGCGCCAGGGAGCTGTTCCTGAGGGACAACGACCCCTTCGCCGACGCGGAGCGCTACAAGGAGCTGGAGGACAGCGACATCGTCGAGTGGATGGTGGAATGGGCATCCGGCGCCCAGTGCGGCAACGTGCCCAGTGCGCAGAAATCGCTGCTCAACCTCCTCAGCCTCGCGCGCAACAACGGGGCGCAGGTCCGCAGGAGCATCCATCGCGTGCTTTCGCGCTACAGCGAGCTGGATCCCGAGAACGCGGACGTGGTCAGCCGGTGCATCACCATGATCCTCAATCCGCTCGAGGTGACGGACGGCGAAATCGACGCGCTGCTGCAGGACTACTGCCGTCTGGATCCCGGCGAGTACGGGCACAGGCGCATCGAGCGCATCTGGCGGTATCTGCTGCAGAACAACGCGCTGCGCAGCAGGGTGCAATCCGGCGTCGAGCGCATCATTGCCGGCGTCGACGCCGGAAGCCTGAGAGATGTGCAGTCGCTGCGCGTGAAGCTGTCGGGCATCTACCGGATGAACGATTCCTACGGGGATGGCATTGCGGGCATCGTGCCGCATCAGGCGATCAACAGCAAACTCCGCGAGATCCTGGAAAACAGGCACATCCCGGAAAAGCGGCGCGAGCTGAACGACCTCTTCGCCGAGGCGGAGGGCATTCTGGAGCAGATGCTCAACGCGGAAACGGCCATCACCCAGTACCGGGAGACGCTCGCCGACCTGAACCGGTTCTGCGGCGCGAACGTGAGAGACTGCATCCAGATGACGACAGCCAACCAGGTGGAAAGGCTGGCTCGCCGCTTCCATCTGTGACAGCGGAAGGAGGAGGATGCAATGGCCACAAACGACATTTTCCGGGGCCTCGAGCAGGACTGCAACATGACCGCGAACGACCCGGGCATGATCCGCCTGAGCAACGAGGTGTTTGTCCGGTATGTGTTTGCGCTGGTGTACGATGAGGCCGCGCGGGACAAATCCTGCGCACCGCAGCTGCAGGCCATCGTGGAGGGGCTTCGCAGCGGCGCAAACGACAACCTTGACTCGAGGGTGATCGGCGGCAGCACACCTCCGAGCATCGGCATGTTCGCACGGGCGATCCACAAGATTTCCAGACTGCTGGGCCTGAACGAGCCGGGCAACAGCGCGCCCCACATCGTCGCGCTGCGCGAGCTGTGCGACATCATCAACAGCAACGGTCTGATCCGGGCCCGCAATGAGGAATCGCATCAGCGGACGCTTCCCGTCAGCGGCGATGCCGGGGACTATCTGAAGATCTGCTTTGAGCACATCTTCGCCTCGAGGAACCCCTTCCTCCACGGCGATGCCTACGACATGACCGGCCAGCCCTGCAGCCACAGCGAGGTCATCTGCATGGCGGAGGGCACGGCCATCAGGAATCAGGGCGCAAACAGATATGAATGCTGCGGGTGCATACGCAGGCAGAACGGCATGTCCAGCCTGGCCTCCGTGCAGGTCAGCATGCTGCTGCACAACGACGAAAACGCCTATGTCCTCCAGGAGGATTTCACGGGGGACAGGGCGGAGGACTTCCGCGTGCCCAGCCTCTATCTGCGCGTCATGTTCTGCAGCCCCTCCGGCAATTCCATCCGTTACTACCGCCTGTCGCCCTTCTTTGTGAGCTTCTTCGAGGACAACCCCTATGTCCCGCAATACGCGTTCTTCTATCACCGCACGATCCCCTGGCAGGGCAAGGCGGTCTATATCCGCATGAATTCCCTGGGGCGCATCAACCAGCACATGGGCATCGCGCGCGCCGGGGAGACTGGCGAGGGCTGGTTTGAATCGTGGCTGGACCGCGCAAAGGCAAACCGGCAGAACGCCACGCTGCGGACGATGATCGCCTTCCCGTGGAAAAAGCTGGCCGTCAGGGGGAGCGCGAATTGCGTCGGGCGCATTATCGACACGCAGTCAAGCCCCAACGGCGAGCTCCAGATGCACAGAACGTTCATCAACCTGCGATATGACCGCCCCTACAGCGCCTACGGCGAATTTGCGCAGGCCGTTCTCGAGGACGACAGGATGTATCTGGATATCCCCCTCTACAAGGAGAGGGAAATGCAGAAGCTGATGGAGGTGTTTCAGGCGGAGCCGGGCCGTCAGCGTCTGATCATCCGGGGCGAGGGCGGCGTCGGCAAGACGCATACCGTGCTCGCCGCGCTCAGGAACATCTATTTCCGAAGGTCGTGCGTCGCTCCGCCCCTCGGCACGATGCACTTTGACTACATCATCTTCCTGACCGCCAAGAAGAACTACTTCGTTGAAACGAACGACAGCAATCCCATCTGCAGGAAGGACGCGGATTTCTCGACGAGAGAGCAGGCGCTTGAACGCATTGCCGCCATCCTCCACGAATGCTCCGCGGAAACGCTGAGCGATATGCTGGGCAGTCAAAAGACCGGCGGCAGCAGAATCGAAAAGCTCAAGCGCGCCATCCTGAGCGAGGACTGCGCCAGACCGGACCGGAGCCTGCGCAACGAGAACGTCCTGCCGTCGATCCTGCTGATCATCGACGATCTGGATTCCATGGCGAGTGCCCGAAGGGCGGATACGGCTGAGGAGCAGTACGCTCTGGACCATCAGGAGCAGGTGGGGCTGGTCAACGATCTCTTCGACCTGTGCCAGGAGAACCAGAAGCTGCGCGTCATCATGACGACGAGGTACAAGGCCTTCTCCGGCCCCGTGGACGAGCTGGAGCTCTCGGCGCTCAGCGAGCAGCAGACGGAGATCTTCGTGGAGGGATTCCTGCGTTACTGCGGCTATCCGAACGATTCGCTGACCCACGAAGAGATGGTCAACCTGCACGTCATCAGCCGCGGCATACCGCTGTACATCAAGAACCTGCTGATCAAGCGCAGCAGGAAGCTCTTCCCGCTGGACAATGTCATTCCGGCCTATCGCGAGCAGATTGAGCGCAGCATGACGGAGTTTTCCTACAATACGCTCGCCCTGAACGAGCACGAGGGGCACATGGTCTCGATTCTCGCCGAGTTCATCAGGAGCGACACGTTCATCCAGGGCACGCCGTCCGCGCTTGTCCGGCTGCTGATGGACGATGTGGACGACGGCGTCTTCGCCAATGTGTGCGAATCGCTGGAGGCGAGCTATCTGCTCAAACGGGTCAACAGCCAGCGCAGCCTGTATCTGCTGGTTCGGGATCTTGACAGCCTCCCCAACCGGAGGAGCTTCACCCTCAATCCCCTGATCAGCCTGTTCCTGGATCCGGAGTGCGTGCCGTTCGAGCTCTGGGAAAACGCCTGCCGGACCGGAGACCCGAATCCGCTGCTGGAGCAGATCGCTTCGGTCTGCCGGACACAGCTGCAGACGGACAGACAGGGCGTTCGCCGCTTCGCCGAGCATGTGCTTGACATGGCGTCGCACCCCGACGCGCTGGGCTACAGCATGCTCTCCCACATTCAGGAAACCCCTGTGAAGCAGATGTTTGAGGAGCTGCTCACCAACGTGGAGAACGAGGAGGAGAACAGCTGGATCCCGCAGATGATCGGCTTTTTCGAAAAGGACGAAATCATCCGGGCCAACGTCGATGCCGTGCTGGACTGGCTGGAGGATCAGCGGAACCTGCTGCGCTATCCCGTAGAGAGCGGGGAGCTGATTCATCTGGCGATCGAGTGGCTGAACCAGCAGTTCCTGCCCTTGGAAGAGCTGGAGGCGCTCAAGGGCAATCTGCTCCAGGCCATCGATGCCTACGATGATCTGCCCGGCGATCTTCCCGGAAAGGACGCCTCGATCTGGAGGGGCCTGCTGGACTGATCCCCGTTTCCTTGCAAACGGCCCTCATCAGCGCGAATCACGCAAGGAGGCCCCATCCGCCGGATGGGGCCTCCTGATTGTCTTCCCTTATGCCGCGCTGAAATCGCCGGTATAGAGCTGGTAGTACTTGCCGCGCTGGGCGATGAGCTCGTCGTGCGTGCCGCGCTCGATGATGCGCCCCTGCTCGAGCACCATGATGCAGTCGCTGTTTCTGACAGTCGAAAGCCTGTGGGCGATGACGAACGTCGTGCGCCCCTTCATCAGCGAATCCATGCCGGCCTGCACGAGCGCCTCCGTGCGCGTGTCGATGGAGGAGGTCGCCTCGTCGAGGATGAGCACGGGCGGATCGGCCACCGCCGCGCGGGCGATGGAGAGCAGCTGGCGCTGTCCCTGGGAGAGGTTCGCGCCGTCGCCGGTGAGCATCGTCTGATAGCCCTCGGGCAGGCGGGAGATGAAGCCGTCCGCGTTGGCCAGCTTCGCCGCAGCGATGCATTCCTCGTCCGTCGCGTCGAGTCGCCCGTAGCGGATGTTGTCCATGACCGTGCCGGTGAACAGGTGCGTGTCCTGCAGCACGATGCCCAGTGAGCGGCGCAGGTCGTCCTTGCGGATCTTGTTGATGTTGATGCCGTCGTAGCGGATCTTGCCGTCCTGAATGTCGTAGAAGCGGTTGATCAGGTTGGTGATGGTCGTCTTGCCCGCGCCGGTGGAGCCGACAAAGGCGATCTTCTGGCCCGGCGTCGCGTAGAGCTTCACATCGTGAAGCACCATCTTGTCGTCCGTGTAGCCGAAGTCGACGCCGTCCATGACGATGTCGCCCCTGAGCTCGACGTAGTCCGTCGTGCCGCTCGCCTTGTGGTAATGCTTCCAGGCCCAAACGCCCGTGCGCTCCTTGCACTCGGTGAGCGAGCCGTCCGCCCCGCGGCGCGCGTTGACGAGCGTGACATAGCCCTCGTCCTGCTCCGGCTCCTGGTCGAGCAGCGCGAAGACGCGCTCCGCGCCGGCCAGCGCCATGATGATGGAGTTGCTCTGCTGGGAGACCTGGTTGATCGGCTGGTTGAAGCTCTTGTTGAGCGTCAGGAAGGAGACGAGCGTGCCGATGGTCAGCCCGAGGTAGCCGCGCGTGGCCAGCAGGCCGCCCGCCACCGCGCAGAGCACGTAGCTCAGGTTGCCCATCGCCATCGTCACCGGCATGATCGTGTTGGAGATGCGGTTGGCGCTGCTGGCGCTCTCGCGCAGGCGCTCGTTGAGCTGCTCAAACTCCGCGATGGTCTTCTCCTCGCGGCAGAAGACCTTGACGACCTTCTGGCCGTCCATCATCTCCTCGATGTAGCCGTTGACCGCGCCCAGGTCGCGCTGCTGCTGCACGAAGAAGCCGCCCGCGCTTTTGATCCTGCTCATGGAGATGGACAGCGTCAGCGCGACCATCATCAGCGTCACCAGCGTCAGCGGCACGTTGAGGATGATCATCGAGGTCAGCACGCTGATAATCGTCACGACGCTGGAGACCAGCTGCGTCATCGACTGGGAGATCATCTGGCGCATGGTGTCGATGTCGTTGGTGTAGACGCTCATGACGTCGCCGTGCGCGTGCGTGTCAAAGTATTTGATGGGCAGGCGCTCCATCTTCTCAAACAGCCGCACGCGCAGATTGCGCAGCGTGCCCTGGGAGATGAAGATCATCAGGTAGTTCTGCAGCCAGGCCGCGAAGACGCCCACGGCATAGACCGCCGCGACGCCCAGCAGCGCGCGGGCCAGCGGGGCAAAGTCCGGGCTTTCGCTGCCGATCATCGGCAGGATGTAGTCGTCGATGAGCGACTGGGTGAAGAGCGTGCCGCGCACGTTGGCCACCGCGCTGACGGCGATGCAGACCAGCACGATCAGGCAATGGAATTTGTAGCGCCTGCCGATCTCCGCGAAGATGCGCCCCAGCGTCTTCCTCGGGTTTTTTGCGCCGGGCTTTCCGGCGTTTTTCATGTTTCTTGGGCCATGTCCCATCATGCGCGGTCCTCTCCCTTCTGCTCAAAGTCGTCCCGCAGCGAGGCCTCGTCGAAGTCCCCGCCGCCGCTGCCCACCTGGCTGTTGTAGACCTCCTGATAGATCGGGCAGGTTCTGAGCAGGTTCTCCGGCGTGTCAAACGCCGCGACGCGGCCCTCGTCGAGCACGAGCACCCTGTCCGCGTCCTCGACGGAGGCGATGCGCTGGGCGATGATCAGCTTGGTCGTGCCGGGGATGTGCGTGCGCAGGGCCGCGCGGATCTTCGCGTCCGTCGCGGTATCGACGGCGCTGGTCGAGTCGTCGAGGATCAGCACCTTCGGGCGCTTGAGCAGCGCGCGGGCGATGCACAGGCGCTGCTTCTGCCCGCCGGAGACGTTCGTGCCGCCGCGCTCGATGCGCGTGTTGTATCCGTCGGGGAAGCGGGAGATGAACTCGTCCGCGCAGGCCAGGCGGCAGGCCTCGCGGCACTGCGCCTCGGTCGCTTGCTCGTCGCCCCAGCGCAGGTTCTCAAGGATCGTGCCCGAGAAGAGCACGTTCTTCTGCAGCACGACGGAGACCTCGTCGCGCAGCGTCTCGATGTCGTAGCGGCGCACGTCGACGCCGCCGACCTTCACGCAGCCGCCGGTCACGTCGTAGAGTCGGGAGATCAGGCTGACCAGGCTCGACTTGGAGGAGCCCGTGCCGCCCAGAATGCCGATCGTCTCGCCGGAGGCGATGTGCAGGTCGACGCCGCTTAAGACGTTTTTGCCGCCGCGATAGGCGAAATCCACATGCTCAAAGTCGATGGAGCCATCCGCGACCGCCGTCACCGGGGACTCGGGCGAGGCGATATCCGCCCGCTCGTCAAGCACCTCCTCGACGCGCTGCGCCGCGGCCATCGACTGCGTGACCATGACGAAGACCATCGAGAGCATCATCAGGCTCATCAGGATGTTCATGACATAGGACAGCAGGCTCGTCAGCTGGCCGGTCGTCAGGCCCGTGCGCCCGACGATCATCTGCGCGCCCAGCCAGCTCAGCAGCAGGATGCACAGATAGACGCTGCCCATCATGATCGGCTGCATAAAGGAGACGATGCGCTCAGCGCTGATGGAGTTGCTGTACAAATCGTCCGCCGCATGGGCGAACTTTTTGTCCTCATAGTCCTCGCGCACGAACGCCTTGACCACGCGGATGGCGCCGACGTTCTCCTTGACCGCCGCGTTGACCGCGTCGTACTTTTTGAACATCTGCTTGAAGTAGCGCATGGCCATCGGCATCAGGATGACGATGGCGACGATGAGCAGCGCCATGACTGTCAGGAAGATCAGCGACAGGCGCGCGGAAATCTTGAACGCCATGAACAGCGCGACCGCCAGCGTGACCGGCGCGCGCGTGCAGACCATCAGGATCATCTGAAAGGCGTTCTGCATGTTGGTGACGTCCGTCGTCAGGCGCGTGACCAGGCCCGCGGTGGAAAATTTGTCGATGTTGGAAAACGAGAAGGTCTGGATGTTTTTGAACATCGCGTCGCGCAGGTTGGCCGCAAAGCCCGTGCTCGCCTGCGCGCTGTGCCGCCCGGCCTCCACGCCGCAGATCATCGCCAGCACGGCCATCAGCGCCATCAGCGCGCCCACGCGCGCGACGTGGCCCATGTCGCCCACAGAGATGCCGTTGTCGATGATCGACGCGGTCAGATAGGGGATCAGAATCTCCAGAATGACGCAGAAGACCGTGAACATCGGCGAGAGCAGCGCGTCCCGCCTGTATGGCCCAATCTCCCTGCCGAGGCGCAAAAACGTCGCGCGGGCGCTCCTCTTTTCGGTTTCCTGTGTTATGCTCATAGGCATCCTCCTTTGCCTTGCTTTCCGCTCTCCGGGGCGCAGGCGCCCAGCGATTCGCTGATCTGCGCGATTCTGCGGATCAGGCGGATGAACTGGTCGGTGTCCTCCTGACCCAGGCGCTCGAAGATGGCCGCCAGCCGCCTGCGGGCGCATGCCTTTCTATGCGCGCAGAGCGCCGCGCCGCTTTTTGTCATCGCCACGAGCACGCGCCGCCTGTCCGCGGTATCCGCGCTGCGCTCGATCAGCCCCTTCTTTTCCAGGCTGTTGAGCACAGCCGCCACGCGCGAGGTCGTCATCTCCAGCAGCCGGCTCAGATCCCCGGCGCTGACGCGGCGCTGCTCGTCATCAAGCAGCCTCAGCACGGCCATCTCGCCGCGCATCAGCGCGCTGACGTCGTCCTGGCGGGGCATGAAGCCCCTGTATTGCCGCATTTCCTCAAAAAAACCGTGCGCCAGCTCCTCATAATGATCCATGAAGACCCTCCATTCGATTTGCTAACACTGTGAGCTATTATACGGAACATCCCTGTTCCTGTCAATGAAAAACCTGCTGAAAATGCCCCTGCTCATTCCGAAGAAGGTCACAAGATGCTTGACAGCGTTTTGTCAGCCATGCTGTCACGACGCCGACGCGCCGGGAAGGCGCGCGCTTGATGGAAAACAATCCTCCGGCGGCGTCCCATGGGCTCAAGCTCGCGGATTTCGACGGAATATGACATAAAGTGGTGAGTTTACTCCCTTTTTTCGCCATTTTCTGCTTCGCAATGGTGCTGAAGTGGAGAAAAGAAGGTGGAAACAATTGACAAGTGGAAAAAAAAGGATAAAATGGAGGGAGAGGAGATTATCCATCCGCCGCGCCGGCTGAACGCCCTGCGGATGGAGCAAAAGGGAAAGGAGCGTGCTTGGGCATGAAGGACATCACGATTGAATATCTGGGAGGCAGCGGCTTTCTCGTCTCCATCGGCGATACCGGCATGCTCTTTGACGCCAGCGAGCACGGCGCGGGCGCGCGCCGCATGCCCGATAAAACGCGGCTTGCGGCCTACCGCCGCCTCTATGTCTTCGTCAGCCATCGCCATGACGACCACTTTTCCGAGTCGATCTATGACCTCTGCGGGGAAAACGCCATCTATGTGCTGGGCTTTGACGTGCCCCAGCCGTACCGCGGCGTGCGCATGCAGCCGGGGGAGGAGCGCGGGTTCGGCCCCGTGACGGTGCACACCTACGGCTCCACGGACGAGGGTGTCTCGTTCCTTATCGAATACACCGGCATCCGCCTGTTCCACGCGGGCGACCTGAACCTGTGGCACTGGCGCGACGAATCCTCCGTCATGGAGATCGAGGCCGCCGAGCGCGCGTTTTATGACTGCGTCGCCCCGATCCCGCAGGAGACGATCGACGTCGCGTTCTTCCCGGTCGATCCGCGGCAGGGCAGCATGTACGATGCGGGCGCGGGCTACTTCGTCATGACCGTCAAGCCGCGCATCCTCATCCCGATGCACTTCCAGGGCCGCGCGGATGTGGCGCTGCGCTTCGCCGCCTCCGGCAGCACGGCCGCGACGCAGGTCGTCGCGCTGCAGGAGCCGGGCGAGGAGGTCAGCCTGAGCCTGCCCGATACCGACGAGAGCGCGCCGGATCGGAAGCTGCGCGAGCTGCTGGCCGACGAGCACTTCGGGGAGACGGAGGAAGAGACGAAAGATCAAGAAGAAGAAGAAAAAGAAGAAGAGAAAGAGAAAGAGGAAGAGGAAGAGGAAAAAGACAGGAAGGAATAAGCCGGTCTCCCGGATTCAGAAAAAAAAGCATCCCGCTGCAATGGGCGGCGTTCATAAGACAGTTAACAGCCACGGCAGTTTGCGCTGCTGTGGCTTGTTTGTTGCGCAGCTGCGGCTGTTCTTGTATTGCTTTCTGCGATGTGATAATATGGAATCGAACAGACCGACAAATCGGAATTTATCAGAAAATGAGGAATAGTTGAAATGGAGGCGCTATAATAACATGAAGATTGAAGGGAACCAGAAAGAACTGGATGCAATGGTAGAA
>SFHU01000098.1 GCA_004555535.1 Clostridiales bacterium
GGTTGAGGTGGGGGTTTGGAATCGCTTGTATCACCGCTCTATATTCAAAACCCTCCGCTTTATGCCCGGAAGGCTTCATGAGGATATCGTGTTTGCTGGAGATCTGCTGTCGCTGAAGGCATGCAGGGCTGCTTATCTGGATCTTCCGCTGTATTTTTACCGTCAGCGGGAGGACAGCATCGTGAATCAGCAGGCAAATTCGGTGCAATGCAGCCCGGATCGCGTGTTTGCGGGGAGCTATCTGCTGCAATGCGCGAAACGGCAGAATTATCCGTATCTGGAGGAATGCCTCTCTTATGCGCTGGAGTATCCGTGGTCATTTGTCGATTCGGTCTATGTACACCGTGCGTTCCGGAAAAACCGTCAGTTCCTTCGGGAGCTGCAGGCGATGATCCGTGAAAACCGGGAGCTGTGCCGGAGTTCGGAGCGGATTCCTCAGATTCGCAAAAAGCGGATGCTGCTGTTTGCACACAGCAGAATCCTGTACGGCGTGAACGCGTATGCGAGGCTGCTGCGGGTGTATCTGTATCACGTTTTGAAGCTGGATGCATACGCGGATGGACACGGAATATAAAGGAGGGGCCGGCAATGAAAACGGTTGCCATTATGCCGATCAAACTGAAAAACGAGCGGCTGCCCGGAAAGAACACCATGATGCTGGATGGGAAGCCGCTGCTGCAGCATCAGCTGCTGGCCACGATGCAGACCGGCCTTGCGGATGAGCTCTATGTGTATTGCAGCGATGAGGCGGTGTGCCCGTATCTGCCAAAGGGCGTTCGGTTCTTGAAGCGCCCGGCGGAGCTCGATCTGCCCACCTCCAATTTCAGCCAGATTTTTGCAAGCTTCTCCTCGGAGGTGCCTGCGGATATCTATGTCTATGTGCACGCGACGGCGCCGTTTGTCACGCCGAGGACCATCGCCGAATGCATTGAGGCTGTGCAGAGCGGCGGGTATGATTCCGCCTTCTGCGCCGTGAAGATTCAGGATTTTCTGTGGAAGGACGGCGAGCCGCTGAACTTTGACGCGGCGAATGTGCCGCGCAGTCAGGATCTGGAGCCCATTTATCGGGAGACCTCCGGCGTCTATGTCTTCACGAAGGCGGTGTTTGAAACCTGGCACCGCAGAATCGGCAGAAAGCCCTATGTCAGGGAGGTCTCCTTCAAGGAGGCTGTGGATATCAATCAGCCTGAGGATTTCCGCCTGGCGGAGGCCATGGCGCATATCGATCTGTGAGGAGGCATCTATGAATTCGGTCAGGGTGCTGGATGTGACGCTCCGGGATGGCGGATGCGTGATTGACTTCAACTTTGGACAGGCTTACATGAATCAGATCCTGAGCGGATTGGAGAAGTCTGGCGTGGAGTTCATTGAACTGGGCTATCTCGATGCCGCGAAGGGATCCGTTCAGGGGCGCACGCAGTACTGCGATGAACAGGTGATCTCGCGGCACTTCCTGAAGGAGAAGAAGCCCGGGGTGACCTATGTGGCGATGTTCGACTATGGAAAATTCGATCCGGATACGCTGGCGCCCTGCGACGGCTCGGGCATTGACGGGCTTCGGATCGCGTTCCATAAGAAGGACCGGTTGAACATGGTTCCGCTCGCCAAAAAGGTGATGGAAAAGGGCTATCAGCTCTTCATTCAGCCCATGACCATCATGCGCTATTCCGACAGGGAACTGCTGGAGCTGCTGGACGTCGTCAACACGGAGCTGGCGGACGCGGCGGCGTTCTATGTCGTGGACAGCTTCGGCGAGATGCGCATGAACGACCTGAACCGGATCGTTCATCTGGTGGATCACAACCTCAGGCCAGGCATGACGATGGGCTTCCACTCCCACAACAACCTGCAGCTCTCCTATTCCAACGCGGTTTCCATGCTGCAGTTTTTCAGCGACAGGGATGTCATCATCGACAGCGCTGTTCTGGGCATGGGCAAGGGCGCAGGCAACCTGAACACGGAGATCTTCCTGGAGCATTTGAATCTCTACTATGGCAAGCACTACCAGATCGCTCCGCTGCTGGAGATCATCGACAAGGTGCTCAACACCCTGCGAGCAGAGCACTACTGGGGGTATTCCATCGAGTATTATTTGTCTTCCGTGTATCACTGTACGCCGAGCTATGCCGGGCACTTTTACAAGAAGCACATGCTTCCTATCGAGCAGGTGGCCGAGCTGCTGGGGCTGATCGCGGAGGAGAAGAAGATCTCCTTTGACAAGGAATACGCCGAGCAGCTGTACCTGTCCTACAATGCGCGCCGGCATCAGGACGACGATCCGGCAATTCAGCGGCTGACGCAGGAGATCACCGGGAGGCGCGTGCTGCTGATTGCGCCAGGCAAGCGGCTGCCGGAGGGAGAGGAGACCATCCGCGCGCTGCTGGCGGAGCCGGATGTCGTGAGCGTCTGCCTGAACAGCTTTGACCGCTTTGATACGGACTATGTGCTGACCACCCGGCTCGACGCGTTTGACAGTGCGCGGAGGGCCGGAAAACGCATCATCGCGACAAGCGGTATCTGTGGCGCGCCGGAGGAGGATGTGCTGGTCATCGACTATCAGAAGTGGATCACGGTGGAAAACGGCGTTCAGGATTCTTCAGGCATCGTCGCGCTGAAGCTGATGACGGCCTGCGGCGCGGCGGAGCTGCTGCTCGCCGGCTTTGACGGCTTCTCCGTGGACATCAACCAGAATTACTGCGATATGACCCTGCGCCATCCCGTCACGGAGGAGCAGGCGAAGCAGCGCAACGAGTATTTTGGCACCTATGTGAAACGGCTGCGCGCGACGGTGCCGGTCACCTTCCTGACGAAATCGCGGTATGAGGACTGAGTATGGCGAGCATCAGACTTCTGGTCATGGATGTGGACGGCACGCTGACCGACGGGCGGATTTATATCGGCCCTCAGGGCGAGGCGATGAAGGCGTTCCACGTGCAGGACGGATACGGCATTGCGCAGCTGCTGCCGCGCGCGGGGATCGTCCCCGCTATCATCACGGGGCGCTGCTCCGCGATCGTGGAGCAGCGGGCCCGGGAGCTGCATATTGAGGAGCTCCATCAGGGGGTTTCCGACAAGCTGGGCAGGCTGCAGGAAATCGCGCGCAGGCAAGGCATCTCTGCCGGGGAGATCGCGTATATCGGCGATGACCTGAACGACCTGGCATGCATGCGCTTTTGCGGCATGTCAGCGTGTCCTGCGGACGCGGTGCCGGAGGTTCGCGGCGCGGCAGACTATGTCTGCAAACGCGAGGGCGGACGCGGCGCGGTGAGGGAGTATATCGATCATCTGATCGCCCTTGCCGAAGCGCCGGAGGAAGACGCACTATGAATGAGGCACGCTCCGGCGAGGAAAGGACGGCATGAAACGAAAAAAGGGATTGCGGATTGCGCTTTGCGCACTCTGTTTGGGAATTGCCTTTGTCCTCTTTGAGCTCTGGTATTCCTACGACTATCTGACGGTCACGAGCTATGCGTTCACCACCGGCAAGCTGACGGAGCCTGTCCGGGCGGTGATCCTTTCCGACATGCATGACCACGAGTTCGGCAGGAACAATGAACGGCTGATCGCCGCCGTTCAGGCGCAGAGCCCGGATGTCATCCTGATGGTCGGGGATATGCTCAACCGGGATTCGGCGGACGAGACAAAGGCTGCCGCGCTGGTGCGCGCGCTGTCGGCCAATGCGCCGGTGTACTATGCGATGGGCAACCACGAGAACGACTATGCGTTTGCGCAGAGGGATTATTGGAGGGAGCAGCTGTCCGCGCAGCTGACGCAGGCCGGCGCGACGGTGCTGGACAGGGCGTATGAGGATATCGCCGTGCGCGGGCAGCGGCTGCGCATCGGGGGCATGTATGACTATGCCTTCGCGCTGGACATGCGCAACAGCACGGATCCGAACCGGATGAATCCGGAGGTGTATCAGTTCCTGACGGAGTTTCAGGATACGGAGCTGCTGACGCTGATGCTGGCGCACAGGCCGGACAGCTTCATCTTCGGCGAGGCATCCGCCACGTGGACGATCGATCTGGTCATCAGCGGCCATCTGCATGGAGGACAGGTCGTTTTGCCGTTTCTTGGCGGCGTCTGGGGAGGAGATCAGCATTTCTTCCCCGAATATGTATATGGCATGGTTGAAAAGGACAAGCTGAACCTTCTGATCACCTCCGGCCTGGGCAGCAACGTGCAAAAGGTGCCGCGCTTCAACAATCCGCCGGAGATCGTCGTTTTGAACCTGGTGCCCGCGGAGGATTGAGCGTTGGATGGAGCGATTGTAACGATATCCCTTGACGACGGGAGAAGGGACAGCTTTGATTATGCCCGGACGCTGCTCAAACAGTATGAGATCCCGGCGACGATCAACATCGTGACGCAGTATGTGCGCGATGGCAAGCTGGACGACACGCTGCCCGAGCCGCCGATGAGCGTCGGGCAGGTCAGAATGCTGGCAGAGGACCCGCTCTTTGAGATCGCGGCGCATGGACATGCGCATCGAAACGATTGGGAGGATATCGCCCTGGGGCGCAGCGAGCTCCTTGAATGGCTGGGCAAGGCGGAAGAGACCCGGCTCGGCTTTGCGTCACCCGGATCGGGCATGACGGGGGAGTTCATTCGGGAGAATCAGTCGCGGCTGCGGGAATGCGGCTTTCACTATGTCCGCACGGGGCTGAGCATTCAGACCCGTTGCGGGCTGCGCCTGCTGGCGCGCAAGGCTGCCCGGATCATCCACAGCAGGCATCTGTACGCGACGGCCTACGCGGATACGCTGCAGAGCGATATGCGGGATATGACGGTGTATGCGGTGCCTGTGCTGCGCGATACGCGCCTGCAGCAGCTTCTGTATCTGGTGGATCGGGCGATTGAGCGGCAGCAATGCTGCACGCTGCTGTTTCACAGTATCGTCCCCCGGGGGGAACGGATGGTCTGTCCGGTATGGTCCTGGGAGGCTGAGCGCTTTGAGGCGCTGCTGCGGGCGCTGGATGCGAGGCGGAGAGCGGGAAGCCTGCGCCTCATGACCACCATGCAGGCGTATGAAACCATGACGCAGGGAGAATAGAGAGTGGAATTGCAGATGACGGCAACGCAGCAGGCGGTATGCGCGCTGATTCGGGCGGCGCTCTTTGAGGGCCCGAAGGCGCTGCCTGAACAGACCGATCTGAAGGAGGTCTTCCGGGAGATGGCGGAGCAATGCGTGCTGGCCCTGCCGGGGGATATCCTCAAGGAGCTGGACATGCCGCAGGCGCTTCGGCAGTTGTGGACAGACACGATCAAACGGCAGGCGTTCTCCTGCTATCATCTCATATCGGAGCAGAGCGCGCTGGTGATGCTCCTGGACGAGGCGGGCATTCCGTTCGTCGTGCTCAAGGGAACGGCGGCGGCGATGCTGTATCCCCGGCCGGAGTACCGCGCCATGGGCGATATCGACTTTCTCATTCCGGCGAAGGACTTTGAACGGACGCAGAAGCTGCTGCTTGAAAACGGGTTTTCACCGGTTAGCGAGATCACAGAGCAGACGAGGGATTGCCCCTATCAGCGAAACGGCATCCTGTTTGAGCTGCATCGCCATTTTGCGGCCAATCTGGAGGACGCGCAGAGCAGGGAGCTGGAAAAGAGCATTCAGGATGGACTTGCCCGCGCGCAGCGGCAGACGATTCTGGGCAGCAGCTTTCCGATGCTGCCGCCGCTTGAAAACGGGCTCGTTCTGCTGGAGCACATCAGTCAGCACCTGGAGGCAGGCCTGGGGCTTCGCCAGATCATCGACTGGCTGATGTACGCCAGGAGCATGCTGCACGACGCACAGTGGCCTGAGTTCGGGGCGGCTGCGGAGCGCGTGGGCCTTCGGCACCTGGCGCTCGTCGTCACGCGCATGGGGCAGCTGTACTTTGGTCTCCCGGAGGCGGGGATCAGCTGGTGCCGTGATGCGGACGATGGGCTTTGCCGGGAGCTTCTGGCGCATCTGTTTGACAGCGGCGACTTTGGCCATAAGGACATGGGACGGAGCGCGACAGTCAACGCGATGAGCCGCAGCAGCGATGGATTCTTTCGAAATCTGCAAGCTTCCGGGTGCAGAAACTGGAAGCTGTTGGCGCGCTGTCCATATTTGAAGCCCTTTGCCTGGCTGTATCAGCTCTGCCGGTATGTGCGCCTGGGACTGTCGAGGAAGAGTCCGATCCGGGGCCTGATCGAGGATATGGCCCGGGGCAGGCGGCTCAACCGCATGCTTCGCGAGCTGGGCGCGACGCGCCACGGAAAGAAACCCGAATAAACAAAACCGTCCCTGCGGCCATGCTGCAGCAGGGACGGTTTTCACATGATTGCCGGTCAATCCTCAAAGGCTTCCTCATACACCGCGTCGAGCGAATACATGTCGCCCGGCCGCGTTTCGCGCGCAATCCAGCGACCATCCGTGAAATCCGGGAAGGGGACGGGCGCAGAGCCCATCGCGATGGACTGCTCGCTCAGGCAGGTGACGGCCATCCAGCTGGCGGCGTCGTAGACGTCGATCGGGAAGGCGACCTGCTTCTGGATGGACTCGATGAACGCGCGCAGGACGAGATAATCCATCCCGCCGTGGCCGCCGCGCAGGCCGAACTCACGATAGGCGCGCCAGAGCGGATGCTCGTATTCCTCCATGTACTTCTTGTCCGGCTCCCACTCGTGCATCCAGTTCTTCGGGTCGACGGGCGTGCGCCCCTCGATGTAGATGCCATGGTTGTCCTCCTGCCAGACGCCCTTGAGGCCCTGCACATAGCCGCCGCGGGAGTAGGGGCGGGGGAGTGTGCAGTCGTGCGTGAGGACGATGGTCTCGCCGTTGGCGCATTTGAGCATCGTCGTGACGACGTCGCCCTCGCAGAATTTCTCGCGGACGAGCGGGGAATCGGGTCTGTGCTCCGCGAGCCACGCATGCTCACCGATGCCCTTGGAGGCCATGGAGACGAGCGAGAGGATGCGGTTGCCACGGTTCAGCTTGAGATAGGCGGCGATGGGACCGAGCTCGTGGGTGGGATAGAGCTCGCCGTTGCGGTGGAGGAAGTTGTTCTGGCGGTAGTGGAGCGTCAGGTCGCCCTCGCCGACCTCGTCGCGCAGGTCGTGCATATAGCCGCCGCGGCAATGCACCAGCTCGCCGAAGACGCCCTGGCGGATCATGTTGAGCAGCGCCATTTCGGTGTCGTTATAGCAGCAGTTCTCCAGCAGCATCAGCGGGACGCCGGTCTCCTCACTTGTGCGCACGAGCTGCCAGCATTCATCCAGCGAGGACGCGCCGCCGACCTCCGTGCCGACGATTTTGCCGTGCTTCATGGCGTCGATGGCGATGAGCGCATGCGTCGTCCAGCTCGTCATGATGACGACCGCCTCGACGTCTTCGCGGGCGTTGACCTCGCGATAATCCGTGGTGCCGAAGGGGACGACGCCGCGCGCCTTGCGCACATGCTCCTGCGCCGTTTTGACGCGATCCTCGTGGATATCGCAGACGGCCGCAACCTCCACGTCGGGCATGGTCAGCAGCAGGTCGAGCTGCGGGATGCCGCGAAAGCCGAAGCCGATGACGCCCAGACGGACGCAGCGGCCGGCAGTGCCCAGTTTCATTTGAAAGAGCCTCCTTTGTATGATCGATGTGCCGTATCATCATAGCGCAAAACGGGGGCTGTTTCAAGGGATTCCGGGTGAAAAAGAAAAGAAGAGCCGCCATCCCGAAGGAGGGCGGCTCCGAAAGCCTGTGCAGGTTGTTCAGACGGGGAGATTACCAGCCGTACTTCGCTGCGTACTCCTCGACAACCTCGGTCGCCGGATCATAGTAGACGGCGGCGCGGGCCTTCATATCGGCGAACATGTCGGCCACAGGCGCGGTGCCGGAGATGATCTGCCAATACTCGGAGGTGAAGTTGAAGGCGGTGGTGTCGGTCACAGCGGTATCCTCGATCAGCATCGGGCCGATTTCCGGATAGACGACCTTCTTGTTGCGAATCTCGCAGGACTTGGTGTTGAGCGCCTTGGTCTCGTCGTTGTACTCGTCAAAGTACTCGACGTCCGGATACGCCTGAAGCTCGAAGCCCCAGCTCGTCCAGTGCGTCGCGGCGATGCACGGATATTTGCTGGTCAGCAGGGAGGCATTGCCATTCTCGTCGCGGATGAGGGAGATGGTGCCATCCTCATTGCGAACCCAATCTTCATTCTCAAAGCCCATGCGCAGCAGCTGGCCTTCCTCAGAGAGCAGATACTCATAGAACGCGAGGAAGCGGTCCATCTTCTCCTCGGTGATCTCCGGGGAGAACATGATGGCGACCATGCAGGAGATGTAGGCTTCCATGCAGGCCTCGTCGCCCTTGTTGGTGCCGAGGGTCGGAATCAGGTCGATGCGGTCAAACGGGTTGCAGTCCGGGTTCGCGGCGCCGTAGTATTCGACGGCGACGCCGTTGATCCAGTCCGCGTCAGCGTTGCGGACGCACACGCCGAAGGCGTTGGAGGAGAATTTCTGCAGGCCGGTCTTCCACGTCGTCGCGGCGAAGTCCGGATCGATGGAGCCGTCCTCGTACATCTTGCGCAGCCACTCGAGCACCTCGATGTTGCTGTCGTCCAGCGCGCCGAAGAACCAGTTGCCCTCCGCGTCGCGGTTCCAGTAGCGGTTGGAGACGCCAGTGGAGGCGAAGAAGTAGCGCAGCGTGCCCAGACCATCGCCGGTCAGGCCGTAGGTGTCATTGATGCCGTTGCCATCCGGATCGTTGTAGGTGAACGCGTGGCAGACCTCATAGAGCTCCTCCCACGTGGTGGGCATCTCCATGCCGACCGCCGCGAGCCAGTCCTTGCGGATGAAGAGGCCCTTGCGCTCAGCGATGTAGATAGAGGGATCGGCGGAATCCGGCTTCGGCAGGAAGTAGTAGCCGCCGTACATGTTCTTGACGAGCTGCGCCACGGCATCATTCTCCAGGCGCGCCTTGATCAGCGGATACTTCTCGATCAGATCCTCCGGAATCTCGGCGACAAGCTCCTCAGGGATGAACTGCGTGATCTCCTGCGGGTAATAGAGGATATCCGCGGTGAAGACCTCAGGCAGCACACCGTCGACAGCGGCCAGCTGGGTGACAGCGAAATCGTTGTTGTAGTAGTTTGTTTCGCTCTGGATAAGGCTGATGCCGAACTGATCCTCGATGAACGCGGCCATCTTGTCGGTAGAGGCGTCCCAGGTGAAGGGATCGTCATCGCTGTCGGCGGTGATGGCGAGGATCTCGCCGTCATAGGCCAGCGCAGTGGCCGCCAACGCCAGCATCATCAGCGCCATCAGCAGAGAAAGCAGTTTTTTCATTAGGATATCCTCCTTTTTTTCTATATGCAGGCCTTGCGGCCCGTATATCTGGTGGTTTAGCCCTTGACGGCGCCGATGGTGACGCCCTTTTCAAAGTACTTCTGGATGAAGGGGTAGATGATGACCATCGGCAGCGCGGTCGCGACGGCGCAGGCCATCTTGAGGCCCGTCTCGTTGAGGTAGATGCGCTTGCCGGTCGCGTCGCGCAGGCCCTCGAGGTTCTGCATCTCGGCGGGCTTGGCCTCCTGCAGGACGTAGTTGCGCACGATCAGCTGCAGCGGATAGAGCTTCTCATCGCGGATGTAGAGCTGCGCGGAGAACCAGCTGTTCCACAGGCCGACCGCCACGAACATGGCGATGGTCGCCAGTGTCGGGATCGAGAGCGGATAGATGATCCTGAAGAGGATCGTGAATTCGTTCGCGCCGTCGATCTTGGCGGATTCCTCCAGCGAGGTGGGCAGCTGCTTGAAGAACGAGCGCACGATGATGAAGTTGAAGACGCTGACCGTGCCGGGCAGGATGAGCGCCAGCAGGTTGTTGGACAGGTGGAGCGTCTTGGTGACGTTGTAGTAGTTGGGGATCAGGCCACCGGAGAAGAACATCGTGATCAGCAGATAGATCATGAAGAACTTGTGGCCGCGCAGCGTGGGCTTGGAGAGGCCGTAGGCCAGCATCGAGGTCACCAGCGTCGAGAGGAACGTGCCGCTGACGGTGATGAGCAGCGTGACGGCGTAGGCGCGCGGGATGGTCGGCGTGCCGAACATGTAGGAGTAGGCCTCCAGCGTCGGCTCCTTCGGGAAGATGATGAAGGGCTCGCGCATGTACTCGGCGTTGCTCGTCAGCGAGATGGCAAAAATGTTGAAGAACGGGAAGATGATTGCGATTGCGATGAGGATGAACAGCGCGACGTTCAAAAAATCGAACAGGCGCTCACCGACGGTCAGACGGATTTTATTCTTGCCGTATTTGGGCAGAGGGGCGCGTGCGTTCATGAATGATTACCTCCTTTTCTCTTTCGCCTGTCGATCAGAAGAAGCCTTCGCCGGACATCTTCTTGACGACAAAGTTGCTGGCGAACAGGAGGATGCAGTTGACAACCTGCTGGAACAGGCCGATGGCCGTCGACAGGTCGTATTCGCCCTTGGAGACGCCCATGTCGTAGACGTAGGTATCGATGACCTGGGCGACGGTCGTCTTGGTGGCCTCCGTGCGCAGGTTCATGATCTGGTCGAAGTTCGCGCCCATGACGGAGCCGACGTTGAGGATCAGCATGGTCGTAACGGAGAAGGCGATGGCCGGCAGGGTGATGTGGATGCACTGCTGGAAGCGGTTGGCACCGTCCAGATACGCGGCCTCGTACATCTCCTGATCGACGCCGGCGATGGCGGCCATGTAGATGATCGTTCCCCAGCCGGCCTCCTTCCAGATGCTCGTGCCGTAGAGCATGCCATAGAACATGTTCGGGTCGGAGAGCATGTTGATGGAGGACATGCCTAGCGAGATGAGCAGCTTGTTGACCAGGCCGCTGGTGATGGAGAAGAGCGAGAAGAGCAGCGAGTACATGATGACCCAGCTGACGAAGTGCGGCAGATAGATGATCGTCTGCACGACCTTGCGGTAGCGGGTGCTCTTGAGCTCGTTCAGGAGCAGCGCGAGGATGATCGGGATCGGGAAGGTGATCAGCAGCTGCGTGATGCCGATGAAGAGCGTATTGCCGATGATGCTGCCGGCGATCGCGCGGCCGAAGAAGCGGTTGAAGTGCTCCAGCCCGCACCAGGAGGAGAACATGATGCCGCTCTTGATCTTATAATCCTTGAAGGCGAGGATGATGCCATACATGGGCATGTAGCTAAAGATGAACACCACCAGGATGCCGGGCAGG
>SFHU01000188.1 GCA_004555535.1 Clostridiales bacterium
TGATGTGCAGGAGACGGATTTTGATTTCTTTGAGCTGGGGCGTGAAGGGTATGAGAGGATGCTCCGGCATATGCAGAATTATCTTCATGAGAACAAGCTTCCGCCATCGTACTTTATCAACGTGGGGACGATCATGGAAAGGGAATACTTCATTCGGGGAACGTATTCCTCGCATTCCGCGTTCATATTTGTCGACGACCTCTATCCGGAGAAGGACAGCATCCGGGTTTTGCCGCAGAATACGTATATGTCGGTCGCTTCCGATGATATCGCGCTGGAATCCATGTATGCGAAGCGCCTGTATGAGGAGATCCAAAGAAACGCAATGACGCCCTGCGGCGATTATCTGTGTGAGGTGCTGACGCAGTTCCCCGTACATCAGGCCAACCGGCTGATCTACAAGATTCAGGTTCCTGTTCAAAAGAGCAAGGGCAGGACGGCGCTGTGAGCGGGCGTATGACGTCATTGCACGTTGGGATACGGTTTTATCAAGAATCATCTATCATTTTTACGAATGAAAGTTGACACGATGTCTCAGGCGATGTACAATTGTTGCGGATTCATCCCTTTTGTGGACTGGAAAAATGCGAATGGACGTCGTCCTGGAGGCACCATGACCGACAAGGAGCTCAAACGCCTGAGCAGGGCGGAATTGCTCGAAATGCTGATCGAGAAAAGCCGGGAAAACGAATCGCTCAGCGAGCGGCTTGACGAGGCGCTCGCCCGGCTGAACGATCGGACGCTGAGAATCGAAAATGCCGGGACGATGGCCGAAGCGGCGGTTCAGGTCAATGGGGTGCTGGACGCGGCGCAGCAGGCCGGAGCCCAGTATCTGGAAAACATCCGGCAGCGTCAGAGCCTCGCGGAGGAAGAATGTGCCAGGCTTCAGGAGCAGGCCCGCGCCGAAGCGGCGCGGATGCTCGCACAGACGCAGCAGACGTGCCAGCAAATGGAGCAGGAAACCCGGCAGCGCTGCGAGGAGATGCGCCGGACTGCCGAGCGCGAGGCCGTCGGGAAGTGGGACGATCTCTTTGCCGCCATCGAGCAGCTGCACGCGGAGAATGACCAGCTTCGCCGGATGATCGACGAGCGCTGGAGGAAAAAGAGGAAATGGGGCTTATGAGCAGACGGGCTGAGCCGCTCATGCCTCCGACGGTTGAGCAGCTTGAGCGGGAGCTCGAACGGGAGCGCTCCCGGATACGATTCGGGAAAGCGCTGCGCAGCACCATCGCCATGCTGATGCTGATTGCTGCTGTCACGGCTGTTGTTGTGTTTGCGGCGCCCGTGCTGAGAATACACGGATCGTCGATGGAACCGACGCTGCAGGATGGCGACCTCCTGGTCGCGCTGCGGTGGATCCCCTGCGGGAACGGCGATATCGCCGCGTTTTCGTATGGGGACAGCGTGCTGGTCAAGCGCATCATCGCCTCTGCCGGCGATGTGGTGGATATACAGGAGGATGGAACGGTGCTCGTCAACGGGCGGGTGCTGGAGGAGCGCTATGCCGTAGAGAGGAGCGGCGGCGAGCTTGACATCGAGCTCCCCTTCCGGGTTCCGTCCGATACATGGTTTGTCATGGGAGACTATCGGTCTGTTTCGATCGATTCGCGCAGTACGGCCGTCGGCTGCATGACGCAGGAGCAGCTGATTGGCCGGGTTGTGCTGCGCTTATGGCCGCCCGAGCGGTTCGCGCTGCTGCCTGACGGCAACGACGTGGGGGAGGAAGACGAATGAAGAAGAAGTGGATTGCGCTTGTCCTGGTGCTGGCTGTGATGCTGGTCGCATGGCTCAGCGCAATGGATTCGTTTGCGCTTGACCAGAAGGAGATGCAGGCGGCCCGCGCCTCTGCCGGCGAGACCCTGCCGGAGGAGCCGAAGCAGCCGGAGACGCCGGAGCAGACGGACGCGCCGGAGGCGCCGGAGCAGACGGACGCGCCGGAGACGCCGGAGCAGACGGACGCGCCGGAGGCGCCGGAGCAGACGGACGCGCCGGAGACGCCGGAGCAGACGGACGCGCCGGAG
>SFHU01000011.1 GCA_004555535.1 Clostridiales bacterium
AGGAGGATGTTTCGCATGAATCAGGATCAGGTCAAGCAGCTGAACGAGGCCATCGAGGCAGTCAAGGGACACGAAATCGAGAACATCTATTTTGTGGCTTGCGGCGGCTCCAAGGCGATCTTCGATCCCGCTCAGTATATCTTTGACCGGGAGTCGGCGATTCCGACGTTTGTCTTCAACGCCAATGAGTTTATCCACCGTTGCCCGAAGGGCCTTGGCCCCAAGAGCCTTGTGGTGACCTGCTCGCATTCCGGCAACACGCTGGAGACCACCCGTGCCACCCAGCTGGCGGGCGACAAGGGCGCGCTGACCATCAGCTTCTCCTACAAGGTGGATTCCCCGCTGTGGAACGCGACCCAGCATCCGATCTCCTACACCTGGGGCCCCGAGTCCGATCCGGGCGACAGCAACAACGGCATGCTCTTCCGCCTCGTCTTCGGCATCCTCAACGTGCTCAGCCCGAACGAGAAGTATGAGCGCGCGATCAAGTGCTGCGACGAGCTGGGCAAGGTCTTTGCCGCGAACAAGGAAAAGTTTGCCGAGAGCGCGAAGGCCTTCGGCGCCAAGTACAAGAACAACAAGCTCATCTACACGATGTCCTCCGGCCCCTGCTACGGCGTCGCGTATTCCTTCGCCATCTGCCTGCTCCAGGAGATGCAGTGGGTGCATTCCGAGCCGATCCACTCCGGCGAGTTCTTCCATGGCCCGTTTGAGGTGACCGACGCCGACGTGCCCTTCATCATCCTCAAGAACTACGGCAAGGACTGCGACGAGAACGTCAAGGCGAACTGGATCACCGAGTATGGCGCGGATTACAAGCGCCCGCTCGTGGCGATTGACAGCGCGGTCGGTGCCTACAGCGACGAGATCGACGGCGAGACCCGCGTGCTGGATGTGCGCGCCGAGGCCTTCTGCAACCGCTTCTCCGAGCATGTGATCCCGGTGGACTGCAACGAGTTCGACATGACCGGGATCGACGAGGATCTGCGCAAGTACTTCGCCGTGCTCGTCGCGGGCGTCGTGCTGCGCAGCTACGCCGATGCGCTGGCCTATCATCGCGGCCATCCGCTCTCCGTCCGCCGTTACATGTGGTGCATGGCGTATTGATCCCCTGCGAATTTTAGGCCGCCGCCGGGCGGCGGCGGTCTTGAAAAGGGAAGACTCGTCTTTCCGCAAAATACATTTGGGAGGTCTGAACATGAAAAGACGCATTGCTCTGGCGCTGGCGCTGGCGATCTGCCTGACGCTGGTATGCTCCGTCGCCCTGGCCGACAAGGTGACTGTCAACTTCTTCCATCGCTGGCCCAACGAGCCGAAGAACAGCTACATCAACGGCCTCATCGAGGAGTTCGAAGCGGCGAATCCCGACATCGACATCGTCTCTGACTGCGTGCTCAACGACTCCTACAAGGAAAAGATCCGCGTGCTCGTCTCCACCGACGATCTTCCCGATGTGTTCTTCTCCTGGTCCGGCGCCTTTGGCGAGAACCTGACCAAGTCCGGCCGTGTGCTCCCGCTCGATGACATCATCGCGGCTGATCCTGAGTGGTCCAGCCAGATCGTCGAGGGCCAGTGGGCTCCGTTCAACTACGGCGGCAAGCAGTATGGCACGCCGTGGTCCATGGACGGCAAGGCGTTCTTCTACAACGTCGACGTGTTCAACGAGCTGGGCCTGACGGTTCCGACCACGCTCTCCGAGCTCTACGCCGTCTGTGAAACCCTGAAGGAGAACGGCTATGACGAGCCGATTTCCGCCGGCTTCTCCGCGCCGTGGGCCGTCTCCCACTACCTGGGCACCCTCTGCCAGCGCGTGGTTGATCCCGAGGTTCTGGCCAACGACTACATGAACGGCGGCGACTTCAGCGATCCGGGCTACATCACCGCGCTCAACATCTTCAAGGAGCTGAGCCAGTACATGACCGCCGATCCCTGCTCCGTCGACCATGAGTTCGCCCGCAACGCGTTCATCATGGAGGTTTCCCCGATCTGCTACCTGCAGCTCGCCGAGATCAAGTATCTGCGCGACGACGCCGAGTTCGAGTACAGCTTCTTCAACTTCCCGGCTGTCGAGGATGGCAAGGGCGATCCGGGCCAGCTCACCGGCGCGCCGGAGGGCATGATGATCTCCGCGACGGCTGAGCCGGCTGTTCAGGAGGCCGCGATCAAGTTCATGAAGTTCGTCATCTCCAAGGAAGGCGGCTACAACCTCATCGCCAAGACCGGCGAGATCTCCTGCGTGAAGGGCGCCTGGGACGAGACCAACTGCGACGCCAAGCAGCTGGAGGCCATCGACCTGATTCTGGCTTCGACCGAGCCGGCCGTCTGGCAGGACTGCGCGACCGACGCGACCATCGCCAACGCGTTCATGGCGGGCGGCCCGCTGCTGCTGACCGGCGACATGACGGCTGAGGATGTCATGGCGTCCGTGCAGACCGCCGCCGCGGCGCTCAAGTAAAGACTGCTTTGAACCGGCGCCCATGCTTTCCGGCCGGGCGCCGGTTCTCGTTACTCTTGTACTCCGTAAATCCTTCTGCAAAGCCCCGGCTACGGGCGCCAGGCAACGGGATTTACAGCATTTCGTCGGTGATAAAGCCGGCATCATACCGGTTCGGGCGTCCTGCGGGGCGCGCAGACCGGAGGGGTTGTCTTTCAAGAGAGGGGCGCGTCCCTTGAAAGGCAACCCGCCCATCGTAAAACCCGAGCTTTTTCCGGAGGTGACCGTTGTGCAAACAAGAAGAGCCGGCATGAACGGAATCGTCCCGTATCTGTACGTCATTCCGTGCATCCTGCTGCTGGGTATTTTCGTGTATATCCCGCTGGTCGTCAACTTCTACTACTCCACGCTCAATTTCAGCGCGTTCTCACCGGCGAAAACCTTCGTCGGGCTGCAAAACTATCGCGAGCTGATCGCCGATCCCGTGATCCGCACGGCGCTGATCAACAACGTCTGGTACTGCGTGATCTCCGTCATCTTCCAGGTTGGGCTGTCCCTGTGCATCGCGGCCGTGCTGGAGGACAAGCTTTTCCGCCGCGTGAGCACCGTGCTGCGCACGATGTACTTCCTGCCCGTGCTCATCTCCATGACGGTTGTCGCGCTGCTGTTCTCCTTCGTGTATCATCCCAAGATCGGCCTGATCAACGCGGGCCTCAAGATGATCGGTCTGGGCAATCTGGCCCACGCCTGGACGGGCGCGACGGATACCGCGATCTTCTCCGCCATCGCCATGAGCCAGTGGCACTCGATGGGCTACACCATGATGCTCTTCATCGTCGCGATTCAGGGCATTTCGGAGGACCTGTATGAGGCCGCCGAGATCGATGGCGCCGGCCGCCTGCGCCGCTTCATCCATGTGACGCTGCCGCAGGTTCGCGAGATGGCGTTTGTGACCATGGTGACGACCGTGACGGGCGCGTTCCTGGTCTTCAACGACGTCTACATCCTCACAGGCGGCGGCCCGGGCAATGCCTCCACGACGCTGGCTGTCTACATGTACAAGAACGGATTCGCGCTGGACAAGATGGGCTATGCCTCGACCATCGCCGTGCTGATGCTCATTATCTGCATGATCCTCGCGCTGATTCAGAACAACGCGTTCCGCTCGGGAAAGGGGGATTGACGATGGAAAAGCAGAAGCGCAAGCGTTCCACGCTCCCGGGCAGCAAGATGACGCCGCTCATGGCGCTGATCCTCTTCCTGCTGATCATCTACTTCATCCTTGTCGCCTATCCGCTGTTCTGGATGATCTGCAACTCCCTGAAGAGCTACAAGGAGATCTACAAGAACATCTGGGCGCTGCCCAAGACGCCCTTGTGGGGCAACTACGCGCTGGCCTGGCAGCGGGGCATCTCCAAGTACTTCCTCAACTCCGTGCTCGTCACGGGCAGCACGATCTTTGGCGCGATTTTCGCGGCCGCGCTGGCCTCCTACTCGCTGGCGCGCTTCCGCTTCAGAGGCAACCAGCTGATCTTCGTGCTGTGCATGGGCGGCATGATGCTCTCCCCGCAGGTGACGCTGATTCCGCTGTACAAGATCATTCAGGCGCTGCACATCCACAACACCTATCTCGCGCTGATCATCCCCTACACGGCGTACAGAATCCCGCTGATCGTCATGCTCATCCGCTCGCATTTCCTCTCAATCCCTAAGGAGATTGAGGAATCCGCAGTGCTGGACGGCTGCTCGAGCTTCGGCGTCTTCTCGCGGATTTTCCTGCCGATGAGCAAGCCGATCCTGCTGACCTGCACGATCCTGATCGCGTATTACGCATGGAACGAGTTCCTCTACGCCATCATCTTCATCGACAGTGACAAGTTCCGCACGATTCCCGCCGGATTGATGAACCTGCGCGACGCGCTGCAAACCGACTGGGGCGTGCTGCTGGCGGGCATGACGATTTCCGCGACGCCGCTGGTGACGCTGTTCCTGCTGATGCAGAAGCAGTTTATCCGCGGCATGACGGCCGGCTCTGTCAAGGGCTGAGCGGCGGAAAGCAAGAAAGAAGGAAAGAGAACATGAGTAGAAAAATGATTGCGGTCGGCGACAATGTCGTGGACTGCTACCTGGACGACGGCGTCTATTATCCGGGTGGAAACGCCGTCAATGTCGCCGTCAACTGCAAGCGGGACGGCCTTGAGGATGTCGCCTATATCGGCATGTTCGGCAACGATGAGAAGGCGGAGCACCTCAAATGGGCGCTCACGCAGGAGCATGTCCACTTCGAGCGCAGCCGCACGATGTACGCGCCCAGCGGCTCGCCCGGCGTGCGCCTGGTCGACGGCGACCGCAAGTTTGTCGGCGGCCCGCGTGACACGGCGCAGCACATCGCCCGCATCCGCCTGACGCAGGAGGATCTTGACTACATCGCGCAGTATGGCCTTTGCCACACGAGCTGCTTTTCCTCCATCGAGTATGAGCTGCCGGAGATGGCCAAGCGCTGCCAGATCTCGTTTGACTTCTCGGAGCGCACGGATCCGGACTATCTCGCGCGGGTTTGCCCGCATCTGACCTATGCGTTCTTCTCCGGCTCGGATCTGACGCAGGAGCAGCTCGACGCGCTGATTGAGCGCTGCCATGCGCTGGGCACGCGTGTCGTGGGCATCACGCTGGGCTCCCGGGGCGCGCTCTTCTCCGAGGAGGGCAAGCGCTATGAGCAGGGCATCGTGCGTGTCGAGGCGATTGATACGATGGGCGCGGGCGACAGCTTCATCGCCGGCTTCCTGACCCGCCGCATTCTGGGGGACAATATGGAGGATGCACTCCGCTTTGCGGCGGGCGTCGCGGCCAAAACCTGCCAGGTCCGGGGCAGCTTCGGGTATCCGCACGCGCTTTGAACAGGGCTTGGGGATCGAGGGAGGTGAATCCCTGCCATGGAACAGCTGGACACCAACAATGCCGTTCCGCTGTATGAGCAGCTGAGAGTCGCGCTGCGCGAACGGCTGGACAGCGGCGTGCTCGACCCGGGAGAGCGGCTCCCTTCGGAGGCGGAGCTCTGTCGGAAATACGGCGTCAGCCGCATCACCGTGCGGCGCGCCGTGGATGAGCTCGTCGAGGAGGGCATTCTGGAGCGGAGGCAGGGAAAGGGCACCTTTGTCGCGCCAAAGCGAGCCGTTGTTTCGATCATGGCGCTCAACGATGACGCGACGGAGGGCTTCTACAGCCGCTATAAGGAGCGAAAGCGCAGCCTGATCGTCAGCAAGAAGGAATATCCGGCCAACCGCAGTGAGCGGGAATGGCTTCATCTGGGCGAGAACGATCACGTCTTCATCCTGACCCGGCGGTTGCTCCTGGACGGAAAGCCCTGGATGATCGACCGCGCGACCTATGCCGTGCGCCGCTTTCCCGACTTTTTTGACCGGGTGCGGGACGATACCTCCACCTACCAGCTGATGGAGGAGATTTACGGTGTGTCCATGTGCCGGGCCCATCGGGAGATCACGCTGACCTACGCGACCAACGAGCAGGGCGAGCTGCTCGACTGCGCGCCGGGGACGCCGCTGTTCAAGACGTTCAAGGTCGTCTATGACGACCGGGACGAGCCCGTCCATCTCTCTTCGACCTTTACGCAGGCGGAGGGGGTCGTGCTGACCGTGGAAAACAACCGGTATCGCAGCAGGAAAAAGGAATAACGAAGTCCGCCGCGCGGCATGAGCCGTGCGGCGGATTTTTTTCTTTCGCGGCGAAGCCCGCCCTGACCCATAACGGAAGATTGTTTTTCTTGCGCAAATCGGATTGACCGTTTGAAACGCGGCGGTGTATAATTGGATCATATCATCTGTACAGACCAAAGAGATGGGCAGCGTCCAAGGGCGGACGAGGATTGGAGCAAAGCATGGACAGGCTGGATAAGGAAAGCGCCGTTCCACTGTATGAGCAGCTCAAGCTGTCGCTGAGCAAGAAGATTGAAGAGCACGTGCTCCAGGAGGGGGAGCGCCTTCCCTCGGAGGCGGAGCTGTGCGCGGAGTTTGACGTCAGCCGCATCACAGTGCGCCGCGCTGTGGACGAGCTGGTCGAGGAGGGCGTGCTGGAGCGGCGCCAGGGCAAGGGGACGTTCGTCGCGTCGAGCCGCATGAGCGTGCAGATGATGCCCATGAACGAGGTTGTGCAGGGCTTTTACACCCGGGACACCGGGCGCAAGCAGACGCATGTCATCAGCAAGAAGGAATACGTCGCCAACCAGCATGAACGCGAGGCGCTGGCGCTTCAGGAGGGCGACGCCGTCTATGTGTTCACGAGGCAGATGATGGTCGACGGGAACATCTGCATGCTCGACCGCAGCACGTTCCCGGCCGGGCGCTTTCCGGGCCTGTTTGACAGGGTGACGGACAACATGTCCACCTACCGGCTGCTGGAGCAGGAATACGGCGTGGTCATGTACTGCGTGCACAAGGAGATTTCCCACACCTATGCCAGCGCCGAGCAGGCCAAATGGCTCGACTGCGCTGTCGGCACGCCGCTGTTCCGGATGTACAAGGTCGTGCGCGACCCGCAGGGCGTGCCCATCCACATGTCCTCCTCCTATATGAAGGCGGACAGCATCATCTTTGTCACCGACAACGAGCTGCTCAAAGGCTGAGCGAATGAAGCATGACAACCTGACCACAGGCTCCGCCCGCCCGGGCGGGGCGTTTTCCGTTTTGGCCGGGCGGAAAAGCTGTAAAACTTCGTGCATTTTATCCGGGCTCCTGCATGTTTTGTTTGACGTTTTAGTAAAATTCATGTATAATCCTGGTAAAGAGTTTTACAAAATAAGGAGGCTTTTCCATCATGAAGAAGATCGTCGCTTTGCTTCTGTGCTGCCTGCTGACGCTGTCCTTCGCGGGCGCGCTGGCCGAGTCCGTCGCCGACCTGTGTGCGGCCGCGGAGAGCATGTCTCACGAGGAGCTGCTGGAGAAGGCGCTCGCCGAGGAGGGCACCTTCGTTGTCTACGGCAACACCAGCCGCATTGTCACTGCCGCGGAGGCCTTCGGCGCGCTGCACGGCATCACCATCGAGGGCAGCAACCTCAAGGATTCCGAGATCTACACCAAGCTCTCCACCGAGATCAAGGGCGGCGCCAAGGGTGCGGACATGGTCATGATCCAGGACGGCGCTTCGCTGCAGAGCCAGGCGCTGGACACTGGCTACCTCGTCAACTTCGTGCCCGCGTCCGTCAAGGACGCCGTCGCCGAGGGCGACCGCAACCCGCTGATCCAGCAGTTCATCAACAAGGTGTTCATCTGGAACAACCGCGGCGAGAGCGTGCCGGCGATCACCAACGTCTGGCAGCTGACCGAGCCGCAGTTCAAGGGCAACATCATCTTCAAGACGCCCGACAGCGAGCAGGTCAACATGAACTTCCTGGTCATGCTGACCAACGAGGAATGGTCCGCCAAGCTCGAGGAGGCCTACAAGAACCTCTACGGCGAGGAGATTGACCTGGGCGAGTATGAGAACGCCGGCTACAAGTGGATCGCCGAATTCCTGAGCAACTGCACCTTCGGCAACTCCGACACGACCATCGCCGAGGAGATCTCCCAGGAGACCGCCGAGGGCAAGATCGGCCTGTTCGTGCTCTCCAAGCTGCGCTCCTCCTCCGTCTACACCGAGAACCTGACCGTCGGCGAGTATGTCGCCGCCGAGACCGGCACGCCGATCGAGCCGTTCTCCGGCTTCATGTATCCGATGTATGCGCTGGTCTCCTCCAACGCCTCCCGTCCGTACACCGCGATGCTCTTCATCGAGTACCTGATGACGCAGGACGGCTTTGAGCCCTGGGGCAAGAGCATCGGCGCCTATTCCACCAACACGCAGATCGCGCCCAACGAGGGCGACCTCGGCCTGGACGCCTGGAAGGGCTCTCTGGTCATGGAGGATCCGGAGTACATTCTGGAGAACTATGAGGACGTCTACAGCTTCGTGACCCTGTATCTGCAGTAAGGGCAGCAGTCCGGGGCGGAAGCCGTCGCTCCGGGGCCTGTGAAAAAAAGACGTTCTCCCCCGGCAGGGGGAGAACACCGGCAAAACCGGGTCCGGACGCAAAACCGCTGGAAAAAGCAAGCCGCGGGGCGGGAAGGCGGAAGCCACCGCCCCGTTTTGATTGAAGACCTGAATCGAGGTGACCCCATGAACAGACAATCCTCCCGCGCCGCCCGGCAATGGGGACGCGTGCGCGCGTTCTTCTCCAAGCCGGCCAACGTGATCCTGGTCGTCTTCTGCGTCGTGCTGTGCCTGCTGACGCTCTATCCGCTTCTGCTGCTGATGCTGGAGACGGTCACGGTGCACGCGGGCAAGGAGATGCGCGCCGTCAGCCAGGCGGAGGGAACCTTCACGCTTTACAGCCTGCAGCGCCTCTTCGCGACGGCCAAGAACAGCTACAGCAGGCTGACGTTCTATCAGCCGCTGCTCAACACGCTGGCCGTGTCCATCACGGCGTCGTGCATCTCCATCGTCTTCGGCGGGGCCGTGGCCTGGCTGATCACGCGCACGAACCTCAAATTCAAGAGGTTCATCTCCACCGTCTTCGTCTTTCCCTACATCATGCCCGCCTGGACGCTGGCGACCTTCTGGCAGACGTTTTTCAAGAACGTGAACGTCGGCGCGGGCACCTCCAACGGCATCATGGCGGCCGTCTTCGGTGTGTACATGCCGGAGTGGTTCGTCTACGGCTATTTCCCGATCTCGATGGTGCTCGGGCTGCACTACGCGCCCTTTGCGTATATCCTCATCGGCGGCATCCTGCGCAACATGGACGCCAACCTTGAGGAGGCGGCGACCATCCTCAAGACGGCGCCGCGGCGCATCCTGCTGCGCATCACGCTGCCCATCGTCAAGCCGGCGCTGCTCTCGACGCTGCTGCTGGTGTTCGCCAGCTCGATGAGCGCTTACTCGGTGCCCGTCTTCCTGGGCAGCCCGGTGCGCTACTACGTGCTCTCGACCAAGATGATGTCGCTGATCAACAACTATCCCGGCCAGGGCTACATCATCGCCGCCGTGATGATCGTCTTCGGCGTCGCGATCCTGGCCATCAACCAGCACATCACCGGCAGCCGCAAGAGCTACACGACCGTCACCGGCAAGAGCTCGCAGATCTCGCTGGTCAACCTGCGCGGCCTGAACACGCCCATCGCCGTCGTGCTGACGGTGCTGATGCTGCTGGTCGCCGTGCTGCCGCTGATCACCTTCGCGCTCGAATCCGTGATCATCAAGGCGGGCGACTATTCGCTCTCCAACATGACGCTCGACTTCTGGATCGGCCGCAACCTGACGTATCTGGATCAGGGCGACAGCACGGGCATCCTGCTCAGCGCCAAGGTGCTCAAGGCGCTGGGCTACTCGCTGCTGTTGGCGGCGACCTGCTCCATCGTCGCGGGCACGAGCGGCGTGCTGGTCGGCTACGGCATTGTCAAGCGCCGCGGCAGCAAGCTCGCCACGGCGGTCAACAACCTCTCCTTCTTCCCGTACCTGATGCCGTCGCTCGCCTTCGGCGCAATCTATCTGGCGATGAGCACGCGCGTGCCGTTCCTGCATGGCTTTGTCGTGCTGGCGCTGGTCGGCTCGGTCAAGTATCTGCCGTTCGCCTCGCGCTCGGGCATCAACGCCATGCTCCAGCTCTCCGGAGAGATCGAGGAGGCCGCCGTCATCGTCGGCGTGCCCTGGTACAAGCGCATGCTGCGCATCCTCTTCCCGATTCAGAAGAGCAGCTTCCTCTCCGGCTATCTGCTGCCGATGGTCTCCTGCATGCGCGAGCTGTCGCTCTTCGTGCTGCTGGTGCCCACCAGCAACACGCTGCTGACCACGATGCTCATGCAGTACAGCGAAAAGGGCTGGGCGCAGTTTGGCAACGCGATCAATCTGCTGATTATCGTCGTCGTGCTGCTTGTCAACTTCATCGTCAACAAGCTCACCGGCGCATCCATCGACAAGGGCGTAGGAGGTTAAGCCATGCCTGAGATCATCCTTAAAAACGTGACCAAGCGCTTCGGCAAATCGACCGCCGTTGACCGCCTGAATCTGACCATCCCGACCCGCTCGTTCATCACGCTGCTGGGCCCGTCCGGCTGCGGCAAGACGACCACGCTGCGCATGATCGCCGGCCTGGAGACGCCCACCGAGGGCGAAATCCTCATCGACGGCGTGACGGTCTTCTCCTCGGAGCGGGGCATCAACGTGCCGCCGAACAAGCGCGACGTCGGCTTCCTGTTCCAGAACTACGCGCTCTGGCCGCACATGACCGTCTACCAGAACATCGCCTTCGGCCTGGAAAACCTCAAGTGGGACAAGGCCCGCATCCGCGCGCGCGTCGCGGAGCTGCTGGAGATGCTACGGATTTCGGAGTACGAAAAGCGCTATCCGAGCGAGCTCTCCGGCGGCCAGCAGCAGCGCGTGGCCATCGCGCGCACGCTCGCGCCGAATCCGAAGGTGCTTTTCATGGACGAGCCGCTCTCCAACCTCGACGCCAAGCTGCGCACCGAAATGCGCACCGAGCTCAAGCGACTGCACGTGGACACGGACTCCACGTTCGTCTACGTGACGCACGATCAGCTCGAGGCCATGACGCTCTCCACGCAGGTCTGCTTGATGGAGAAGGGCGTGCTGCAGCAGGTCGCCGCGCCGCTGCAGATGTATCTGCGCCCGGCCAACCTCTTTGTCGCCGACTTCATGGGCAGCCCGACGATGAACTTCCTCGATGCCTCCGCCCGCAAAACGGGCGAACAAACCGCCGAGCTGTCCTTCTGCGGCGTGACGCGCACGTTCACCGCGGGCGCGCCGCTGGGAGAGCTGCCCGGGAACGTCGTGCTGGGCATCCGCCCGGAATTCCTGACGATTTCCGAAGAAGGCGACGTGGAGGCGACGGTCTATTCGACGCTGCCCGCCGGCATGGAGACGACCGTCAAGCTGCGCCTGGGCGGCGAGCTGATCACCTGCGTCGTCTTCGGCGGCATCGACTTCCCGGTCGACACGAAGGTGCGCTTCTCCTTCAAGGGCAGCGATATGCTCCTCTTTGACAGGGAGAGCCGCACACTGCTGAGCGTCGGAGCGCTGTAAGGATACTGGCGTATCCTTACAGCGAAGGGAGAACGAAAAGCATCATTTCTCGCGCGCCCTTCGGGCACTCTCCAAATGATAAGGAAGCAGACTGCGTCTGCTCCTCGCGACGCGCAGATCGCCCCGGGTATCATATCAACAGCAGCTCCTTGTCCTGTCTGCAGGACAATAATCCCAAAATCCAAAGAGAAGAGGCTCCGAAATCCGGGCCTCTTCTCTTTTTTGCATGCTGAAAACGGCTCATTCCTCCTTGTACAGGCTCAGGTCGATGACGGGCGAGAGCTCAAAGTGCTCGCGCAGGTAGGCCTGTACCTCCTCGCTGGGATCAAGCGTGATCAGATAGTCGTAGCCCCTCCAGAGATCGGGAAGCTCGATCAGCCAGGAGAGCTCCGCGGAGGAGACCGCCTGCGGGTCAAGCAGGTAGCGCGTCAGATAGTAGAGATAGCCGTCGTCGTTTTCGGAGCGCAGGATCATGTAGCGGCAACCGGCGGGGATGCCGTAATCCTCAATCAGTTGGTCGTACGCCTCGCGCGTCGTTCCGGCGAACGTCTGCCGCCTGAAATAGCTGCGAGAAGGCTTCACGAGCGCGAACACGGAGGCGGCGCACAGCGCGGCGAGCACGGCGGAGACGGTGCGGCGCAGCGCGCCGGGCAGGGCGCACGCCGCCAGCTGGCAGGCATAGATCCAGGCCGCGCCGGCGCAGAAGATCAGGATGGTCTTCTCGTATCGGCTGTACCCGGCGAGGATCAGCGCTTCGCCCGTGGGCATCGTCAGCAGATACATGAGGAAGAGGCCGAGCTCGTAGGCGGCGTAGCTCCCCAGCACGAGTGGCGCGAGGAAATGGGGCGACTGCCTGTCGCGCAGGCAGAAACGGCCGATCAGCAGCAGTGCCAGCAGCAGGAGCAGCACATAGAGCATCGGGTTGGAGAGAGAAAACACCTTGCCGAGCATGCCGCCTGTAATCGTCTGGATGATGTCCTCGCCCTTTTCCTCCAGGGTCGCGGCGAAGAGGGAGAGGGAGAGGGAGTGCTTGGCGTGCATGCCGTCGGAAAAGACCAGCTTGACGTGCTTTTGCCAGAGCAGCAGCAGCGCAAACGGAGAGAGCGCCGTCAGCGCAAAGGCGCGGACATGGCCGCGCAGGGCCTTGTGTCCGCAGCAGAGCATGCAGGCGAGCAGCACGACGTCAAAGAGCAGGCCGCTGTTTTTGATGCTCATCAGGAAGAGCAGGAACGGGAGGAGCAGCCAGGGCCGCTCGCCGATGCGCTCCCGGAGGGCCACGCAGACCGACAGGCCGGCCAGGGCCGTCAGCGGCAGCAGCGTGTCGACCATCAGCGAGGTGAAGTCGACGTCGCCGGCCAGCAGCGCGACGCCCACAACCGCCGTCAGCAGATGCGTCACGGGCCGGCGGGAGCAGGAGAAGAGCGCGGCAGCCATGCCGAGCATCAGCACGGCCTGCGCGAGCATCTGCATCCATTCAAAGCGGATGCCGCTGACCTTGGCGATGTAATAAATGAAGCAGGAGCTGCCCAGCGGGTAGGACTGGAACTGGATGTTGACATCCGAAAAGTTCGGAAAGCGGTCCGTGGCGAGCATCCGCTTGACGACGATCGCCCAGTGACTGAAGTTGTCGTAGCTGGTGAATTTGGCGCGGAAGAGCAGCGCGGCCATCACGACACTGCCCACGGCGAAGAACAGCGTGCCGGGGGAGATGAGCGCGAGAGGGCTCTCCCGCCGCCGGATGGAGCGCACGCCCAGCACGCAGCCCAGCAGACAGATGAAGGCGGCCGTCTCGGGCAGCAGATTCAGAATGCCGGCCAGAAACATCAGCGAGCCGATGGAGGCGAAGATGAACGCCAGAGAGAGATTCGCGTCGAGCCTGCGCCGCGCGGCCTGCATGAAGCCGTAAAACGAGAAGACGAGCAGTAGCAGCCGGACGACCTTTTCCGCATAGTAAAGCACGCTGTTTTCCTCCTTTGGGGATCGGGGACTCTGTCAGACAGTATAGCATGTTTTGCAAAGCGCAGCAAGACGGGCGCGACGCTTCTCTTTTTGGGTTTCGGGCGCCCTGCCGCTATGGAAACCCATGGTCAGGCGCCGGGTCCGGGGCGGCATGACTTGCAGAAATGGGGCGGATACATGCGCCAACTCGAGATTGAATGTTTCCGTTTTGGAATATAATTGATAATATCTATCGGAAGATCGAATTGACAACGTTTTTTTTCGCTGGATATAATAAAATCAGCATTGGAACAGCCTGAAACCCGACAAAAACCCGAAAAAAACCTCTTCCCGGACAGAGCTGTGCGGCGGAGCGAAAAAGAAAAGGAGGCGCGATCGTCTTTATTTTTTGACCCTTTATGTAAAGTTAAGGTTAATCAAATGTAAATCTAAAGAAAAAAGACACATCGGAAAAGGAAAGGAGATTATTCCAAATGAGAAAGAATTCCCTGCTCGCCGCGCCCATCGCCTGTCTGCTGGCGCTCGTCCTGATGCTCTGCCTCTTCCCGGCGGCCCTCGCGGAGGACGCACCGGTGTCCACCTCCATCTTTGTGGCGACGGATCGCCACGATTTTGAGGGTGAGGGCAATAACCTGGTCGCGGTGCTCTCGCAGGTCGCCGCCGATCCCGACGCTGTCCAGCCCACGGTCACCGTGCTGGGCGGCGACAGCGTCGGCATGGGCCCCGACTCCAAGCCGGAGGGCCATCCGCCGTATTCCGTCTCCGAGCCCGATGAGGAGATCTTCTCCGTCCTCGGCCCCGACGTCGACACCTACTACACCTTCGGCTCCCACGACACCGGCTCGACCGACGGCTACAGCGCCTATCTCTCCGGCCCGGTCGCGCTTGACGGCTACTATCTCTACGGCATCAGCTATGCGCAGATGCTCTATGCGACGGACGAGCAGACCGCCGCGGCAGAATACAGCTATCTGGACATCGACGACGCCAACGGCATCTCCGCAAAGACCGCGTCCGCCAATTTCCTCAGCTGGGTCGACTCCCTGGAGGATTCCCTGCCCATCATCGTCATGTCCCACGTGCCGATGCATGTCAACCGCAACGACAACCTCGGCGCCTCCCGCCAGCGGGCGGTTTTCAGGAAGTTCCGCAGATGTTGCTGGGCGCTGCCGCAGAATCGGTTTTCTGCGGCAGCGCTCTTTTTCTTTGGACGCGGCGCAGTTTGTTGCGCGCAGGAGAATGGAAACTGCTGAAAACCCTTGATCTTTTTGTCTGGCCGTGTTAAAATCAGAACACGAGTGCACATCGCTTGAACAGCGTCATCCGCACGCGGACGGTGTTTGGCGTGCATTGAAATACACTGATTTTTTGATTTGATGGAGGGATTTCCACATGATTACTGCAGGCGATTTCCGCAAGGGCGTCACGATCGAATGGGAAGGCGGCGTCTGGACCATCGTTGATTTCCAGCATGTCAAGCCGGGCAAGGGCGCGGCCTTCGTGCGCACCAAGCTCAAGAACGTCATGACCGGCGCTGTCGTCGAGCGCTCCTTCAACCCGACCGACAAGCAGCCGCGCGCGACCATCGAGACCAAGGAGATGCAGTACGTCTATACCGACGGCGAGTTCTACTACTTCATGGACCAGGAGACCTTCGAGCAGATCCCGCTGACGCTGGATCAGGTCGAGGACGCCATCCGCTTCATGAAGGAGGAGACGATGGCCACTGTCCGCTTCTTCAAGGGCAAGGCCTTCTCCGTTGAGGCGCCGAACTTCGTCGTGCTCGAGGTCACCCAGACTGAGCCGGGCTTCAAGGGCGACACCACCAGCAACACCACCAAGCCGGCGACGCTGGAGACCGGCTACCAGATTTCCGTGCCGCTGTTCATCAACATCGGCGACAAGATCCGCGTGGATACCCGCGACGGCTCCTACATGTCCCGCGCGTAACGCGCATCTGGCTTTGGGAAAGGCGGTCTGAACATGAGCAGAATGGCCGAAAAGGTTGCGTACCTCAGGGGTCTGGCCGAGGGTCTGGGCGTCAGCGGCGACAGCGATCAGGGCAAGCTGATGCTGGCCGTCATCGACGCGCTGGAGGCCTTCGCGCAGGAGAGCGGGGAGACCTGCGAAAAGCTCGATGAGCTGGAGCAGTATGTCGAGGAAATCGACAGCGACGTCAGCGACCTCGAAGAGGCCCTCTTCTCGGAGGAAGACGAGGATGAAGAGGACGACGAGGACGACGAGGACGAGGATGACGACGACGATGAGGATGACGACGACGATGAGGACGGCGACGGCCTGATCGAATACGAGTGCCCGCACTGCGGCACGGTGATCTTCTTTGACGAAGAGGCCTTTGACATGGAGGAGGAGCATCTGTGCCCGAACTGCCATCGCAAGGTGTTCGACGAGGAAGATGACGGCGATGATTCTGACGATGAGTAACCGCTCAATCTCCGATTGACCTCAAGAGGACTGACGCGGATGGGGCGCGCTTGCGCATCCTTCCGTGCAGTCCTTTTCTTGCAATATGGGAAAACCGGGAATATCCGGTCACGGAAGCGGAATGACGGGAAGCACAGAGATTCGATAGCGGGAGCGGCCGCGGGCCGCATTCCTGAGTCGGGGAAAGTGCGCTTCCGACGGCCACGGAGGCAATACACAGGGGAGAGCAGAAGGGTTCAGATGTGGAAGCGGCCACTGGCCGCAGTTTGGGCGGGCATGGCCCGCAGGGATGGACGCATGAAGAAAATCATTTCTTTTCTGATCGCTCTGCTGCTGGCGGCGGGCGCAGCCCTTGCCGCGGCAGATGAGATCGTATATACCGCGACGGTCACCAAGGCAATGACCATACGAGAGAAGAAATCCACCTCCGCCAAAAAGCTGGGCAGCGTGGAGGCCGGCGAGTTCATCAACATCATCGAATATGAGGAGACCTGGACGCGCATCGAGAAGGACGGCGTGCGGGGCTATATCCTCTCCAAGAACGTGGAGGATCTGGCAAATGCCGCCGGCTACAACGACGAGGCGGAGGCACTCTATCTCGGCGTGGCCAGCAAGGCGCTGACCATCCGCTCGGAGATGAGCCGCTCGGCCAAGAAGCTCAACTCGCTCATCGAGGGCGAGACGGTATATATTTTGGAGCTGGGCGAGGAGTGGTTCCGCGTCGTCAAGCAAGGCATCGAGGGCTATGTGCTCGCCGGCCCCATCACGGATCTGAAGCCCGCGCACGAGGGCACCGAGCTGCCCGCGGAGTTTGTGCCGCCGCCCCCGTTTGAGGCCGTCTATACCGCGACGGCGGATGTCAACCTCTCCATCCGCAAGGAGATGGACGCCGATTCCCGCCTGCTGGGCACGGTCTACGAAAACGAGGACGTCGAGGTCATGGAGATCGAGGGCGACTGGGCGCACGTGCGCAAGGGCGACGCGGAGGGCTATGTCCGCGCCGACCACCTGCGCTACTACAAGCGCCTGGATCCCTACGGGCCGTACCTGCCGGGCGTCGTGTGGTACCCTTACGCGGCCCGGGCGCTTGGCGAGGTCGAGCTCTATGACAACGAGACCGGCGAGCTGCTGCGCACCGTGCCCTCCGGCTCGATCATGGCGGTTTCGGCGCTCAACGAGGAGCTGGCCGTGACGCTGCCCTATGACCGCATCACGGCGCGCATCCAGGCGACGGGCGCGCTCGAGCTGGAGCCCGTGCTCCCGTGGGACGAGGCGCAAAACGGCGACCTGATCGCGGTCTTTTCCACCTACTACGACCCGGCGCAGGAGACCTCCGCGCAGATCGGACGCCTGCACAACATCCGCCAGGGCGTCGAGCGGCTCGACGACGTGATCGTCGGCGCCGAAGAAAAGTTCTATTTCAATGACTTCTGCGCGCCCTACACGAAGGCCAACGGCTATCTCGAGGGCCCGATCGTCAACTATGTCTCCAGCCAGAAGCTGGGCTACGGCGGCGGCATCTGCCAGGTCTCCACGACGCTTTACAACGCCATTTTGCAGATTCCCATCGAGGTCATCAAGCAGCAGGTGCATTCCTCCTACGGCATCTCCTATGTGCCGCTTGACATGGACGCCGCGGTCGGTAACGGCAACATCGACCTTCGCCTGCGCAATTCGCTGCCCTATGACGTGCGCTTTGCGCTCCAGGCGGAGGGCGGCGTGCTGACCGTGCGCGTGTACAGGGCGAGCTGATGCGTGGCATAAGCGCGCGCGCCGGCGCGTGGATGCTCGCCGCGCTGCTGGCGCTGGGCGCGCCGGCGACGATATGCGCGCAGGAAGCGACGGCGCAGGAGGCGACCGCGCAGGAGGCAGAGGCGGCCGCCGAATACTACGGCGTCATCGGCACCCGCATGACCGTGCACAAGCGGGGCAGCGAGGATTCGCCCTCGCTGGGCATGATCGAGGCGGGCACGGTCGTCGACGTCTACGTCAAGGGCAGAACCTGGACGCGCATCGACTATGAGGGCCAGCAGGGCTATGTGCTGACCAAATATGTCGAGCGCGTGCAGCGCAAAAACCCGTTCGACGGGCCGATGCCCGGCGTCAGTACGCATGTGGCCGTGGGCTATGTGCTCTCGGACACGAGCTTTAAGCCGGAGGGCTACAACTATCCCATCGCGGTCAGCGCGGGCTCGTGGCTTTCCATCGAGGAGATCGCCGATGGGCGCGCGTATTTTCCCTATCGCCGGCTTGAGGACAACATGAGCGTCAGCGTCGACAAATTGAAGCTCTTTGAGTTTGTGCCCTGGGACGAGGCGCAGCCGGGCGACCTGCTCTATGCCTTCACGACCTTCTTTACGACCAGCACGAACAAGGAGGGCAACGCCGGGCGGATCTACAACATCGACCTGGCGAGCGAGCGGCTGACGGGCATCCGCGTGCGCGAGGGGGAGCGCTTCTCCTTCAACGCTGTCTGCGGGCCCTATACCAAGGAAAACGGCTATCGCTCCGCGCCGATTCTCTCCGGTGAGAGCAGCATGGGCTATGGCGGCGGCGTCTGTCAGGTCTGCAGCACGCTGTACAACATCGTGCTGCGCGTTCCCGCGGTCATCGAGGAGATGAACTGGCATTCGCAGGCGGGCACGAGCTACCTGCCCGCGGGCTTTGACGCGACCGTCAGCAACACGAAGGACATGGTCTTTCGCAACGTGCTGCCCTACGATCTGCGCATCGAGTTTGAAACCCTGAACGGCGTCATGACGGCGTTTCTGTTCCGGGACTATGAGGAATAATCGGGAGGCTGTATGCGGATACTGATTTCCAACGACGACGGCATCTTCGCGCCCGGCATCGCGGCGCTGGTGCGCGCCTTTTCCGCGGCGGGACACGAGGTCTACGTCGTCGCGCCGGACGCGCAGCGCTCGGCGGCGAGCCACAGCATGACGCTGACCGCGCCGCTGTACGTGCGCGAGGAGACGCTTGAGGGCGCGACGCGCGCCTGGGCGGCCAGCGGCACGCCGGTCGACTGCGTGAAGCTCGGCCTGCACACGCTCTGCCCGCAGGCGGAGCTCGTCGTCTCCGGCGTCAACCACGGCTACAACGCGGGCATCGACGTGCTCTATTCTGGCACGGTGGCCGCGGCGATGGAGGGCGCGCTCAACGGACGGCCGGCCATCGCCGTCTCCCTCTCGCCCCGGCGCGAGGATACCTACGACCTCGCCGCGCAGCTGGCGGTACGGATGCTCGAGCATCTGCGCGAGCACCCGCTGCCGAGGCGGACGGTGCTCAACCTCAACTATCCGGCGGCGGACAGGGCGCTGGGCGTCCGGGTCGTGCCGGCGGCGGATTCGAGCTACACCGAGCACTATGTGCCCGATGTCGACGACAAGGGGCGGCCCTGCTACCGCGTGCAGGGCACGCAGGACCCGCTCGAGCCCGGCGAGGACGATTGCTCCCTGCTCGCGCAGGGCTACGCGACCGTGACCCTGCTGGGTCCTGATCTGACGAATGCGGAGGCTACGGCGGCATTTAGAGCCGGTTTGGACGCCTGAAACGGCGAAAATGTTGCAAGAAGAGGAATTCTTCTTGCATTTTTTTGACTTGTCTGTTACAATGGTGCCAGCAAAAAAGCCGCACAGGCTTCAGGAGGACGAAACCTTATGCAGGATATGCAGGACATGCTGCGCCGGCTCAATCAGTCCGGCAAGCGTCTGAGCAAGGGACACAGGAAGATCGCCGAATATATCGTCGAGCACTATGACAAGGCGGTCTTCATGACGGCAAGCAAGCTGGGCGAGAAGGTCGGCGTGAGCGAATCGACGGTCGTGCGCTTCGCCTCGGCGATGGGCTACGAGGGCTATCCGCAGCTTCAGCGGGCGCTTCAGGAGCTTGTGCGCCATTGGCTGACCGCCGTTCAGCGCTTCGAGATGGCGACGGATATCGACCAGAGCGAGGTGCTGCGCACCGTGCTGCATGCCGATATGCAGAATATCCGCACGACGACCGAGGAGATCGACACCGCCGCGTTTGACGAGGTGGTCGACAAGATCATCGCCGCGCGCAACATCTACGTCATGGGCCTGCGCTCTGCGGCGCCGATCGCGCAGTTCCTGGCCTATTACCTCAACTTCATCTTCGACAACGTGCGCATCGTCTCCGAGGCGAGCGGCGACGTCTTCGAGCAGATCAGCCGCATCAACGAGAGCGACCTGCTCTTCGGCATCAGCTTCCCGCGCTATTCGACGCGCACCATCGAGGCGATGAGCTTTGCCAAGGCGCGCGGCTCCCAGGTCGTCGGCCTGACGGACGGCCCGATGTCGCCCGTCTACGCGACGAGCACGGTCTGCCTCACCGCGCGCACGGATATGGCCTCCTTCGTCGACTCGATGGCCGCGCCGCTGTCCGTGATCAACGCGCTGATCGTCGCGCTGGGCCTGCGCCGCAAGGAGGAGCTCTCCGAACACTTCAGGCTGATGGAAGGAATCTGGGATGAATACAGGGTCTATGTCGGAAAAGACCGCGCCTGACGTGCTGGTCGTCGGCGGCGGCGCGGCGGGCATGATGGCTGCCCTGCAGGCTGCCTGGGCCGGCGCAAGGGTGCTGCTGCTGGAGAAGAACGAAAAGCTGGGCAAGAAGATCTATATCACCGGCAAGGGCCGCTGCAACGTGACGAACACCGCCGATGTGGAGGCGTTCATGCGCGAGGTGCCGCGCAACCCGAGGTTCCTGAGCGCCGCCGTGCGCCAGTTCGGCCAGGAGGACGTCGTCTCGCTCCTTGAAATGCTCGGCACGCCGACCAAGGTTGAGCGCGGCGGGCGCGTTTTCCCCGTCAGCGACCACGCCAGCGACGTGACGCGCGCGCTGCACAGGGGCATGACGGACGCCGGCGTGCAGGTGGAGCTCAATACCGCCGTCTCGCAGGTGCGCCGCGAGGGGGAGGGCTTCGCCGTCCGCCTCGCGCAGGGCGGGGAGCTGCGCGCCAAATGCGTCATCGTCGCCACCGGCGGCATCAGCTACCCCTCGACCGGCTCCACCGGCGACGGCTATGCCTTCGCCAAAGAGAACGGCCACAGCGTCACGCCGCTTCGGGGCGCGCTCGTCGGGCTGACGATTGGCGAAAAGTGGCCGCAGCTGCTCCAGGGCCTCTCGCTCAAGAACGTGCGCGTGAGCGCCCGGATCGGCAAAAAGAAGATCTTTGACGAGCTGGGCGAGATGCTCTTCACGCATTTCGGCGTCAGCGGGCCGCTGATTCTGACGCTGAGCAGTCACATGCCCGACGATCCCGCGCAGGCCGTCGTGACGCTGGATATGAAGCCCGCGCTCACGCCGGAGCAGGTCGATCTGCGGCTGCAGAGGGAGTTTGCAGAAAATGCGCGAAAGCAGCTCTCCTCCGTGCTGCTGACGCTGATGCCCGCGCGCATGGGGCCGGTGTTCGCGTCGCTGTGCGGTCTCTCGCCGGAGCTACCCGTCGGGCAGATCACGCGGGAGCAGCGCCACGCGCTGGGCGCGATGCTCAAGGCGCTGCCGCTGCATATCGACGGCGCGCGCCCAGTGGAGGAGGCGGTTGTCACCCGCGGCGGCGTGAATGTGCTGGAGGTCGTTCCGGGAAGCATGATGAGCAAGCTGACGCCCGGGCTGTTCTTCGCGGGCGAGGTGCTCGACGTGGACGCGCATACCGGCGGCTTCAACCTGCAGATCGCGTTTTCGACCGGCGCGCTTGCGGGCCGCAAAGCGGCGGAATTCGCGCTCGCACTGTGACAGGCGCGCGGGGCGGAGCATATCCCAAAAACAGAACATCATCAGACAGGGAGGATCAGCATGGACGGACGCAACGAGGAGGACCGCCGCATCTATGAGCGAAGCGCGCGGCTGGTCCTGCTGCTGGCGCTGCGCGAGGAGGCTCCGGGCGCAAGGGTGCGCTTTGAGCACAGCATCGGGCGGGGCATCTATTTAAACGTCACCGGCGTGAGCCTGACGGCGGCGCTCGTGCGGCGCATCGAGGAGAAGATGCGCGAGGTCGTGCGGCGCGATCTGCCGATCGTCAAATCCCGCTTAACGCGGGAGCAGGCCATCGCCTATTTCGCCGCGCAGGGGCAGGACGACACCGTCCGCCTGCTCGGCTACCGGCCATACGACTATTTCGACGTCTACACCTGCGACGGGCTGAGCGAGTACTTCTACGGCGCGATGGCAGCCTCGACGGGGGAAATCGCGAGCTTCGCGCTGCGGTTTTACTATCCCGGCATGGTGCTGCTGCTGCCGGGGCAGGATCTTTCCGGCCCGCCTGATCCGTTTGTCGAGCGGCCGCAGCTCATGCGCGCCTATGCCGAGGCGGGCGAATGCTCGAGGATCCTCGGCTGCGAGACGGCCGCGGATCTCGACGACATCATCGCCCGGGGCGGCGCGCGGGAATTCATCCGCGTGAGCGAGGCCCTGCAGGAGCGGACAATCGCGCAGATCGCGGAGCGCATCGTCGCACGGGGCGCGCGCATCGTATTTGTCGCGGGACCGTCCTCGAGCGGCAAGACGACGTTTGCCAACCGGCTCGGCGTTCAGCTGCGCGTGAGCGGCAAGCGCCCCGTCGCGATTTCGCTGGACAATTACTACCGCAACCGCGGCGAGGTGCCGCTCGGGCCGGACGGAAAGCCCGATCTCGAATGCCTCGAAGCGATCGACGTGCCGCTGTTCAACGAGCAGCTCGTCGAGCTGCTGGCCGGGCGCGAGGTGGAGCTGCCGCTCTACTCCTTCAAGACCAAGATGCGCGAGGAGAAGGGCGTGCGCCTGCGCGTGAGCGAGGATCAGGTGCTGATCGTCGAGGGCATCCACGGGCTCAACGACGCGCTGAGCGCGGACATTCCCAGCGAGCTCAAGTTCCGCGTCTACGTCAGCGCGCTGACGCAGCTCAACCTGGATAACCACAACCGCATCCGCACGACGGACGTGCGCCTGCTGCGGCGCATGGTGCGCGACCACAGGACGCGCGCGACCAGCGCGGTGGAGACGCTGGCCATGTGGGACAGCGTGCGCGCGGGCGAGGAGCGCTACATCTTCCCGTTCCAGGAGCGGGCGGACGTCATGTTCAATTCCTCGCTGCTCTACGAGATCGCCGTGCTCAAAAAATACGCCTATCCGATGCTCAGGGCGATTCCGCCGCAGAGCCCGCATTACACGAGGGCGCGCAGGCTGGTGAAGTTCCTCAACTATTTCCTCGACTGCGGCGACGAGAGCGAGATTCCGCCGACGTCGATCCTGCGGGAATTCATCGGCGGCTGCACGTTCTATGGCGAATGACGGCAGGCAGAATTTTCTTTTCGCCGGCGTCAAAAAACGTCTATACTTTCGCCTCCTTCCGCGCACAATAGCGGCAAGGAGGCGAATTCAGTGAAAAAATGGATGTTGGCTCTGCTGTGCATGGCTGCGGCGAGCCTGGTGATGAGCGGCTGCGCGGCGAACGCCAGCGGGACGACGGCGACGGCCGCGCCGCTGACGACGAACGCGCCCATGACGACCATGGAGCCCGCGACGGCCGAACCGACGATGGCGGCGACGATTGCGCCGGAGGCGACGGCCAGCGCGCAGACGTCCATGACGCCCGCGGAGGCGGGCCGTCTGGCGGAGAAGATCAGCGAAGCTGTAGAGCGCATCAGCGAGGTCAATGACGCGGAGGTCGTCGTCAGCGAAAACCGCGTGCTGGTGGCCGTGGAGTTTGAGAACCAGTACAATGCAGGCCTCGACGAGCGGATGAAGCAGACGATCATCGAGACGGTGCAGAAGGTCGACGACAGTCTGACGGACATCGAGGTCACGGACGACGACACGCTCTACGGTCAGGTCAAGGGTCTGGCGGAGCGCGTCGGCAAGGCGACCGGCCTTGACGAGCTGGCGGACGATTTCGGCGACCTGTGGGACAGAATCATCGGAAGATAAGAGAAGAAGCAGACAGGCGCTGCGGCAGGAATCCCCTGCGGCAGCGCCTGGTTTTTCTGCTGCAAAGCCGCCTCAAGCCTGGACGACCGACACGGTTTCAATCCCGCAGCGGCAAAACACCTCAATCGCCTCCCGCGTGATGACCTCGCCCGAGACGGCGACGGGAATCGCCGGCGGGCAGGCGACGGTCGGCGCGCCGCAGATGCGCCCCAGCGCGTCCTGCGCGGGAAGCAGCTCCTGCGGGGCGAGCAGCGCCCGGCGGATGGAGCAGGCGCGCGGGGCGCGCACGACGGGCAGCGGCACGCGATCGCGCGGCTTGCCCGCCTCGCCCGCGGCGAACAGCACGCGGTCAAAATCGGCCTCGTCGTTTTCCGGCGTCGCCATGAGGACGAGCGCGTCCTCGTCGGCGTATTCGCATTCGACGCCGCCTGCGCGCAGCCTCTTCGCGAGCTGCGTGCCCGTCAGGCCGCCGGAGGCCGCGTCGAGCGTCACGCGGAGCGGGTCGGAGGGCAGCGTCCGCCAGCCCAGATCGCGCAAAGCGGCGCGCAGCGCGTCAAGCCGCGCGGCCGTCTCAGCGATGCGCCGGGGATAATCCCCCGCGAGCGCGGCGTTGCAAAGATCGAGCGAGGCCAGCGTCAGATAGGACGGGCTGGTCGAGCCGAAGAGCGCCATCGCCTGCTTGGCCTGCTGCGCCATGACGGCGGGCGCGCGGCGCGCGATGTGCAGATAGGCGCCGCCGGTCAGCACGGGGAGCGTCTTGTGCGCTGAATCGCAGCAGATGTCCGCGCCCAGGTCGAGCGGATGGCGCGAGGGGGAGAGGAAGCGCAGATAGGCGCCATGCGCGTTGTCGACGGCCAGCAGCGTGCCGTGCGCGTGGCAGACCTGCGCCAGCGCGGCGAGACCGGCCTCGTTGCCCAGGTAATCCGGGCTGGTGACATAGACAGCGGCAGGCGGCTCAGGCATCGCGCCCAGCGCGCGCGCCAGCGCATCCGGCGTGATGGGGCAGGAGCACAGCGAAGCGCTGCCCGCCTCGGGCCAGAGCCACTGCACGTCGATATCCAGCAGCGCTGCTGCATAGACAAAGGCCTTGTGCACGTTGCGCGCGGCAAGCACGACGGCCCGGCCGCTTTGCGAGCGGACGAGCAGGCAGAGCTGCAGCATCGCGCGGATGCACTGGCTCGAGCCCTCCGTGCTGTACACGGTGCGCTGGCTGGAAAAGAGGGAGGCGGCATTCGCCTCGCTCTGCGCGAGGATGCCGTCCGCCTCGTAGAGCGCGTCCGCCCCGGCGACCTCCGTGATGTCAAAGGCTTCGCAACCCAATGATGCCCGGCCTTTGTGACCGGGCATGTGCAGCCGCGCCGTGCCGGAGGCGGCGTAGCGCCTCACGAAATCCGCGACGGGCGTGTTCATTTCGTCTGCTCCTTCATGGCGTCCTCGGCGACCTTGATCATGATCGCACATTCAATGCGCTTGCGGAAGAGCTCGCAGCCCGGCTCGTAGACGCCGCGGATGGAGCCCGTCGCATGGTAGGCGTTGGCCGCGCAACCGCCGGAGCAGTAGAGCTTCGCCCAGCAGTCCTTGCATTCCGGGCGGGCATAGGCGTTGCAGGCGCGGAATTCCTCGCGCAGGGCGGTGTTGGTGACGCCGTCCCAGATGTTGCCGAGCTTGTAGGCCTCCTCGCCGACAAACTGATGGCAGGGATAGAGGTCGCCCCAGGGCGTCACGGCCATGTATTCGGTGCCGGAGCCACAGCCCGAGATGCGCTTGTAGATGCAGGGGCCGCCGGTCAGGTCGATCATGTAATGGTAGAACGTGAAGGGCCTGCCCTCCTGCTCGCGGCGCAGCATCTCTTTGGCGAGCAGCTCGTACTGGCCCTTGACGGTCTCGATGTCCTCCGGCGTCAGCGCGGCGGGATCGGCGGGGTCGCAGACGACAGGCTCCATGCTCAGCTCGGTGAAGCCCATGTCCGCCATGTGGAAGATGTCGTTGGTGAAGTCCGTGTTGGCGTGGGTGAACGTGCCGCGCATGTAGTAGTTCTTGCCACCGCGCGCCGCAACGAGCTGCTTGAATTTGGGCACGATGCGGTCATAGCTGCCGTTGCCGGCGTAGTCGACGCGCAGGCGGTCGTGCACCTCCTTGCGCCCATCGAGGCTGAGCACGACGTTGCTCATCTCGCGGTTGGCAAAGTCGATCACGTCGTCGTCGATCAGCATGCCGTTGGTCGTGAGCGTGAAGCGGAAGTGCTTGTGATGCGCCTCCTCCTGCGTGCGGGCATACTGGACGAGCTGCTTGACGACATCCCAGTTCATCAGCGGCTCGCCGCCGAAGAAGTCGACCTCGAGGTTGCGCCGCGTGCCGGAATGCTCGATCAGGAAGTCGAGCGCGCGCTTGCCGACCTCAAAGCTCATCAGCGCGCGGTCGCCGTGATACTTGCCCTGGCTGGCGAAGCAGTAGGCGCAGTTGAGGTTGCAGGTGTGCGCGACGTGCAGGCAGAGCGCCTTGACGACGTCGCCGGAGCGCTCCTTGAGCGTGCCAGCCATCGGCGCGAACGTGTCCGGCGTGAAGAGCTTGCCCATCTCCTTGAGGCGCGCGACGTCGCCGATGCAGGCGCGCAGGTCCTCCTCGGTCACATCCGGGCGGTCGCCGTATTTGTCAAGCATCTGCCGGACGATTTCGTCCTCCGGCGTCGTTTCAAACAGCGCGATGATGTCGTAGGCGACCTCGTCCACGGAATGCACCGAGCCGGAGCAGGTGTCCAGCACGATGTTGTAGCCGCCAAGCTGATATTGATGAACCATAGTACCTCCAGACCGGCGATGCGCCGGGGATGATTGAGATGAAGGGCATAAAAAGTGCCGCCCGCGGGCGGCAGCTTTTTGCTTTTGAAAGTTCCGCAGGCCCGCAGGGCCGGCCGGAGGGCTTTCGGGATGTCGTCAGAACGCCGCTTACTTGTCGGCGTTCTCGCACTGCTGATTGGCCACGCCGCAGCTGGTCTTGCAGGCAGACTGGCAGGAGGTCTGGCACTCGCCGCAGCCGCCGTTCTTCGCGCTCTCGCACATGTTGCGGGTCTCGAGCGTCTTGATTCTTTCCATAACCCTATCTCCCATTCTAGTCAGATTGGATCTCTGCCCGGAGCGCGGCAAGCGCACACAGGCCCGATAATCAAGAAGAAGTATAGCACAGGCCTATCCGCAAGTCAAGCGATACGGGGCGAAAAGGGTGGGATCAGTCCCGGACAATGTGGAGCGTGAAATGGAAGGCGGAGCCCTTGCCCGGCTCGCTCTCCACGGTCATCTCCTCGCCGAGCTGCTTCATGATCTCGTAGGCGATGGCCAGACCCAGGCCGGTGCCCTTGCTGTGGTGCGCCTTGTCGACCTTGTAGAAGCGGTCAAAGACGTGCGGCAGATCCTCCGGCCCGATGCCGATGCCCGTGTCGCGGACGGTCACCAGGACGACCTCGTCCCGGATGGCTGCGTTCAGCGTGACCGTGCCGCCCTCGGGCGTGTACTTGAAGGCGTTGTCCAGCAGCGCGACGAGCACCTGCTGCGTCCTGTCCGGGTTGCCCAGCACGTCGGGCAGCGCGTCCTGAACGTCGTAGACGAAGGTCTGCTGGTAGTCCTCCGCGTAGGCGGAGTAGGTGTCGCGGACGGCCTCGAGCACGCCGCGCGGATTGAAGACGCTGCGCTCGAGGGAGGCCGTGCCGCTCTGCAGGCGCGAGAGCTCGAGCATGTCGCTGACCAGGCGGGACAGGCGCATGGTCTCGCGCAGGACGATGTTGTAGGTCTGCTGGCGCTGCTCCTCGGTCTTGATGAGGCCGTCGCGCAGCGGCTCCATCAGCGCGCGCATCGCCGTCAGCGGCGTGCGCAGCTCGTGGGAGACGTTGGCGACGTAGTCGCGGCGCGTCTGCTCCAGGCGCTCGGCGCTGGTGACGTCGGAGACGATGCCGACGCAGCCGGTGATCTGCCCCTGCGCGTTTGATAGCGGCGAGAGCGAGATGGAAAGCGCCGTGCCGCCCTGCCAGATGGTGCGCCGCAGGCTCTGGCCGCTTTCAAGCGCCTCGTCAAACATGGAGAAGACGTCCGGCGCGGCGGCGCGCACGTCCTGCTGCGCGCTGTCCAGGCCGAGCAGCTCATGCACGGCGGGGTTGAGCAGCGTGGTCGCGCCCTGCGCGTCGACGGCGATGATGCCCTCGGAGAGGCCGTTGATCAGGCTTTGCAGGCGGTTTCGCTCCATTTGCAGGGAGGAGATCGTCGCGCCCAGCTCCGAAGAGAGGAAGTTGAGGGCGCGGCCCAGCTCGCCGAATTCGTCGGGGCGCTGGTCGTCCGCGCGCACGGTCAGGTCGCCGCCGGCCATTGTCAGCGCGACGGAGCGCATCCGCGCCAGCGGGCGGGAGAGCCGCGAGGCGAAGAAGAGCACGATGGGCAGCAGCAGCAGCGCGACCAGCAGCAGCGAAAACGTGATCGCGTTGGAGAGCGCCTGCATGCCGCTCATGACCTCGGTCATGGTCTGCGCCATGAAGACCGCGCCGACCACCTCGCCAAAGAGCGCGATGGGCACGGCGACGGCGACGATGCTGCCGCTGATGACCTCCTCGGAGGAGGCGCTGTCCTCCTCCGAGCCGGCGATGCTGTCCAGCACGCCGGAGGCGGAGGGGCTTTTGTCCGACGTGTCCGACGGCGGGTTGAGATCCTCCGGCGGGCCGATGTGCGTGGCGATCTCGCCGGAGAGCACGGCGGGCAGCATGGACTGCGCCAGCGCGGTCGGCAGGCGGCCGACGCGTCGTCCCGAGGCCTGCTGCGTGCGGATGAGCGTATCGCCCTGCGCGTCGACGACCCAGACGGTCGCCTCCCATTGCGAGGTGCTCCGTCCGATCAGCGGGACGAGAAAGGCCGTGGAGATCTCGCCGCGCAGCGTGCTTTCGATGTAGCCGGCGATGATCTGCCCCTTGGGGATCAGGTCGTCGATCTTGTTCTGCGCGAAGAGGCGCGGGGAGAGCGTGTTGTAGATGACCATGATGAGCACGGCGAAGAGCAGCACCGCGCCATAGGCCAGCATCAGCGTGCGCCGCAGGAGCGTGCTGCGCGGCTTCATATGTTCGCCTCGAATTTGTAGCCGACGCCGTAGACCGTGATGATGTCCCATGCCTTGCCCATCTCCTCACAGGCGAGCTTCTGGCGCAGGCGCTTGATGTGCGTGTCGACGGTGCGCGTGTCGCCGAAGAAGTCGTAGCCCCAGATGCGCGAGAGAATCTGCTCCCTGTCAAACACGCGGCCCGGATGGCTGGCCAGAAGGTAGAGCAGCTCGACCTCGCGCGGCGTGCAGGCGATGCTCTGCCCGGCGAGCTTGACGCTGTAGCGCTCGGGCTGAATCTCGAGCGTGCCGTAGGTGAGCGTCGTCAGCTGCTCCTCGTGCGTCTCCTGCGAGGCGGAGGAGGTGCGCCGCAGCACAGCCTTGATGCGCGAGACGACCTCGCGCGGGGAGAACGGCTTGACGATGTAGTCGTCCGCGCCCATCTCCAGGCCGAGGATGCGGTCGATCTCCTCGCCGCGGGCCGTGAGCATGATGATGGGCAGTTGGCTCTCGCGGCGGACGGTCTGGCAGACCTCCATGCCGGTCATGCCGGGCATCATCTGGTCCAGAAGCATGAGGTCATAATGCTCCTTATGAATCATCTCCAGCGCCTGCTTGCCGTCGTAAGCGGAGTCGTGGAGGAATTCCTCGTTGTCCAGGTACAGGGAAAGCGACTGATGGACGATGGCGTCGTCGTCGCAGATCAGAATGCGTGCGTTTTTGCTCATGCGCGTTCACCTCGATCGATCAGTATACCCGATGGCTGTGGCGGGATTGTGAAGAAAACCTGAAAGGATAGCGAAGATTCAGGCCTGCGGCAGCGCGCTCAGGCGGATGGGCGTGCTGGCATAGGGCACCAGCTGCGCGGTGAAGGCCTCGCCCATGCCGCCCAGATCGATGGGCGGCTGGTCGCAGCTCGCCCCGCGCATGCCCCAGACGGGCAGGCGCACGGCCCGGGCCATCAGCGTCACGCCCTCGCCGGTCTCGCGCGCCTCGATGGGCTCGCCCGACAGCAGCGCGATGCCGAAGGGCTGCCCGGCCTGCATCGCCGTCAGGCCGTCGCGGTCCGTCTCCTGCGTGAAGTCCGGCGCGTAGGCAAAGCGCAGCGGCCCGCGCGCGATGCTCACGGCCTGATGGAACGTCGGCACGCGGCGCACGGTCATGGGCAGCGTCAGCAGAATTTCGTCGCCGTCGTGCCACTGGCGGTTGACCGTCAGGAAGGTACCGGCTTTCGCGGGAACGATTTCGCCCGCGATGGCGGCCGTCGCGCCCTCCGCCCAGGCGGGGATGCGCAGATGCAGCGGGAAGGCGGCGCTCTCGCCGACGCCCACGGTGATGCGGATGCTGCCGCTCACCGGGTAGCGGCTCTCGACGTGCAGCTGCACGGCCGCGCCGCCGAGGCGATAGCGCACGGAGCAGGGCGCGTAGCCCATCGCGCACAGGCCCTCGTCCCGGGAGAGCATCCACTGATGCTGGGCAAAGCGCGGCAGCGCGGCAAGCAGCGCGCACAGCGCGCGCCCGTCATGAAGGGAGAAGAGGTTCTCCGTCTCGCCGCACAGCGGGAAGCGCGCCTCTCGGCTCACGCGGGTCTGATTCGCCTGCTGCACGGGCTGGACGCTGCGGCCATCCGGCGCGAAGGCGGCCTCAATGGCGTTGTAGACGACGGTCTCCAGCGGGTCGGCGGCGAATTCCCCGCCCGGGCAGGAGAGCAGCGTCTCCAGCGACGCGGCCAGCTCGCAGGCGCTCAGCGCGCTGACGCCGCGGCTGGGATGCGCGCCCGCGAGCAGCGGGTCGGCGGTGATGCCGCCGCTGACGGCGCCGTGCGCCTTGCTCATGCGCGCAAAGCCGGCCTCCGCGGCGGAGAGCTGCTTGCCCGAGCCGGAGAGCACGCCGGCAAGCGCGCTCTGGCGCAGGCCCTCGCAGAGGTTCGCGCCGTCGGCCATGCGCAGCAAGTGGTGCGCGTAGCCCTCCTCGCCCTCGCTTTCAAGCGCGTCGAGCAGCTCCTGCGCGCTCATCGTGCGGGAGACGGGTGTGCGGTAGGGGAAGGCATGAAAGAGGGAGGAAAAGTCCGCGCCCTGGCTGGTCAGCATCGAGAGCACGGGGAGAATCGCCTTCTGCCCGGTGATGTTGTAGAGGAAGAGGCCAGCCTCCAGCGTGTCCGCGGTGTGCAGCGCGTCCTGCGCGGAAAGCGGCGAGGCGGCGAGCGCCCCCTTCAGGTATTTCATGTAGCGGAGCATGAAGGTGAGGATGCGCTTTTCGCCGCTCATCGAGTAGGCGGCCTCAAGCGCGCGCAGCATCCGGCCCCGGGCGGCAAAGCTCTCGCCCTCCGCGCCGAAGCTGCCGTCCTCGCGCTGCGCGTCGATGACGCGGGTGCACAGGCGCATGCTGTCGCGGCGAAGCTCCTCGTCGCCCAGCAGCGCGGCGGTCAGCAGGGAGGCCTCCAGCGCGTCAGGGGCCGTCATGCCGCCGCCTTGCGTGCCGCCGAACCAGGCGCTCTGCCCGCCGGACTCGGGAAAGAGGGACGCACAGCGGGAGAGAAGCCCCGCGCGCAGGGAGACAAGGCGGTCAGAGAGCGCACCGCGGGCGGCAATCGCGCCGGCAGGGAGCGGCGCAAAGCGCCCGGGCGCCAGCGGGGCGCGGAAAAAGAAGGTGCGGGTCAGCATGGCTGGTTCCTCCTGAATATCGTTGTCAAGGGATGCGAAAGGCGCAGACGGAGCGGATCCGGCGGCACTTTTCTCCGGCAGGGGCCGGGAAAGACAGTATCAGTTTACAACCTTTGGGGCCGGGCGTCAACCATTCTTGGCTTTGATTCAACGAAAGTGTTGAAAACACGGGAAAAATAGAGTACAATTATACAAAAGAAAATCGCTGGGAGGCCTCTTTTTATGGGAGAAGTGACGAATAACAATCCACGAAAGCTGAAGATCCTTGAATATGATCCAACCCTCGCACCCTTCGAGGGCGAGCTCAAGGAGCGCATGAAGCGCTACCGCCGGCGCAAGCGTCAGCTCCTCGCCGACGGGCAGTCCCTTTCCGATTTTGCCAGCGGCCATCTGTACTACGGCTTTCACAAGACCAAAACGGGCTGGGTCTACCGCGAGTGGGCGCCCGGCGCGAAGGAGATGCACCTGATCGGCGATTTCAACGGCTGGGACAGGACGAGCCACCCGATGAAGCCGATCGGCAACGGCAACTGGGAGATCGAGATCCCCGGCAAGCGGACGCTGCGCCATCTCTCCAACGTCAAGGTCTGCGTCACCAGCGAACGGGGCACCGAGGACCGCATCCCGCTCTACGCCACCTATGTCACGCAGGACGAGAAGACGCACAGCTTCAGCGCGACCGTCTGGAATCCGCGCAAGACCTTCACCTGGACGGACGAGAACTTCCGCCCGCGCCGCAACGTGCCGCCGCTGATCTACGAGGCGCACGTCGGCATGGCGACCGAGGAGGAGCGCGTGGGCACCTATGCCGAATTCACGCGCGACATCCTCCCGCGCATCAAGCAGGACGGCTACAACACCGTGCAGCTGATGGCGATCATGGAGCACCCGTATTACGCGTCCTTTGGCTATCAGGTGTCCAATTTCTTCGCGGCCTCCTCGTGGTACGGCACGCCGGACGACCTCAAGGCGCTGGTCAACGAGGCGCACAGGCTGGGGCTGACGGTGCTGCTCGACCTCGTGCATTCCCACGCGGTCAAGAACACCGCCGAGGGCATCAACGGCTTTGACGGGCGGGACGACCAGTTCTTCAAGGCCGGCGCGGCGGGCGACCATCCGGCCTGGGGCTCCAAGGTGTTTGACTACGGCAAGAACGGCGTCGTGCACTTCCTGCTCTCCAACATCAAGTTCTGGATCGAGGAATACCATTTCGACGGCTTCCGCTTTGACGGCGTGACCAGCATGATCTATCAGGATCACGGCCTGGGCAGCGCGTTCACCGACTACAAGCAGTATTTCTCCATGAACACCGACGTCGACGCGCTGACCTATCTCCAGCTGGCGACCGAGCTGACGCATGAGCTCAAGCGCGGCAGCGTCTGCATCGCCGAGGAGATGAGCGGCATGCCGGGCATGTGCCTGCCCATCCGCGACGGCGGCATCGGCTTTGACTACAGGCTGGCGATGGGCCTGCCGGACTTCTACATCAAGACGATCAAGGAGAAGGAGGACGGCCACTGGGATATCGGCAAGCTCTACTATGAGCTGATCTCCCGCCGTCCGGGCGAGAAGGTCATCGCCTACGCCGAGAGCCACGACCAGGCGCTCGTGGGCGACAAGACGATCATGTTCCGCCTCGCCGACAAGGAAATGTACTGGGGCATGGACCGCGCCGACCCGAACATCCTTGTCGAGCGCGCGGTCGCGCTGCACAAGATGATCCGCCTGGTGACGATCGCGGCGGGCGGCGACGGCTACCTCAATTTCATGGGCAACGAGTTCGGCCATCCCGAGTGGATCGACTTCCCGCGCGAGGGCAACGGCTGGAGCTTTGCGCATGCCAGGCGCCTGTGGTCGCTGGCGGACAACGGCTTTTTGCGCTATGAGCTGCTGGGCAACTTCGACAAGGCGATGCTGCGGCTCGTGCGCCAGTACGGCGTGCTCCAGGGCGGCATGGCCAGATGCCTGCGCCAGCATGAGGCCGATCAGGTGCTCGTCTTCGAGAAGGCGGGCTGCGTCTTCGTCTTCAACTTCCATCCGACGAACTCGCAGCCCGGGCTGTTTGTCCCCGCGCCGCAGCTGGGCGACTATCAGGTCGTGCTCTCCAGCGACGACAAGGAGTTCGGCGGCTATGAGCGCGTGGACAAGTCCGTCGTCTACCATACCTGGTCGAAGGACCCGCAGCTGGGCGACGGCTTCCCGATCTATGTGCCGGCCCGCACGGCGCTGGTGCTGCGCAGAATTTGAAAGCAAAACAATGCATGACCTCGGCGGCTTCCCTCTCCCGGGCGGGGAGGGGAGCCGCCTTTTGAAGGGAGACTTGCCATGGAAGCGGCGCGTAAAACCGCCCTGCTGCTGGGCGATATCACGGGGAAGGGCCGTGTCGGCGTGCGCATGCTGACCGCCGCGCTGGAGGCGAGGGGGCGTGAGGTGCTCGCGCTGCCGACGGCGCTGATCTCCAACATGCTGTTCCTCGGCGCGCACGAGGCGCTGGACACGACGGACTACCTGCTCCGGACGCTGGATACATGGAAGGCGCTGGGCGTCAGGTTTGACCTCCTCTATATCGGCTATCTCACGGGCCTTGCTCAGGCGCGCTCGCTCGTGCCGGTGGCCGACGAGGCGAGGGCGCGCGGCGTGAGCGTGCTCGTCGATCCGATCCTGGGCGACGGCGGCAGGCGCTATCGCTCCGTCAGCGACGATCAGCTCGCGGGCATGGCGCTGCTCGCGCGGCACGCGACGCTGATCACGCCGAACCTGACCGAGGCCTGCCTGCTGACGGACACGCCCTTTGAGGCGGCTGCGCAGGAGGAGACGGTTTGGCGCATGATCGACCGGCTCGGCGGTGGGACGCGCAGTGTGCTGGTGACGAGCGCACGCATGGACGGGGCGCATGCCGTGCTCGGATGGGACGCGCAGCGCGGCGAGCGCATCGCGCTGCCCTATGAGCAGCTGCCCGGCAAGGGCTTCGGCACGGGCGATCTCTTCTGCGCGCTGCTGGCGGATGCGCTGCTTTCAGGGGCGGCGCTTGAGGACGCCGCGCGCCGGGCCAGCGACGGCGTCGCGGAGCAGATCCGGCTGGGGGAGAAGGGGCTGCTGGAATGAGGCGGTGCGGAGGAATCGCGCTGTGAGGGAAAGGAGAAAAGAACGCCGCGCGGGTGGTGTCCCGCGGCGGATCTGCCGGATCATCGGGCTGGCCAACTGCATCACGGGCTGCCGGATGCTGTGCAGCGCGGCGCAGGCGTGGCGCCGGGCAAACGGCATGGCCAGCCTGACCGTGAGCTGCGCGCCCTGCGATGAGGTCATGTGCCGGGCGCTGGGCTTTGACACCCGGCTCGGCGTGACGCTTGCGCATCTGCCGGAGCAGGCCCCCTGAACGGAGAACATACAAAAAACAGGCTTCCGCCGGGGCAGCGCGCCTTTTGCGCTGCACACCGCGGGAGCCTGTCGCTTGGTGCGTTCGGACTCTGTCACTCAATCCATTGCATCCGGGAGAAGGGAAAGACCACACAGCGGACGTGGCCCTTGATCATGCTGCGCTTGAGCGGGCCGACCATCGGGCTGCGGCTGTCCTTCGAGTTGTTGCGGTTGTCGCCCATGACGAAATAGCAGTCTTCCGGCACCGTCAGCGGGCCGAAATTCGTGGAATTCTCGGTCATGTCGAAATCCTGCGCCACATGCTCGCCGTCCACGTACAATTCGCCGCCGCGCAGCTCGATCGTCTCGCCCGGCAGGCCGATGACGCGCTTGACGCGGTACATGCCGTCGTCCGTGTTCGGATAATCGCAGATGACGATGTCAAAGCGCTCCGGGTCGCCCAGCAGATAGTCAAACTTCGTGGCGATCATGAAATCGCTGTCCGTCAGCGTGTTGAGCATCGAGCTGCCGTCCACGCGGACGGGCTCGAAGATGAAGGTTCGCACCACGAAGGCCAGCGCCGCCGCGACGACGAACACCATGATCCATTCAAAGATTTCCTGCTTCACAGACTTTTTGGGCTTGTCCTTTTTGCTCTTGCGGTTTGCCGCCCTGAGCTTTTCGTCCTTTTCGCTCTGCTCCATGGGAGCTGCGCCTCCTTTTTGTCCGATCCGGGGGATGCCGCCGGCGTCTGCGCGCGGGCAGGCCGTTTCCCGGATGTCAGTCGTCCGTCTCGTTGGTTCCGCGGATGGGCTCAGCCGAGTGGCCGACGATCTTCTTCATCCGCTTGACAAAATCCGCCCTGTCCATCATGACGATGCGCCCGCAGAGCGAGCAGCGGATCTTGATGTCCGCGCCCACGCGGATGATCGTCCAGCGGTCGCTGCCGCAGGGATGCGTCTTGCGCATCTGCACAATGTCGCCCAAGGCCAGTTCCTGCAAGGCCGACGCCTCCTTTTCGTGTGAAGCCCGCCGCCCGGCTTCAGGCGGGCGGATGCGGGTGTTTCTTCATTATAACAGCAGGCGGCGCGGTTTTCAAGCGGAAGGGGCAAAGCCTCTCCGTGGGAATCCCTCTGATGCTGATTATAGTCTTACTGCCGCCGGTTGTCAACTATATTTTGCATTTTCAATAATTTATTTGTCATGACGGGTCGATCCGGTGAATCCGCTCGCGCAGCCGCATCATCTTCTCGTCCGTATTGTGGATGATCTCGGCGCATTCGCGCAGCTCGCGCATGATCTCCTCGGCGTCCTCGACCTTCTTTTTGTACTGCATGTCGTGGTCGAGCGTCGCCCAGAAATCCATCGCGATGGTGCGGATCTGGATCTCACAGCGGACGGGGCGCACCTCGTCGGAGAAGAAGACCGGGATCTCCACGATCATGTGGTAGCTGCGGTAGCCGTTGTCCTTGGGACTCTTGATGTAGTCCTTGACCGTGATGATGCGCACGTCGGTCTGCCGCGCGAGCATGCGCGCGATCTCGTAGATGTCGTCGATATACGCGCACAGGACGCGGATGCCGGCGATGTCGGAGAGGTGCGCGGTCATGTTCTCGACCGTCACCTCGTAGCCCAGCCGCTTGAGCTTGCGGGCGATGGAGGAGGGCTTCTTGAGCCGGCTCTCGATAAATTCGATGGGATTGCGGCGATAGCGCACGGCCAGATCCTCGGAGAGCACCTCCAGCTTGGTGCGCATCTCCAGAATCGCGCAATGATAGCGCATCATCGTCTGCTGATAGAGCGCCTCCTGCGCGAAGACGTGCTCGCTGTCTGAGGGGACGATGTCCGTGTCAATCGCCGTAGGGCCACGCAATTCGTTGTTTCTCATGATTCATTCCACTGCGTTGTTGCCGCCGGAGAGAGCCTCCGGCGGGGCATATAATGTTAGGATAAATTATAGCATATCTCTATCCGGATGTCTACGCGCATTTTGTTGGGGTCATTCCCTGAAATGATCGGGCGGATTTTTTCTTGCCAGATTGGGCAAGATGGTGTATGATAGGAGCGTATCACAGCCATCAAGGGACGAATCCCCCTGCGGATTCGGGAAAGAAGGGTTCTCATGATTACCTCTGATATGTCCATCGCCTCCGTCATGCGGCTTGACCCCGAGGTCGCGCCCGTGTTCCTCTCCTACGGCATGCACTGCCTCTACTGCCCGCATGCCTCCGCCGAGTCCATCGCCGAGGCCAGCCTCGTGCATGGCGTCGACGCCGACGCGCTCGTCAAGGCGCTCAACGAGTACTTCGATTCCAAGAAGAAGTAAGCCCGGTCATGGGGCGTTTTTCCGGCGAAACCTCCCGGTTTTTTGGGAGGTTTTCCTTTTGCCCGCCTCCTTTCAATCTGATATAATTATATATACAAAGAGCGGCGTCGGGAGAGCTTTTCCCGCGCCGCTTCATCACAGGCGGCCGCCGGCGCGGCGCCGGGAAGGAGGCGAAACCGTGAAACGCATTCAGGCAGCTTGCATCTGTCAGACGCTGCATTTCATGCTCAAGGAGGACATCCCCCACGAGGAGGCCGTCGCGCTCGTCGGGCATGAGGTCACGCGCTACAAGGAATCGCTGAACAGAAACCGGGTCAAGCACAGGATTCTGGAGGAAACCGTCCAGCAGGACGGCTCCGTCGTCATCAAAATCATCAAGCAGTACAACCAGAGTCCCGTCGGCGATTATCTCAACTGATTTCCCTCAGGCGGTGCGGCAGAGACATTGCGCTCTGCCCGCGCTTTTTTGAGCTACGGGAAAATGCTTCGCGATCAAAGGGAGGTTTGACCATGTTTGGCATCGGCGATACCGTCATGCATCCGTCCGAGGGCGTCTGCAGCGTGGAGGACATCCGCACCATTCAGTTCTCCGGCGGACAGCCCCATCCCTATTACGTGCTTCATCCGACGATGGAGAAGGGCTCCTCGACGGTCTATATGCCCACCGACCGCGGGGATACCGTGCTGCGCCGCCTGCTCTCCCGGCAGGATATCCTCGATCTGATCCACCGCAGCGGCGACTACGCCGGGCTCTGGGTGGAGGACAGCCGCCTGCGCAAGGATGCCTTCTCGAGGATCCTCTCCGAGGGCAATTACGCGAAGATCATCCGCATGATTCTGGAGCTGCACGAGGAGCGCAACCGCCGCCTTGCGGAGGGGAAGAAGCCCTGCGCCTCCGACGAGGCGCTGCTCGCCCAGGCGGAGCGCATCGTCCATCAGGAGTTTTCCTACGTCCTGCATCTGTCGCTGGAGGATACCGTCGCGTTCATCTGCCGCGAGCTGCAGGCACAGTAAGCCGAAATTTCCCGTCTGGAGCATCCACCGCTCCGGACGTTTTATTTGTTTGGGAAAGTCAGTCTATGGACAAAGTGTTTCAGCCGCCAGGAATGCGCCTCCTGCCCGTTCTCCCTTGGATCCTCTTGAAAACGCTTGCTCTTCCTCGGCGGACATGCTATAATAGCTCCGTTTCCGTCGCGGAACGATCTTTCGCGCGCCTGACGAATTGTCAAGGCTGCGCCGCGCAAAAGAGGGGTATCATGATCGGATTGGGCACCATCATCAACGCCGCGTGCGTGCTGCTGGGCGGCGCGCTCGGCTTTTTCTTCGGCAAGGCGCTCAAGGAGCGCTATCAGGACATCATGGTCAAGGCTTGCGGCCTGAGCACCGTGTTCATCGGCGCGTCCGGCGCTTTCCAGCACATGCTCGTGCCGCAGGACGGCGGCCTGGGGACGACCGGTTCCATGCTGCTGGTGATCACGCTCTGCCTGGGCGGCCTGCTCGGCGAGATTGCCGACATCGAGGGCCACATCGAACAGTTCGGCGCGTGGCTCAAGGTCAAGAGCCGCAGCGAACGCGACCCGCACTTCATTGAGGGATTTACCTCGGCCTCCTTCACCATCTGCATCGGCGCGATGGCGATCATCGGCCCGATGAACGACGCGATCTACCATGACTACACGCTGCTGGTGACCAAGGGCATCCTCGACGCGATCATCGTCATGGCGCTGACCTCCTCGCTGGGCAAGGGCGCGGTCTTCTCCGTGATTCCGCTCGTGCTCTGGCAGGGGGCGATGACCGTGCTGGCCCGGCTGATCATGCCGCTGATGACTGACGCTGCGCTGACGAACCTCTCCATGGTGGGCAACGTGCTGATCTTCTGCGTGGGCATCAATCTGCTCTTTGGCAAGAAGGTCAGGGTAGCCAACTATCTGCCCGCGCTTGTGCTCGCTGTTGCGGCCGCTTTTCTGCCGGTTTGAAGAAAATTTGCATTTGGGCCTTGCATTTTAAAAAAAATGTGGTATAATGATTTTCGCTTGAAGGTTTTCCGCAAGCGAAAATCATACGGGGCATTAGCACAGTTGGTAGCGCGCTACATTCGCATTGTAGAGGTCAGCGGTTCGAATCCGCTATGCTCCACCATTAAAGAACGCCAATCCTGATA
>SFHU01000099.1 GCA_004555535.1 Clostridiales bacterium
GGAAAGGATCTGTCGGGAAAACGCAGCATTTACCGCTTGATGTCGTAATTCATGTTCATCAGGTTCTTGATGCTGCTGACGTCGTCAGTGATGTTCGCGTCGCCGTGGATCGTGTGCTTGATGACGCTCGAGGCGACCGCAAAGTTGATCATGTCCATCGGGCGATAGTCGTGCAGCATCGCGTAGATCAGGCCGCTGGCAAAGGCGTCGCCGCCGCCGACGCGGTCGAGGATCGTGAAGGTATACAGACGGCTCTCGAACGTATGCCCCTCGTACCACATGAACGCCTTGAGGCTGTTCTCACTGCCGGAATGCGCATAGCGCACGTGGCGGGCGATGCACTTGAGGTTCGGATAACGCTCGACAAACCGCTGGAAAACCTCGTCCTGCTGCTCGTAGGTCGGCTGCATCGGCACGCCGTCCTTCCAGTCGCCCTTGCTGTGGTCATTGTCGTCCTTCCACAGGTGATATGGCTCGATGCCCAGCAGGATATCGACATAGGGCAGGCACTGCGTGCAGAAGTCGCGCGCCTCCTCCCACGTCCAGAGCTTGCTGCGGAAATTGCCGTCAAAGCTGACGGTCAGGCCCTTCTCCTTGGCGACGCGCAGCATGTTCATGATCAGCTCCCGGCAGTTCTCGCCCAGCGCCGGGGTGATGCCGCTCAGATGCAGCCAGTCAAAGCCCTCCAGCAGGGAGTCAAGGTCGTAGCCGCTGAAGTCGTACTCGGTCAGCGCGCTGTGCTTGCGGTCGTAGATGACCTTGCTGGGGCGAATACCGTAGCCGGTCTCCAAATAATAGGTGCCCAGGCGATGGGAGGGCGTCTCCTCCGGCGTGGACAGGATCATCGGCGTGCAGTGGACGTCGTTGGAGCGCAGCATACGCACGGCGCTCTTGCCCAGGCTGTTATTGGGCACGACGGAGAAGAACGTGCTGTCGACGCCCAGATTGGCCAGCGCCAGGGCGATGTTCGCCTCGCTGCCGCCGTAGCTGGCCTCAAAGCTCGAGGCCATGCGGATCTTCTCATAGTTCGGTGGGGTCAGCCGGAGCATGATCTCGCCCATGGTGATGAACTTCTTTTCGCTCTTGTTGTCCTTGAGCAGCGGATTGGAATGGATCATCGTCAGTCCCCCTCTTTTCGCAAGTTGCCCATGCAAATGCGGTCGAATCTGTCTGGCTACAGTATACCATGAGCGTGCCCGTTCTTCAATCGCCGAAATTGCGCGCCGCTTGCATTTTCCCCGGTTCGTGGTACAATAAGCAGAGCAACCGCGAAAGGAGCCCTCTTCATGGCCGAAGCCATCAAAACCAACGTCATGCGCATCCTCGACAAGGCGGGCACGCCCTACCGCGTGCACACCTATTCACCCGACACCGGCATCGACGGCGTCTCCGTTGCCAGGGCGCTTGGCCAGGATCCTCAGGCCGTCTTCAAAACCCTGGTCACGCAGGGAAAAAGCCGCGCGCTCTATGTCTTCGTCATCCCTGTCGCGCAGACGCTGAACCTGCGCCTGGCCGCATCGGCCTGCGGCGAAAAGTCCGTCGAGATGATCCCCCAGAAGGCGCTGCTGCCCAGCACGGGCTATATCCACGGCGGCTGCAGCCCCATCGGCATGAAGAAGGCACTGCCGACCTTCATCGACGAGACCGCCCAGCTCTTTGACGCCATCTGCGTCAGCGCCGGGAAAATCGGCGCACAGGTCGAGCTTTCGCCGGACGCGCTCGCCTCGCTCACAGGGGCAAAATACGTCCCATTGACCGACTGAAAATGGTTGATTTCCGGCTTTCTGTGTGTTAAGATGGATTGTCTGCAAGGGAGCAGACGGACACGGTGTCCGTCTCTCCCTTCTTTCATTTTTCCCAGGAAGTTTGGAGGCTTTTCATGAATACAGCAGAGCTCCTCGTCAAGTGCCTGGAAAACGAGGGCGTTTCCGTCGTCTTCGGCATTCCCGGCGAGGAAAATCTTGCGATGATGAACGCATTGTCGCGTTCCTCCATCCGCTTCATCACTGTGCGCCATGAGCAGGGCGCTGCGTTCATGGCCGACGTGTATGGCCGCCTGACCGGCCGCGCGGGCGTCTGCCTGGCCACACTCGGCCCGGGCGCGACCAACCTGATCACGGGCGTCGCCGACGCCAATTCCGACGGCGCGCCGCTGGTGTGCATCACCGGCCAGGTTTCGACCGACAAGATCCACCTGACCGCCCATCAGTACCTCGACCTGGCGAAGATGTTTGAGCCCGTCACCAAGCGGACCAAGCTCGTCATGCGCCCGGACTCCGCCGCCGAGATCGCCCGCCTGGCCTTCAAGTATGCCGAGGGCGAGGGCAAGCCCGGCGCGACGCACATCGACCTGCCCGTGGACGTCTCCCTGCAGAGCGTGCCGGAGGGCGAGGCGCCGATTCACCGCAGCGCGCCCAACCCGGAGGCTGCGGCGCTCGAGCACATCGAGATCGCCGCCGGGATGATCTTCCGCGCCGAAAACCCGGTGATCCTCGTCGGCTATGACGCGGTCCGGGAAAACGCCAGCGCCGCGCTGACCGAGATGGCCGAAACGCTGCACATCCCCGTCGTCAACACGATGATGGCCAAGGGCATGATCCCCTACACGAGCAGGTATTCGCTCTGGACGGTCGGCATCCCCCAGCGCGACTATGCCAACAAGCTGCTCGAGAGCGCCGACCTGCTGATCTGCGTGGGCTATGACATCGTCGAATACGCGCCCCAGCGCATCAACCCGACGCGCAGGACGCCGATTCTGCACATCAACACGACGCCCGCGCACATCAACAAATACTATCAGACCGCCTGCGAGGTCGTCGGCGACATCAGCGACTCGCTGCACCGCATCACGCTGCGCACCCATCGCACCCGGGAGCCGGAGGCTGCGCTCGCCATCCGGGAGAAGCTCGTCGCCGAGCACGAGAGCTACGCCGCCGACAGTGCCTTCCCGATGAAGCCCCAGCGCATCCTGATCGACGTGCGCAAGGCCATGCGTCCGGGCGACATTCTCCTCTCCGACGTCGGCGCACACAAGATGTGGATCGCCCGCCATTACAACTGCTACAGGCCCAAAACCTGCCTCGTCTCCAACGGCTTTGCGACGATGGGCTTCTCCCTCCCCGGCGCGCTGGCCGCCAAGCTCGTCCACCCCGACAAGCGCGTGCTCGTCGTCACGGGTGACGGCGGCTTCCTGATGAACAGCCAGGAGCTGGAGACCGCCGTGCGCGAGCACCTGCCCTTCGTCGTGCTCGTGTTTGTGGACAACGGCTACGGCCTCATCAAGTGGAAGGGCATGGACAACTTCGGCGAGACGCACGCCTGCGACTTCACCAACCCGGACTTCGTCCTCTATGCCGAGGCCATGCACTGCAAGGGCTACCGCATTCATGCCGCAGAGGAGCTGCTGCCCACGCTCGAGGAGGCCTTCGCGCAGGATGTGCCCGCCATCATCGAATGCCCTGTCGATTACAGTGAAAACCTGCGGCTTTCAAAGCGCCTGCAGGAGCTTGTGTAATTCCCTGATCCAAATGCAGAGCGGACATGCCATGGCATGTCCGCTCTGCTTATGCTTTTTGGGGGAATTACTTCGCCAGCGCGAACGCCGCGGCGCCGGAGCCTGCAATACGGCCCCAGGTGAAGGCGTTGGAGATGGTGAAGCCCATGTAGGCGCTGTTGGCGCTGGCCTCGCCGGCGGTATAGAGGCCCGGGATGGACGTGCCGTCCGCGCGGATGACCTCAGCCGCCTCGTTGCGGGCGATGCCGCCGTAGGTGATGATCTCGCAGGGCATGACGCGCACGGCGCAGTACGGCGCAGTCAGCGGCGCAAGCAGCAGACGGCCAAACTCCGGATCATGACCGGTCTCGCAGTAGCTGTTGTAGTTGGTGAGCGTCTCGCTGAGCGCGGCGGGATCAAGGCCCATCTTCTGCGCAAGCTCCTCGAAGGTGTCGGCGGTCACGAACTCCATCTCGAGACCGCGCTTGACGCCCTTGGCCTCCAGGGAGGCCTGGTCGCTGATCGCCCAAACATAGCCCAGGCCGTCCTTGTGCATCTGGTCGAACACCGGCGAGTTGAGCTTCTGGGTCATGTAGCCGATGTCCTTCTCGTCAGTGAAGCGCTTGCCGTTCGCGCCGACGAGCACGGTGTTGTCGCGGCTGATGAAGCTGGAGACGTTCGCGGTCGCGGAGGTGCCGTTGTGCTCCGACATGATCTCGTAGTCCTTGAGCACGCACATCATGTCGCCGGTGTGGGTCAGCGCCGCGCCAACGTTGCTGGCCATGATCAGGCCGTCGCCGGTCGCACCCGGGAAGCCGATGCCCATCGTGCCCGCCTTCTCGGGATCCAGGCGGACGGTCAGCTCCGGATTGTAGGAATAGCCGCCGGTGGCGACGACGACGCTGTCCGCCAGGATGCAGACGGTGTCCGCGCCCGCCGTCGCGACGACGCCCTTCACAGAGCCATCCTCATTCATGAGGATCTCGGTCGCGCGGGTCTCGAGCATCAGTTCAACGTCCGTCGCGTCGAGCGTAGCCTGCATGGCCACGGCCATCGCCGGGCCGGCGCCCTCGACGACATGCATCATCTGCAGCGGGCCATAGCCGACCAGCACGTCGCTGGAGAAGCCCATGCCCAGGCGATTTGCCATCCAGTCGATCGTCTCGCCGGACTTTTCGACGGTGATCGTCGTCAGCGCCGGATCAAGGCGGTAGGAGGCGTTGCTCATCAGGTTCTGATACATCTCCTCGAACGTGTAATGCACGTCGAGCGCCTTGGTGAACTGGCTCTCATAGCCGCCGACGAGGCCCTGGCTGGTCGCCGTAGTGCCGCCGATGGTGGCCATCTTCTCCAGCAGGATGACCTTCGCGCCGTTGTCCGCCGCCTCGACCGCCGCGGCGACACCCGCGCCGCCCGCGCCGATGACGACGACATCCGCGCTCAGTTCAATCGTTTTGCCCTCGACCGCCTCGGCCTCAAGCGGCGTCTTGAGCGCATCGATATCCGCGCCGGCCGCCTCAAGCGCCTTTTCCGCCGCCTCGAGGATCGCCCCGGAGGTCACGGTCGCGCCCGACACGGTGTCCACCGCCAGGCTCTGCTTCTCCACGATCGCCGCGGGAATGCGCTCGATCGCCGGGTCGCTGATGCCCGCCGTCTCCCCGTGGGAGACGATCTCCACCTGCTCAATCTCCGTCTCACTGACCGTCACGGCGACCTTCAGCGCGCCGCCGATGCCCGTGCCCTCGCCCTCGTAGACGCCCGGCGTCATGGCCAGGGCGCCCGTAGACAGGAGCATCAGCATCGCCAGCAGCAGGGCAAATACGCTCTTCTTCATGGTTCTTCTCCTCCTTTTGTTCCTTTCCTGTACATCCCTCCGGGAGTGACCGCACGCAGAATCTTCTCCTCTGCGCGAAACAAAGGATTGATTTTTTGTACGTATTCGGGTAAACTGTTTTATATAGTTTTCCCGAATCCTGCCGCTCCCTTTGTCCCAATTATACAATCTCAAGCAGCTTGAGAATCAAGAGGATTTTGCAATTTTGTGATGAATCTGTCAATTTCTTGATACTGCACAGGAGGCTCTCCATGAAGGTATCCATCAGCGCGCTCTCCATCGCCTACGGCCTGACGCCGGAGGCGCTGCGATATTACGAGGAGAAGGGCCTCCTCACGCCGGACAGGGCGGCCTCCAGCGGCTTCCGCCGGTTCTCCCTCCAGGATGTGCAGCGCCTGGGCATCATCAAGAGCCTGCAAAAGCTCGGCTTCTCGCTCGACGAGGTGCGCAAGATCATGACAAGCTGCACCCTCGAGGAACTGGTCGCCATGATGGACGGGCAGCGCCGCAAGCTCCGCCAGCAGATCGAGTTCACCCGCGCCATCTACAACCGCCTCAGCGCGGCGACCGACGTGCTGCGCGACAGCCCGCTCGTCTGCCTGAAGCCGCAGCTGACCGCCGGCTGCGCCGCCTACCTAGTGGATTTTGACTCCGTCGCCGCGCTGTGGAACAGCGTGCCGACGATGCCCCTGCTCCGCGACCTGATCGACGCGCTGCCGCTGACAAGCTATTGCACCGTCGTTCCGCTCGACCTGCTGCGCGGCAGGAGCGTGCCGCTGCGCACGGGCGTCTGCGCGCCGGTGGAATACCTGACCGCGATCCGCGCCGACTTCTCGCACATGGCCCTCTTGGCCGGACCGCGGGCCGTACGCGTCGTCTTTGAACTCTGCCCGCCCGAGGTCAGCTCCATCCAGCCCGCCATCGACGCCGCGCTCGCGTTCATGCACGAGCAGAATCTCACGCCCGTCTGCGCCGGATACACGCGCCAGTACGCCTGGTTCCGGGACGAGCGCGACCGCCTGCGCCACTATTCCGAGCTGATCCTGCCGGTCAGCGAGTAAACGGCTTCTTTGTGTGCAAAAGGGGCTTCCAAACCGGAAGCCCCTTGAGCTTTTTATGCGTTTTTCATGGGGCCGGTGCGCGGTCAGATCGCCCGCGTCGCCTGCCTGAGCCATTCGCGCTCTTCGTCGCTGCCCATCCGCTCAAGGAGCGACTCGCGCACAAAGGCGTGATACTCGTTGAGCCACGCGCGCTGCTTCGCGGTCATCTGCTCCGGCAGCACGGCATCCAGATCGATCGGGCAGCAGGTGATCGTCTCAAAGCCCATGAACTGGCCGTATTCGTTGTTTACCAGCTCGCGGCAGACCAGCTCGTTCTCCGTGCGGATGCCGTGGCTCCCCTCGATGTAGATGCCCGGCTCGTCGGTGGTGACCATGCCCTTTTCCAGCACCGTGTCCTCGCTGCGCGTCGCGGACTTGTGCCAGCGGAAGCTGTTGGGACCCTCGTGGACGCTGAGCAGATAGCCGACGCCGTGGCCCGTGCCGCAGCGGTAGTCGATGTCCATGTCCCAGATCGGCCCGCGCGCGAGGATGTCGAGCGCAATGCCGCTGCAGCCGTGCAGGAACCTTGCGCTCGCCAGGTTGATCATGCTGCAGAGCACGGCGGTGAAGTGCTTCTTCTGCTCCGGCGTGACCTCGCCCAGCGCGAACGTGCGGGTGATGTCGGTCGTGCCCTCGTAGTACTGCCCGCCGGAGTCGATGAGCAGCAGGTCGCGCGGCTCGAGCACGGCGTCCGTCTCAGGCGTGGCGCTGTAATGCATCATCGCCGCGTTGGCGCGGTAGGCGCAGATCGTGTTGAAGCTCGGGGAGATGAAGCCCTCCTGCTCCTGACGAAGTGTGAGCAGATGGTCGCTGACGCTGATCTCGCTCATCGGGATGCGGCCCACGTTGGTCTTGAGCCAGTACATCAGCCGGGTGACGGCCGCGCCGTCGCGCAGATGCGCCAGGCGGAGGTTGGCAAGCTCCGTCTCGTTCTTGACCGCCTTCATGACAAAGGCCGGGTTTTCATGCTGGACGATCTCCGCCTGCGAAAGCGCCGCGCGCAGGGCGGCAGTCAGCTTGCTCTCGTCCGCCATCACGCGCGTGCCCGCCGGGAGCTTGGCCAGCTCCCCGGCAATCGCGCCGTATGCGCAGACGCGTACGCCCGCCTGCGCAAGCACATCGCGCAGCGCGCCGTCCGCCTTCGCGGGATCGACAAACCAGGCGGCGTCCTCCTGCGTCACGATGAGGTAGCTCATGACCACCGGCGTGTTGAGCACGTCGCCGCCGCGCACGTTGAGCGTCCAGGCGATGTCGTCGAGCACGTTGCACACGTGCACGTCCGCGCCCGCCTTGCGCATCTCCCGGCGGATCGCCTCCAGCTTCTCCTGCGCGCTGCGCCCCGCATAGCGCACATCCAGCGCGAAGGCCTTCGCCTGCGGCATCGGGGGCCGGTCCGCCCAGAGCGCGTCAAACCAGTCGCCCGTATCGGCGAGCGAGGCGCCCGCCTTTTTGAGCTTTTTGCCGAGCTCCGCGGCAAATTTCGCGCTGACAACGCCAAAGTCAACGCCGATCCTGCCGCCGCCCGCGGCCAGGCCCAGCACGTATTCCTCCATCGTCGGCACGCCCGCCGTGCCCATGCGCATCAGCGTGACGCCGCTGCCCTCGAGCTGGCGCTCCGCCTGGATGAAATAGCGTCCGTCGGCAAAGAGCGCCGCCTCCTCGCGCGCGACGACCAGCGTGCCGGCCGAGCCGGTAAACCCGCAGAGCCACTCCCGGGTCTTGCAGTGATCCGCAATGTATTCGGAGGCGTGGCTGTCCGCCGTTGGCACGATCACGGCCTCAAAGCCCTCCTCCGCCATTCTCCGTCTGAACGCGGCAAGCCGCTCCTGTACGTTCATGGAAAAACTCCTCCTTTGCAAAAATCCGCCCCTATTATACACCGCTGCCGGCGGGCGCTCAATCCCCCGGCCCGCGCTTTTTTCGCGGTTTTCGTGGACAAACGGCGCTCCATCCCCTACAATAAAGGCGGCCCTCGGGCCAATACGACGGGGCCGCCCTCCGGCTCCGATGTCCACGGAGGCTCGCAAATGAACACCCGCCACGCCCGCATCATCCTGACCACCCTGCACGAGGGCAGCTTCACCGCCGCCGCCCGCGCGCTGTATATCACCCAGCCGACGCTTTCGCAGACCGTGCGGCAGATCGAGAGCCAGTTCGGCGAGCCGATCTTCGTGCGGGGCCGCTCTCCGCTGGCGCTGACGCCCGCGGGGGAGCTCTATGTGCAGGCCGCCCGGCGCATTCTGCGCATCGAGACGCAGCTGGAGGATGCCATGCGTCAACTGCACGGCGCGTCGGAGGCCGCGCTGTACATCGGCACGATGCCCCATCGCGCCGGCGGACTGCTGCCGCAGGTGCTCGCCGACTTCAGGCGCACCTATCCGGACACCGTCCTGCACGTGACCTCCGGATCGGAGGAAGCGCTCTGCACCATGCTCGAGCGCCGGGAACTGGACATGGCGTTCGTCTCCTGCGCGTCGCAGCGCAGTTCGCTCGTCTATCGCCAGATCGCTTCCGAGGAGATCGTCCTGCTCGCGGGCCGGCAGACGGCGCTCGCGCAGCGCATCTGCTCCGGCTCCACCATCCGCCTGTCCGAGGCGAGGGAGGAGCGCTTTGTCCTCCCGCCCGAGGACACCCCCATGCGCGCGCTCTTTTCCGGGCTCTTTGAGCAGGAGGGCTTCGCGCCGCAGATCAGCGTCATCTGCGATCTCTCCGAGACCGCGCGCCACTGCTGCGCCAGCGACGGTCTGGTGATGCTCAGCCCGTTCCTCTCCCTGCTGTGCGACGGCGGGATGATGTCCCGGCTCGCGCACTATCACCTCTACACGAAGGCCTATCTGCCCCCGCTCTTCATGGTGCATCCCTCCGGGGAGACGCCCTCGCCCGCCGCGGAGGCGCTCTTCACGCTCATCAGCAACCGCTTCCGCGCGATGACCGCCTACCGCGAATGACTCATTCCCCGAGCAGCCGGCTCACATAGTCCCGCAGCGACTGCTCGTCGATCATCCCGACCCACGTGCCGAGCAGCTCGCCGTCTTCCGCGACGAAGACCGAGGTCGGAATGCTGCGCACGGCGTATGTGGCAGCCGCATGGCTGCCGTCGTCGAAATAGACCGGGAACGTGTAGCCTGCCTGCTCGACGAGCGCCTTGGCGTCCTCCTTGTCGTCAAAGCCGGCGCCGCACAGATCGACCATCATGAACTCGATGCGCTCGCCGTATTCCTGCCAGATGGTCTCAAAGAGCGGCATTTCCCGCTGACACGGGCCGCACCAGCTCGCGAAGAAGTTGACGATGACGGGCTTGCCCCGCTTCTCGCTCAGCCTGACGGTCTCGCCCGCCGCATCGAAGACGATAAAGTCCTTCGCCATGTTCTTCTGCACCGGCCCCGCCGGCTCCTTCGCGGGGGAGGCAGTCGGTTCAGGCGTCGGTTTGTCTGTCGGCTCATCGGCAATCGCTCCCGCAGCGGGATCGGGCGAGGGCTCCCCGCCCAGCCCCGTCCCCGGAGCCGGCGTCGCGACCGCCTGAGCGGATCCCCCCTGTGCGCCGGAGAGCAGCGACGGCAGGCGCGCATACAGTCCTGTCGCCATCAGCACGCCGACCACGATCAGGAACACGCCGCAGACGCGGTTGATCACGCCGTAGTGCCGCTTGATCCAGTCGAGCGCCCCCTTGAGCGCGTCGATGGCCAGCGCGCAGAGCACGAAGGGTACGGCCAGCCCCAGTCCATAGCAGAGCAGCAGGAGCGCGCCGGTCGCCGCGCTGCCCTGATTGGCGGCGAGCATCATCGCCGCACCGAGCATCGGCCCCGTGCACGGCGTCCAGCCGACGGAGAACAGCGCGCCCAGAAGCAGGCAGGAGACGCAGCCCGTCGGCTGAAAGCGCGCCGCGGGGCGCAGCGTCCTGTCGAGCGCGCCGATGTGCAGGATGCCGGTAAAGTGCAGTCCCAGCAGCACGATGATCACGCCGGTCACGATGGAGACCGCCCGCTGCCAGCGCACCAGCAGCGCGCCCAGCGTCCCGGCGAAGACGCCCAGCAGCACGAACACCAGCGTAAAGCCCAGCACAAAGCAGACAGCGCGCAGCAGCGTCCGTCCCCTGCGCGTCTCCCCCTCACCGCCGGTAAAGTAGAGCACATAGACCGGCAGCATCGGCAGCACGCAGGGCGAAACGAAGGACATCAGTCCCTCCAGAAATGTCGTCAAAGCATCCATAGCCGCTTCTCCTCTCCGCGGCGGCAACCGGGGCCGCCCGGGTTTGTGATTTCCTTCATTATATATGACAGCTTCCCGTTTGTAAAGCAAAACAGAGGAATGCGGCTTTTGACGGATCGTCGCAAGAAAATGAAAAAAAAAGAAAAAATGGGGTT
>SFHU01000100.1 GCA_004555535.1 Clostridiales bacterium
GAGCAGCGGATTAAGACATAGAATTCCCTCCGAAAATGCGGTCTATAAAAATCTAACAACTATGAACTATTTTAGAGGGAAAGAAGAACACTGTCAATATGAAGAATTACAGGAGTTTTCCTGTGGTTTTCCCGGCATTTTCCTGTAGCGAAGGGGATGGCTTACCGCCGAACGGCGAAAAAAGCAGTGCAGCGCGAAAACAACCTGGAGCCGATGCTGCGTTGCCTTGCGCGCGGCTCTGCCGTGGCGAGCATCCAGTACAGGCGCAGCCGCGAGGCGTTCTTTCCCGCTCGGGTGTATGACGCGAAGGCGGCTGTGCACTTCCTGCGCGCGAAAGCGGAGGAATACGGGCTCGATCCGGACCGCTCCCTCAGGCGGCCTGCGACACTGCCATACCGGAGGAGGAGGCCCGGCATAGGCATAATGGTTTTGATCGAAAGGAAGGTAAATGCTGTATGAAGAAGATTGCGGTCATCCTGGCGGCGCTTCTGATGCGGACCCTCTCGGCGGCAATCGCGGAAAACCAGTATTATTCCGTCGACACCCCGGTGGAAATCACCGCGGCGGAGACCTATACGATGGACGGCCTGCAGGATGAGCTGATTGACAGCAGCGCCGCGGTGGTCGAACTGCTGGAGGGCGACGGCTACAAGACCTCCGAGATTGAGATGGGCGAGGGCGTCCTCTCCGCGCAGTGGAAGGACGGCGGGGGCCGATTACACGATGGGCAGCCTCAAGGGCGTCTTCTCCCCGCAGGGTGGCGACGGCAATGGCCACTTTGACTTCCGCATCGGCGTCTCCGGCCTGACTTACAACGGCCTGCCGGTGAGCGACGCCATCATCCGCACGGGTTTCTACAGCTTCGGCCGCACCTTCTCCGTGACCAGCGACCAGGTGCGCGTCGTGCTGACGAGCAGGTACGGCGACGAGCTCACGCTTGAAAGCGGCAAGGATTACACCGTCGCCTCTGACGTGACCAGCACGACGGTGACGCTTGACTACATCTGCTGGGCCTATGCGCCGGTCTACACGACGCTGACCGTGGAGATCGACACCTCCGTGCTCGCCTACGATGAGCGGATGTATGCCCCGACGCCGACCTTTCTCACACCTGTGACATCGCGAGCGTGTACGTCTACTCCGTCATGAGCGGCGGCCCGACCGGCACGCAGGCCTGGACGTTCTTTGGCATCAAGGATCTGACGGATCCACTCCAGGTCTTCCGCATGGCGACCTACACGCTGCCCCTCACCGGCGAGAACGGCGACAGCTGGTTCTACGCTCCGCTGTCTTTTGAAATGGGAGCTTGCTTTACGGGCGCGAGGTCAGCAGATTGACAAAGCGTCTGGCGCCGACGCTCAGCGGCTGGTTCTTCGGATAGGCCAGGTTGATGTTGGTGATGATGCGCGGCTCGATGTCCACGACGGCGATGTCGTCCGTGAGGATGGGCAGCGTGGGCCGCTTGGTCAGCAGGGCGACGCCCATCTTCTTGCGCACGAAGTCGAGCATGTTGCTGGCCCTGTGTGTCGTCAGCACGACGGTCGGCTCAAAGCCGGCGCGATGGCAGGCGCCCAGGCACAGGGAATACATGAAGGTGTTCTTGCTCAGCAGCATGAGCGGCTCGTTTTTGAGGTGCTCGATGCGGATGAACTCGCGGCGGGCGAAGGGATGATCCTTGTGGACGAAGGCGGTCAGGACGTCGGAGTCATAGTGAATGGTGTTGAACTCGTTCGTGTCCTCCTCGCCCTCGCGCAGAAACGCGAGGTTGCACTGGCCGGAGCGGAGCATCCTGACCAGCTCCGTCGAGTCGCCCTCGATGATATCCAGCGAGAAGCCGGGGTTTTCCTCGCGGAAGCGCATGACCAGATCGGTGATGTGGTACTGGCTCATGACGGGGATGGAGCCGATGCGGATGTTGCCGTGCTCGGCGTTGAGCGCGTTGCCGATGGCCGTCTCATATTCGTAGCGCGTGGCGGCGATCTGTTTGGCGAAAGGGAGAAACAGATGGCCAAAGCTGCTCAAAAAGACCTTGCGCGTCGTGCGGTCAAAGAGCTGGACGCGCAATTCGTCCTCCAGCGCCTTGATGTGCCGGGAGAGCGCGGACTGCGAGACAAAGAGCCTGTCCTCCGCCTCCATGTAGTTGCAGGTTTCCGCAAGGACGACGAATTCGCAGATGTATTCGATTTCCATGTGATGCACCTCCCCATGAAAAACGGGAGAAAACAGCAAAACTGTCCCATTTTCTGCATAAATCATACGATAAATCGGTTTGATTGTCAACGAATTCTGCTGTATGATACAAAAAGAAACCGGCAGAATGCCGGCCGCATTACCATAAAAGTCATTCCATCCTGCAGGCCTTGCGCCCCGGGCCGGCGCCCTGCAGGCGATCAACAGGAACGGTTTGGAGGAATCTATGAAAGCTGGAGCATCTGTCCGGGCGCTGCGGTTCCCGGAGGGTTTTTTCCCGACGGAGGGCTTTGCGCGGCCAATCGACACGCTGCATGCACGCGTGCTCGTGCTCGACGGCGCGCTGCGCCACGCGCTGCTGGTGCTGGAAATGACGTCGATTCCCGGCGAGGAGATCGACGCGCTGAGCGCCATATTAAAGGAAGAAACAGACGCGGCACACACCTTTGTACTGGCGTCGCACACCTTCTCCGCACCGCATTTCATGCCGGATCACGCGCTGAAGACCGAAGCGGAGCGCGAAAAGAAGCGCCAGCTTCAGGCGCTCGTCTACGAGGCTGTCCGCGCCGCGGCCCGCGAGGCGGCGGGAAACGTGGCGGAGGTTTTCCTGTCGCTGGGGACGGGCGAATGCGCGGTCTGCACGGCCAGGGATGTGCTCACGGAAGCGGGCTGGTGGATCGCCAATTGCGGCAAGGGCCCCGTCGACCCGGTCATGACGGTCCTTCGGATGCAGGCGGGCAGCGGCAGAACGGCTGCCGTGCTGGTGCATTACTCCGTTCAGTCCTCCGTGCTGGACGGAAGCGAGCTGCGGGAGGGCGGAAAGGCCGTCTCCGGCGATCTGGCGGGCCGCATGGCGGCGGAGCTGGAGGAGGAGCTGGGCGCGCCTGTGCTGTTCCTCATCGGCGCGGCGGGCGACCAGGCGCCCCGCGAGAAGGCGGTCGGCTTTGTCATGGAGAACGGCGTCATGCGTCGCACAGACATGCAGGACGATGCCATCGCGCTGTGCGGATCGCAGGCGCACGAGATGGCGGAGGCCGCCAGGCGTGCGCTCGCCGGCGCGAAGCCGGTTGAGGGGGAGACGCTCTCCTATGCCAGCTGTACGGTGAAGGTGCCGGCCAAGAAGATCGAGCGAGACCTCAAGAAGCTCCATCCCACAAAGATCCCGCCCTACGAGGCGAACGGCGAGAGCGAGCAGACCGTCGAGCTGCTTCGCGTGGGCCCGCTGAGCCTGGTGGGCGTGAAGCCCGAGCTCAACTGCGTGACCGCGCAGGCTATCTGCGGCGGAGATCCCCATGTGCGCGTGGTGACGCTGTGGAACGGCGGCGCCAAGTACATGGCCGACGCGGATTCCTACGACCGCATCACCTATGAATCGCAGAATTCCCCGTTTGGCCGGGGTGCGGCGGAGCTGCTGACGCAGGCAGCCAGGGAGCTGCTCAGGGGCTGAAAGAAATCGTACACGGGACGCGTGTGACACGAGATATTATTGCAGAGTGCACATAAATCGCTGCGCAAAACGGTTTGATCGAGCGAATCCGGCATGATACAATAAGGCCAGATGAGAGGAAATCCAGCCTCTTGCGCAACGAAAACAGGTACTGGATTTACTGCTTGAGAGCATGAATCAAACTAAGAAGGAGGAACCCCATCATGAAGAAAATCATCTCGCTGCTGCTGTGTCTGTCGATGATCGCCGGCTGCGTCTGCGGCATGACCATCGCCTCTGCCGAGGCGGACAAGGTCGTCGTCGGCATCACCAATGATCCCGGCAACATCGGCCCGTTCCAGGGAATGAGCGCCGGCCGCATCGGCATCCTGTTCACCACCTACGAGTTCCTGGTCACCAAGGTCAACGGCGTTCGCGTCAACTGCCTGGCCAAGGAGATCACCCAGGTGGACGACCTCGTCTATGACGTCGAGATCTACGATTACATCTACGACCAGGCGGGCAACCACCTGACCGCGTCCGACGTCGTCTTCAGCTACAAGTCCGGCATGGCCTCCGGCAACCTGCCCAAGCTGGGCAACATCGCCGATGTCGTGGCCAAGAGCGACTACGTCGTCGAGTTCAGCTTCTCCCAGCTCTCCGCGGGCGACCTCGACGCGCTGCTTATGGAGTGCCCGATCGTCACGCAGGCCGCCTATGAGGCCAGTCCCGACGCGATGGCGACCGATCCTGTGACGACCAGCGCCTATCAGGTGGTCGAGTACGTCTCCGGCTCCAAGATCGTCATGAAGGACACCGGTAAGTACTGGCAGACGGACGAGTCCCTGATCCCGGAGACCAGCCGCCACAACATCGAGAACATCGAGTTTGACATCATCCCGGATACCGCCCAGCTGACCAACGCGCTCAAGACCCGCGCGATCGACGTCTCCGTCTGGGTGTCCGCGACCGATATCGACTCCTTCAAGGGCGTTGAGGGCTTCACCGTCAGCCAGATGGAGGAGAACCTCACCGAGCTGCTCGTCTTCAACTGCGCCGAGGGCAGCGTCTTCGCCGACAAGCCCGAGCTGCGCAAGGCCATCGCCTACGCCGTGGATTCCGAGCTGCTGGCTGAGGGCGCCTACAACGGCGACGCCCGCCCGGTCAAGACCTATGGCAACACCAAGTACGCCGACTATGTTGAGAAGTGGAACGACGAGGAGTACTTCGAGTACGATCTCGAGAAGGCGAAGGAGCTCTACGCGGCGTCCGGTGCCTCCAATCTGAACCTCAAGCTCATGTATGTCACCGGCGACGAGAACGCCATGATGGCGACCATCATCCAGGCTGAGCTGGCCGAGCTGGGCATCAACGTCGAGCTCTGCGGCTACGACTCCCAGCTCTACAACCAGTACAAGTATGAGCCTGATCAGTGGGATCTGATGCTCGACGAGGGCGCTTCCTCCACCAACCTGGCCAATGTCTACAAGCTCGGCTGGGACCGCACCGGCTATGTCCACGGCGGCGCTGTGAACTTCGTCAAGGATGACACGCTCCAGTCCCTGCTGGAGGAGGCCATGACCGAGGCGACCCACAGCGACGAGACGATGGATGCCTTCCATCAGTACCTCAAGGAGCAGTGCTACGGCATCGGCCTCGTGCAGAAGCTGAGCAACGTTGCCCACACCGACACCATCACCAAGATGACGACCTGCTTCCGCGGCCAGGTGCTGCCGGGCGCCTGCGAATACTGATCCGCAGAAACTCAAACTAGCTTCCCCTTTCCGCGGCGCTGCGGCCCCTATCCCGGCTGCAGCGCCGCCTTTTCAAAGATAAGCTGACAGAAGGAGACATAAGCATGGGCCGATATATACTCAAGCGACTCCTGTGGATGATCCCGGTCATGCTGGGCATCGCGATACTGATCTTTTCGATCACGTATATCTGCCCGGGTGACCCGGCGGCCTCCATGCTGGGCGTAGGCGCTACACAGGTCCAGATCGAAGCTAAGCGCGAGGAGATGGGCCTCAACGATCCCTACATCGTCCGGCTGGGCAACTACCTCAGCGACGTTTTTCTTCATTTTGATCTGGGCGATTCGTACATGTATGGCACGCCGGTCATCGACGGCCTGATGGAGCGCATGCAGTACACACTGGTCATCGCGGTGATCTGTATGCTGCTGCAGATCTTCATCGGCACGCCGCTGGGCATTGTCGCGGCGACGCACCGCAACGGTCTCGCCGACAGGATCTGCATGTTCATCGCCATGCTGGGCGTGAGCATTCCAGCTTTCTGGCTGGCGCTGATGATGGTCGTGCTCTTCTCGGTCAACCTCGGGTGGCTCCCGGCCTACGGCATCGGCGGCCTGGAATACTACATCATGCCGTGCCTGGCCAACTGCCTGGCCGGCGTCGCCTCTCAGGCGCGCCAGACCCGCTCGAGCATGCTCGAGGTGCTGCGTTCGGACTACATCACCACCGCCAAGGCCAAGGGCCTTTCCAACAGGACGGTTCTGCTGCGCCATGCGCTGCCCAATGCGCTGATCCCGATCATCACGATCGTGGGCAACGGCATGGGCATGATGCTCGGCGGCACGGTTGTCATCGAGAACGTGTTCTCCATCCCCGGCATCGGCAGCTACATGACCACGGCCATCAACTGTCGCGATTATCCCATCGTCATGGGCGGCGTGCTGCTGCTGGGCCTGATCTTCAGCCTGATCATGCTGCTGGTCGACATCGTCTATGCCTTTGTGGATCCGCGCATCAAGGCTCAGTACGAGGGCAAGAAGAGGAGGAAGAAGGCCAATGCGTAAACAAGCAGACGTCACGGCCCGCCGGCGCAAGGAGGGGCAGTTCACCCAGGTTCTGCGCCGCCTGAGCAAGAATACATCCGCCATGATCGGCCTGGTACTGATCCTCCTCCTCATCCTGATCGCCGTCTTCGCGCCGTGGATCACACCCTATGACTACACCAAGATGGACATCAAGGCGAAGTACGCCGGCTCCAGCCTGCAGCATCTCTTCGGCTGCGACGAGTTGGGACGCGACATCTTCTCCCGCTGCATCTATGGCGCGCGCGCCTCGCTGAGCCTCGGCCTGCTGGCCTCGCTGGTTTCCACGCTGGTGGGCCTGGTGCTCGGATCTCTGGTGGGCTACTTCGGCGGCTGGGTGGATACCGTCATCATGCGCCTGCTCGACATCCTGCAGGCCATCCCGGGCATGCTGCTCTCCATCGCGATCTCCGCGGCGCTGGGCTCCGGCTTCAGCAACACCATCATCGCGCTCTCCATCGGCGGCATCCCGATGACCGTCCGTCTGCTGCGCGGCTCGATCCTGACCGTGCGCAAGCAGGAATACATCGAGGCTGCCGAGAAGATCAACTGCAGCAAGTTCCGCGTCATCACCGCGCACATCCTGCCCAACTCCATCGCGCCGCTGATCGTCTCCGTCACGATGGGCATCGGCAACACGATCCTGCAGGCCGCCAGCCTGAGCTACATCGGTCTGGGCGTGCAGCCGCCGACGCCGGAATGGGGCGCGATGCTCTCCGCGGGCAAGGGCGTGGTCATGAAGTATCCGCATCTTTGCCTGTTCCCCGGCCTGTGCATCATGATCGTCGTGCTCTCCTTCAACATGCTGGGCGACGGCCTGCGCGACGCGATGGACCCCAAGCTCAAGAACTAAGGGAGGAACCGATATGGAAAACAAGAATTCGCTGCTGTCGGTTCGTCACCTGACAGTGGAATACACCTCCGAGGGCGAGATCATCCACGCCGTCAACGACGTGTCCTTCGATCTGGAAAAGGGCAAGACCATCGGCCTGGTCGGCGAGACCGGCGCGGGCAAGACGACCATTGCCAAGTCCATCCTGCGCATCCTGCCGGAGCCGCCTGCGCGCGTCAAACAGGGCGAAATCTGGTTTGAGGGCAAGGAGCTTCTCGCGCTGCCGGAGGAGAAGATGCGTACCATCCGCGGCAAAAACATCTCCATGATCTTCCAGGACCCCATGACGGCGCTCAACCCGATCATGCGCATTGGCGAGCAGATCGCCGAGGTCATCGAGCTGCACGAGAAGTGCGGCAAGGCCGAGGCCGTCAAGAAGGCCAAGGAGATGCTGGAGATGGTCAACATCCCCGGCGATCGCTATTACGAGTATCCCCATCAGTTCTCCGGCGGCATGAAGCAGCGCGTGGTCATCGCCATGGCGCTGGCCTGCAACCCGGATCTGCTGCTGGCGGACGAGCCCACCACCGCACTGGATGTGACCATTCAGGCGCAGGTGCTGGACATGATCAACGACCTCAAGCGCAAGTTCAACACCTCCATGATCATGATCACGCACGACCTGGGCGTCGTCGCCGAGGTCTGCGACACGGTCGCCGTCGTCTATGCCGGAGAGGTTGTGGAATACGGCACAAAGGAGCAGATCTTCGACAATCCGCTCTTCCCGTACACGATCGGCCTGTTCGGCTCGCTGCCGGATCTGAACGCCGACGTCGAGCGACTTTCGCCGATCGAAGGCCTGCCGCCGAACCCGGCGGACCTGCCCAAGGGCTGCGCCTTCAACCCGCGCTGCCCGCACGCCTGCGAGGAATGCCGCAGGGAGCATCTGCCGCTGGTGGATGTCGGCGAAGGGCACCTGTGCCGCTGCTGCCGGCTTGATGCCATTGCCGCCGAAAAGAACGGGAAGGAGGCCTGAGCGATGAGCACACCGATGATCGAGGTCAGGCATCTCAAGAAGTATTTTGACACGCCCAAGGGTATGCTCCACGCCGTGGACGACGTCTCCTTCAAGATCGAGCGGGGCAAGACGATGGGCGTCGTCGGCGAATCCGGCTGCGGCAAGAGCACGCTCGGCAGGACGATCATCCACCTGCTGGAGAGCACGGACGGCCAGATTCTCTTCAACGGCAAGGACATCACCCGTGTCAGCAAGCGCGAGCTGCACGAGATCAACGAGAAGATGCAGATCGTCTTCCAGGATCCGTATTCCTCGCTGAATCCCCGCCGCACGGTCGAGGAAGTCATCCGTGAGCCGCTGGTGCTCTCCAGGCGCTTCAAGAACAAAAGCGAGATCGCCGATGAGACGGACAGGCTGATGAAGCTGGTCGGCATCGACGAGCGCCTGCGCCACGCCTATCCGCATGAGCTGGACGGCGGCCGCCGTCAGCGTGTGGGCATCGCGCGCGCTCTGGCGCTCAATCCGGATTTCATCGTCTGCGACGAGCCGGTCTCCGCGCTGGACGTCTCCATCCAGGCGCAGGTGCTCAACCTGCTGCAGGATCTGCAGGAGAAGCAGGGGCTGACCTACATCTTCGTGACCCACGACCTCTCCGTCGTGCGCCACATATCGGACGACATCTGCGTCATGTACCTGGGCCAGCTGGTGGAGACCTCCCCCTCCAAGGAGCTCTTCATCAAGCCGCTGCATCCCTATACGAAGGCGCTGCTCTCCGCGATCCCCTCGACGGACATCCATCATCCGCATGAGCGCATCCGCCTCAAGGGTGAGATCACCTCGCCGGTCGATCCGAAGCCCGGCTGCCGTTTCGCGGCCCGCTGCCCGTATGCCTGCGACAAATGCCATGAGCCGCAGGAGCTGCGGGAGCTGATGCCCAATCACTTTGTCTCCTGCTGCCGGGCAGAGGAGATCAACGGTCTGTAAAAAAGACTTACGCAGCGGCGCAGGCCGCAACCAAAGGGAGGCTCGTTATGCAAGCACAGAGACGACAGGAAGAGGCCGGCGTGATCGGAATCACAGCCGTCACGTCGGCCTACGGCGCCGGACAGAGGCTGACCTCTGTCGCCCTCGAATACAGCGAGGCGATGGACGGGAGCAGGCTCACTGCGGACGATTATGCCATTGAGGGGCTGCAAATCACTGGCATGTGCACGTCGGATGCGGCCCGCGGAGAAATCGACTGGACGGGGCGCTTCGTGCAGCTTCTTGTGGATGGCGATCCCGCGTCGCTGTCGCTGTGCGAGCATGTCGGGCGCGGCCCGGCGGCCCGGCTGAGCATCCGGCGGCCCGTGCTGTCCGTCACGCAGAAGCGCGACCTCGTCACCGCGAGCGGACGCACGGCGCCCGCCTTCTCCGGCCGCCCGACGACGGGCATTGATTACGGCATCGCGGAACGCTTTTCCACGATGACCTTCACCACCAGGAACGGCAGGAAGCTCGATTACAACCTCTACATTCCCGAGCATATGGTCGCGGGGCAGACCTATCCCATCGTGCTCTTTATGCATGACGCGGGCTCCTGCTCCCAGGATACGGACGCGCCCCTCCTGCAGGGGACGGGCGCAACCGTATGGGCCATCGAGTCGTATTACAGCCGGCGTCCCTGCTTCGTGCTGGCGCCGCACTATCCGAATGTCTGCGCGAGCGACGATTTCAGGGTGACCTGGGAGGCTGAGGCCACGGTGGAGCTGCTCGAGTTCCTCTGTGCCAGCTATCCCGTCGATCGCCGCAGGATCTACGGCACGGGCCAGTCGATGGGCTGCATGATGCTCTGCGAGCTGATGCTGTGCCACCCGCGCTTCTTTGCGGGCTGTCTGCTCGTCGCGGGCCAGTGGGATCCGGAGCGCATGAAGGCAGCGAAGGAGGAAAACCTCTGGGTGATCGTCTCCAGCGGGGACGCGAAGGCGTTCCCCATCATGCGCAAGGCGATGGACAATCTGCGCGACGCCGGCGGGAATGTCTGCATGAGCCACATCAGCGCGCGCGCGGACGCCGCCTGGCTGGACGCGGCCATCCGCAGCCAGAAGCAGAAGGGCGCAAACCTCAACTTCACCTGGTTCGAGGGACGCAGCGTTATTCCGGACGCGCAGGACGTCAACCCCGGCGCGCACCATGTGAACACCTGGGTCAAGGCGTATGACATCAAGGCGCTGCGGGAGTGGCTCTTTGAGCAGCGCCTGTGACGGGAGGAGGAACAACGGATGATCGATTTTTCCTGCAAGCATGACATCTGGCTGGAGGATGAGGACGGCAG
>SFHU01000101.1 GCA_004555535.1 Clostridiales bacterium
GGGCTTCGGCGCGGACCTGATCGCCGACACCGCCGTGTTTGACGCGCTGGTGGGGCAGGACATCGCGACGGCGCAGATCGACGTGAAGGCCGGCGCGACGCTGACCAGCAACGCGATCAACGACGCGCTTGCTCAGGCGGCTGCCGAGTTCGGCGGCGCGGGCGAAGCGGCTTCGGCCATCCCGGGCGATCCCTACACCGTCAAGGGCATGAACAAGTTCACCCTGTATATCGAGGTCGAAGATGGCAAGATCGTTTCCGTCAGCGCCCCGAATCACAATGAGACGCCGGGCCTCGGCGCCGATCTGCTGACCGAGGACGCGCTTGCCGCGCTGGTGGGCCAGGATCTGGCGACCGCACAGGTCGACGTGAAGAGCGGCGTGACGCTGACGAGCAACGCGATCAACGATGCGCTGCGTCAGGCGGCTGCCGCGAACGGCATCGAGATCATTGTTGAAGAGACTGTCGAAGAAACCGCTGAAGAGACTGTTGAGGAAGCGTCGCCTGTCGAGGAGGCTCCCGCTACGGATGCGACGGTGTACGACGTGACGGGCTTCCAACCGTTCAAGGTGGAAATCGCCGTGGACGAGGCGGGAAAGATCGTCTCCGTCAGCGTGCCGGAAAACAACGAGACGCCGGGCTTTGGCGCGGATCTGATCGCGGACACTGCCGTGTTTGACGCGCTGGTGGGCCAGGACATCGCGACGGCGCAGATCGACGTGAAGAGCGGCGTGACGCTGACGAGCAACGCAATCAACGATGCGCTGCGTCAGGCCGCCGCCGCTGCGGCGCCGGCTGAGGAGGCCGAGCCTGCCGCCGAGAAAGCTGAGGCCGCTACGTACGACGTGACGGGCTTCCAGCCGTTCAAGGTGGAAATCGCCGTGGACGAGGCGGGGAAGATCGTCTCCGTGAGCGTGCCGGAAAACAACGAGACGCCGGGCTTCGGCGCGGATCTGATCGCGGACACTGCCGTGTTTGACGCGCTGGTGGACCAGGACATCGCGACGGCGCAGATCGACGTGAAGAGCGGCGTGACGCTGACGAGCAACGCGATCAACGACGCGCTGCGTCAGGCCGCCGCCGCTGCGGCGCCGGCTGACGAGGTGACGGCTGCGCCCGCCGCGGAAGGCAACGCGACGGTCTACGAGGTTCAGGTCATGGGTATCAACAGCAAGCATCCCTTCACGCTGGATATCTCGGTCGACGAGGCGGGCGTGATCGTGGGCGCGACCTGCATTGAGCACAGCGAGACCGAGGGCAAGGGCGCAACCATGCTGACCGACGAGGCACTCTCCGTGTTGGTCGGGCAGAGCATTTCGGACGCGAAGGTGGACATCAAGTCCGGCGTGACTGTGACGAGCAACGCGATCAACAACGCGCTGGCGATCATCGCCGCGCATGTGGACTAAGGAGGTGCGGTAAATGAAGGAGCTTCGCAAAATCTTCATGAACGGCATCATCGACGAGAACCCGACGTTCCGCATGGTGCTGGGCATGTGTCCGACGCTGGCCATCACGACCGCCGTGAGCAACGGCATCGGCATGGGCCTGGCTGTCACATTTGTTCTGATCTTCTCCAACCTGGTCATTTCCCTGCTGCGCAAGGCCATTCCGGATCAGATCCGTATTCCCGCTTTCATCGTCGTCATCGCGACGTTCGTCACCATCGTGCAGCTGGTGATCAAGGCGTTCCTGCCCGCGCTGGATGCGTCCCTGGGCGTGTTCATTCCGCTGATCGTCGTCAACTGCATCATCTTTGGCCGTGCGGAAGCGTTCGCTTTCAAGAACAAGCCGATCCCCGCGATGGTTGACGGTCTGGGCATGGGCCTGGGCTTCACGATCGCCATCACGCTGATCTCCGCGGTGCGCGAGCTGTTTGGCGCGGGCACGCTGCTGGGTGTTCAGGTGATGCCGGCGAACTATCTGCCGATGGGCATCCTGGTCAAGCCCGCGGGCGGTTTCATCGTCCTGGGCCTGATGCTGGCGCTGATGAACAAGCTGCTGCCGAAGAAGGCGTAAGGAGGAACGAACATGAATGCAATTCTTACGATCCTGATTGGCTCGATCTTTGTCAACAACTTCGCCATGTCCCGCTTTTACGGCATCTGCCCGTTCCTGGGCGTTTCCAAGAAGCTGGAGACCGCGTTCGGCATGGGCATGGCCGTGACCTTCGTCATGGCGATTGCCTCACTGGTCGCGTACCTGGTCAACACGTTCCTGCTTGTCCCGCTCGGCCTGGAGTATTTGCAGACCATCGCGTTCATCCTCGTCATTGCGGTGCTGGTGCAGATCGTCGAGATGGCGCTCAAGAAGATGTCTCCGGGCCTGTATCAGGCGCTGGGGGTCTATCTGCCGCTGATCACGACCAACTGCGCCGTGCTCGGCGTCACCCAGCTCAACGTCACCGAGGGCTACAACCTGATTCTCTCCGTCGTCAATGGCGCGGCTTCTGCGCTGGGCTTCACGCTCTCGATCTGCCTGTTTGCCGGCATCCGCGAGCGCCTGGCCAATGGCAACATGCCCAAGTGGATGGAGGGCTTCACCGGCGCGCTGATCACGGCGGGCATCATGGCCGTCGCGTTCAACGGCTTCAGCGGACTGATCTGAGCGTAGAGCGAGGGAGGAAAAACAAGTGAGTATAACTGCAATTCTGATCGCCGCGCTTGTCATGAGTGTTCTGGGTCTGGCCTTTGGCGCGCTGCTGGGCGTTACCGGCCGCGTATTCAAGGTTCCCTCCAATCCGAAGGTCGAAGCGCTGCGCGAATGCCTGCCCGGCGCGAACTGCGGTGCCTGCGGCTTTCCCGGCTGCGACGGCTACGCCGCAGCTGTGGCCGATGGCAAGGCCGAGGTCGGCGCCTGCGCCGTGGGCGGACCGAAGTGCTCCGCGAAGATGGCGGAGATCATGGGCGTCTCTGTGAGCGCCTCCAAGCGGATGGTTGCGACCGTCGCCTGCCAGGGCTACGGCGACCACTGCGCGCCAAAGGCGGAATACCAGGGCATGACGGACTGCGTGGCCGCGTCGCTGGTCAACAATGGCACGAAGGCCTGTTCCTTTGCCTGCCTGGGCCTGGGCACCTGCGAGCGTGCCTGCCCGTTCGACGCGATCCACATCGATCCGGTCAAAAAGATCGCGGTCGTCGACAAGGAGAAGTGCCAGGGCTGCAAGAAGTGCGTCGCGGCCTGCCCGCAGCATGTGCTGAGCATGCAGCCGGATGATCGCGTCGTGACCGTGAGCTGCCACAATCCGGGCAAGGGCATCGCGCTCAAGGAGAAGTGCGACCGCGCCTGCATCGGCTGCGAGGCCTGCGTCAAGGCCTGCAACTTTGAGGCGCTGACGATGGAAAACGGCGTGCCGAAGGTCGATTACGACAAGTGCGTGGGCTGCATGGCCTGCGCCGATGCCTGCCCGACAGGCGCGATGGCTGCTGATTTTGAGACGCGCAAGGAGGCCTACATCGATCCCTCCAAGTGCGTTGGCTGCACGCTGTGCACGCGCCAGTGCAAGTTTGACGCCATCGAGGGCGCGCTCAAGCAGCCGCACAAGGTGCTTGGCGCCTGCACGGGCTGCGGCCTCTGCGCGGCGAAGTGCCCGAAGAAGGCCATCACCATGCGTGAGCGCCGCGCGCCGCGCAACAAGATGGACAAGGTGAAGAAGGCTCCGGCCGCTGCCAAGCCCGCCGCGCCGGCTGCGCCGGCGGCGAAGACCCCCGAGCAGAAGTGATCCTGTTTTGCGTTTCAAAGCCGTAAAGGCGCGAAGCGGTGAAGGGAGTCTGAGGGATGAAATCCCTCAGGCGGGTTTGGGCGGCAGCCCAACGGTTCCTGATCCTCTTCAGAAAACGTAGTCTCAGAGCAGGATGCGCAGCATCCTACGATTGAGACGGGTTTGAGCGAAACGGCAAGAGGGATCAATGGAAAACAGGATCATACACAGTTCACCACAAGGCTATGAAGAAGAGGAATGGGCAAAACCATTCCTCTTCTTTCGTTTTATTTGCCAAAAAATGGGAATTGATGGCTAAAAATGACGGAATCAGCTTGATTTCTGCAGGGACTGTGGCTATAATGAGACTACACTTTAAAAAAAGGCGGTGCCCGGAATGATTGATTTCAAGTCGATTCAGGCGGTGGATCCGGAGCTTGCCAGCGCGATGCGCGACGAGCTGAGGCGTCAGCGCGAGCATATCGAGCTGATTGCCTCCGAGAACTTTGTCAGCGATGCCGTGCTTGCGGCCATGGGATCGCATCTGACCAATAAATATGCCGAGGGCTATCCCGGAAAGCGCTACTACGGCGGCTGCCAGTATGTCGATGTCGTCGAGAATCTGGCGCGCGACCGCGCCAAGCAGCTCTTTGGTGCGGAGCACGCCAATGTGCAGCCGCACTCCGGCGCGCAGGCCAACATGGCGGTCTATTTTGCCATGCTGACGCCGGGCGACACAGTGATGGGCATGAACCTCTCCCATGGCGGCCATCTGACGCACGGCAGCCCCGTCAACATGTCCGGCAAATACTTCAATTTCGTTCCCTACGGCGTGACGGAGGAAGAAGAGATCATCGACTACGACGCGCTCGAGCGGCAGGCGCTTGAGGTCAGGCCGAAGCTGATCGTCGCCGGCGCTTCCGCCTATCCGCGCATCATCGACTTCGCCCGTCTGCGCGACATCGCCGACAAGGCGGGCTGCCTGCTGATGGTCGACATGGCGCACATCGCCGGCCTGGTCGCGGCGGGAGAGCATCCCAATCCCGTTCCGTATGCGGATTTCGTCACGACGACGACGCACAAGACCCTGCGCGGGCCGCGCGGCGGCATGATCCTGTGCAAGGAGCAGTACGCGAAGGCCATCGACAAGGCCATCTTCCCCGGCACGCAGGGCGGCCCGCTGGAGCATGTGATCGCGGGTAAGGCGGTCTGCTTCAAGGAAGCGCTCTCCGACGAGTTCAAGGCGTATCAGCATCAGATCGTCCTCAACGCCAAGGCCATGGCGGAGGAATTCAACAAGCAGGGCATCCGTCTCGTCTCCGGCGGCACGGACAACCACCTCATGCTGCTCGACCTGACGGGCACGGGCGTGACCGGCAAGGCGCTGGAAGCCCTGCTGGGCCAGGCCAACATCACCGTGAACAAGAACACGATTCCCAAGGAGACGCTCAGCCCGTTCGTCACCAGCGGCATCCGCGTCGGCACGCCGGCCGTCACGACGCGCGGCATGAAGGAGGACGAGATGCGCAGGATTGCGCAGTGGATTGCGCGCGTCGTCCGCGAGGGCGAGGCCGCGCTGCCGCAGGTGAAGGAAGAGGTGCTCTCGCTCTGCGAGAGATTCCCGCTCTACGCAGACTGCGTCAACGAGTAACTGCAAGACATACGAAAGCGCATCGGAAAGACTCCGACGCGCTTTCTCTCTTTTGATGCAGGCAAAGGCTTACACATGAACGCGGGCAAGTTTGGGATTGACAGCGGGCGGCGCAAAGGGTAAACTGATATACAGAGGCATTTTGCACAGCACGGTGCTCCTGCGCAAAGCCCATCACGCGCAAGGTTGAGGAGGAAGCATGATCAATTTCGATCACGCGGCGACAACGCCGCTGAGGAAAGAGGTCCTGGAGGCCATGCTTCCCTATCTGACGGAGCAGTATGCCAACGCGAGCGGGACGTATGCCGCCGCCAGGCAGACGAGGAGCGCCATCGACCGGGCCCGGCGCTCGATTGCGGAGGCGATTGGCGCGGAGCCCGGCGAGATCTATCTGACCTCGGGCGGCACCGAGGCGGACAACTGGGCGCTCGTGGGTGCGCTTCGCGCATCCAACGGGCGCAGGCGGATCGTGACGACGAAAATTGAGCATCATGCGATTCTAAGCACTTGCGCGATGCTCGAGGCGCAGGGCGTCGAGGTCGTCTATCTGAACGTCGACCGGGAGGGTCGGGTCGACTGCTGTGAGGCGGAACGGGAGATCAACACGGACACGCTGCTGGTCTCCGTGATGCTGGCCAACAACGAGGTCGGGACCATCGAGCCGGTGGCTGAAATCGCGCAGATCGCCCATGCGAACGGCGCGTTGATGCACACGGATGCCGTACAGGCGGTCGGGCACATTCCGGTCGGTCTGCATGCGCTGGGGGTCGATCTGCTGTCGATGTCCGCGCACAAGTTCGGTGGTCCGAAGGGCGTCGGCGCGCTGGCTGTGCGCAGCGGCGTCAGATTGCAGGGGTTGATCCTCGGCGGCTCGCAGGAGCGCAGCCTACGCGCGGGCACGGAAAACACGCCGGGCATCGTCGGCATGGGCGAAGCGCTCCGCATGGCTGTTAAAGAAATGGAAGAGGCCTCCCGATATACGCGCGCTTTGCGCGACAATCTGGCGGAGCGCCTGCTTTCCCTTCCGGGCGTCCGCATGAACGGCAGCCGGACAGAGAGACTGCCGGGCAACGCGCATTTTACCATTGAAAACCAGGATTCCTCGCTGCTGCTGGCGAGGCTTGACATGGCGGGCATTGCGGCCTCGGCCGGAAGCGCCTGCACCTCCGGCATCACAGAGCGCTCGCATGTGCTGCGGGCGATGTTCCCCGACGAGACGGAAAGCGGCCTGGCGGATCTTCGCCTGACGCTCGGAGCGGACAACACGCCGGAGGAGATTGAAAGCGCCTGCGCGGTGCTGAACCGGATTCTGGGCGAATCGAAGGAGTCAATATGATCTATGGCAACAAGGAGGGCATACGCGATTCCCTGCTGGCGCAGATGGAAAAGCTGTATGACCTTGATCTGGGCGGCGAGGTCTTTGCGCCGGTCGAGCTGCTGGAGCTGATGGCCGCGTTCACCGCTGCCATCAACCGGGAAATCAGCCTCTACATCTCGCGCAGCGGCGCGATTCTGGACATCACCATCGGCCAGCTGGGCAGCGTCGAGCTCAAGGACATGCGCCTGCGCCGCAACGCGCGGCGGCTGAGCATGGTGCGCTGCATTCACACGCATCCGGGCGGAAATCCGCAGCTTTCGGATGTGGACATCAGCTCGCTGCGCTCCATGCGCTTTGATGCGATGGCGGCTGTCGGCGTAGCGGAGAACGGACGTCCGACTGGCATGCAGGCGGCGTTTCTGGGCGAATACGTCAACGGAATTAATCAGGTCGTGCTCACGGACATCCTGCCGATGAAGCGGATTCCGCAGCACGCGCTGATGGAGGCCATAGAGCGGGCTGACAGCGAGGTGCTGAGGGGTGCGCCGAGCCAGACGCAGGAGCAGCAGGAGCGCGCCTACCTCGTCGGGCTGGACAGCGAGCGTTCCCTCGATGAGCTTGCCCGCCTGGCGGACACGGCGGGCGCCGTGGTCGTCGGACGGATGCTGCAGAAAAAGGCGAAGCCCGACACGGCGACGTATATCGGCAGCGGCAAGGCGGATGAGCTCTCGCTGGATTGCCAGGCCCGCGAAGCCGATCTGGTGATCTTCGACGACGAGCTCTCCGGCGTGCAGACGAGAAATCTGGAGGAAATCCTGCGCGGGGTCAAGGTGCTCGACAGAACGGCGCTGATCCTGGATATCTTCGCACAGCGTGCGCAGTCCCGCGAGGGCCGGCTGCAGGTCGAGCTGGCGCAGATGGCCTATCAGCTCCCGCGGCTGACGGGACACGGCGTGTCCATGTCGCGCCTGGGCGGCGGCATCGGCACCAGAGGACCGGGCGAGACGCGCCTGGAGATGGACAGGCGCCGCATTCGCCGGCGCATGAGCGATCTGCGGCAGGACATCGAGGCGCTGGGAAGCCAGCGCGAGCTGCGCCGTCTGCGGCGGGAGAAGAACAAGGTGCCCGTCGTGGCGCTGGTCGGCTATACGAACGCGGGAAAATCGACCATGCTCAACGCGCTCAGCGGCGCAGGCGTGCTGGCTGAGGACAAGCTCTTCGCGACGCTGGATCCTGTCGTGCGCACGGTCCGCTTCCCGACGGGCGGGGAATTCCTCCTGGTTGACACGGTCGGCTTCATCAGCAAGCTGCCGCACGCGCTCGTCGATGCTTTCCGCTCGACGCTTGAGGAGGCGCTGCTGGCGGATGTTCTGCTGATCATCTCGGATGGCGCTTCGGAGGAGATGGAGCATCAGCACGACGTCGTGCTCGAGGTGCTTTCCTCGCTCGGCGCCGCAGACAAGCCGAAGATCGACGTCATCAACAAGGTCGACCTGCTCGGGACTCCGCCGCAATGGCCTGGGGCGATCCCTGTCAGCGCAAAGACAGGAGAGGGCATGGATGCGCTGCTTGAGGAGATCAAGCGGATGCTGCGCGGCGTGCAGAGACCCCTTCGCGTGGAGATTCCCTACGCGCAGGGCAGCCTGGTGTCCATGCTGCACGAGAGCGCGGCCATTTTGCGCGAGGAATACACGGACAGCGGCATCTGCGTGGAGGTCATGACGGACGAGCAGACGGCCGGGAGGCTGTCCGCCAGGCTGGGCGCGAAGGCGCTGACCTGGCTCGACTGATTGTGTACACAGAGAGGAATAGATCGACATGATATCCATTCGGACAGTTGCCGCGCTGGCGGTCGGCGCCGCGATGATGTTTGATTCGTGGGGCTATGTGATGCCGCACCAGGACCCGACGGACGTGCTCATCCTGGTCAACAAGACCAATCGCGCGCCCGCCGTGCCGATGACGCTGGTGAAGCCCGACGTCACACCGACGGAGGAAGCGCTCGGCGAGAACATTTACATGCGGCCCGAGGCGGCTTCGGCACTCGAGGCGCTCTTTGACGGCGCGGCGGAGGAGGGCGTTACGCTCTACGCGACGAGCGGATACCGCAGCTATTCCACGCAGAAGGCGATCTTTGACCGCAAGCTCGAGAAGATGTCCGAGGCGCAGGCCAACAGGAGCGTCGCTAAGCCGGGCTACTCCGAGCACCAGACGGGGCTGGCCATGGATGTCGAGGGCGAGACGACCAAGGGGACGGGCCTGACGGCCGCCTTCGGAGAATCGCCGGAGGGCATCTGGCTCGCGGAAAACTGCTACGATTACGGGTTCATCATCCGCTATCCGCAAGGAAAGAGCAGTATCACGGGCTACGTCTACGAGCCGTGGCACATCCGTTATGTCGGCGTTGAGGCCGCCAAGGAGATTCAGGCGCTCGATGTGACATTTGAGGAATATATCCTCCTGATCCGCCAGGAAAGAATTGAGGCGCTTGAAGCATCACAGGCTGGGGCCGGACAGACGGAAGAAGGAGAGATCGGGGAAGGAGAGCAGACCGATGAACTGGAGAGTTAAGGCTACGCTTGTGGTCATGATGCTGATGACACTGTGCGTGTCAGGACTGGCTGAGGAGATGCTCGATCTCTCTGAGCTGGACAGCCTGGAAGAAGCGCAGACCCTGGAGGAGCCGTTGGCGCAGAAGGAATGGACCTATCCCATTCCGTATGAGCTGCTCAAGGCGAGCGACTACCTTGTTCTGGTCAACCGCGACAACCTGCTCGGCGAGGATGATATTCCTGCCGATCTGGTCGACGATCTGACCTGCCGCAAAATCAGCTATGATCCGATTCGGCTGCGGGAGACGGCGGCCAATGCGCTCCAGGTGATGTTTGACGCAGCGCAGGAGGAGGGCATCTACCTCTACGCGCACTCCGGCTACCGGAGCTACCAGACGCAGAACACGATGTATTACAACCGGCTCAAGAGCAACAACGGCGTCGACGACGGCGTCGTGCAATATCCCGGCGCGTCGGAGCACCAGTCCGGCCTGGCGATTGATATCATCAACAAGGCCGGCATCGGCAAGAAGTTCACCAGCGCCTTCGGCACGACCAAGGAAGGACTCTGGGTGGCCGAGCACTGCTGGGATTACGGATTTGTCGTCCGGTATCAGCCGGACAAGGAGGACCTGACAGGGATTACTGCCGAGCCGTGGCATCTTCGCTATGTCGGCGTGCAGGTAGCCCAATATATGCGCAGCGAGAATCTCTGCCTGGAGGAATTTACAGCACAGTGGAAGGAGGCCGCGGCCGCGTACGAAGCCGCGGAATAAGGATATGAGCAAAATCATCGACATTTCGCAAAAAGTCTGCCCCGAGATGGCCGTGTATCCGGGTGATCCCCGCTATCAGACGAGAACCGTTTGCGGCTTCAAGCTCGGCGATATGTGTGAGGTCAGTGAGCTGACGATGGGCAGCCACTGCGGCACGCATATCGACGCGCCGCTGCACATGATTCCGGACGGCAAGGGGATCGACACCATGCCGCTGGACTGCTTCTATGGCCCCTGCCGCGTACTGACCATCGGCGCATCTGTCGTCAGCGAGAAGATGCTCGCCGACATGGGGATTCAGCCGGGCGAGCGCATCCTTCTGCGCACGGATCCCACGGGCAAATATGCGCGCATCGGACGCTTCAATCCCGCTGTGCTGAGCATGCGCGCGGCGCAGTACCTCGCGGAGCTGCGCGTCAAGCTCGTGGGTATCGACGCGCCGACGGTGGAGAACATGGAGCTCTGCGACGGCGAAATCCATCGCGCGCTGCTGAGCGCGGGCGTCGCGATTCTGGAGGGCGTCTGCCTCAAGGAGGCCGTCAAGGAGCGCTATACGCTCAGCGCGCTGCCGCTCAACCTGATCGGCGAAAACGGCG
>SFHU01000102.1 GCA_004555535.1 Clostridiales bacterium
CTTGTGCCAATGTGGCTCAGTTGGTAGAGCAGCTGATTCGTAATCAGCAGGTCAAGGGTTCGAGTCCCTTCATTGGCTCCATGTCGAGGTGTAGCGCAGTTTGGTAGCGCGTTTGGTTCGGGACCAAAAGGTCGCAGGTTCAAATCCTGTCACCTCGACCAGAAAACCCAAGGATTTTCAATAAATCCTTGGGTTTTTTATTCTTCTTTATAATATTTTATACTCAAGAATTCCGAAAAATACGAATCTATTTGAATCATTACTTGAAACAGTATTTGAAACAATTATTTTAAACAAATACATCGCGTTTCATGAATCATTGTTTTGTATATTCGATTCTCTTCACAACCGCATCGTACTCCTTCGGATAAATCACCCGAACAGCCTCCATGTGCTCATTCACCACGCGCAGAATCTCCGAAATCTCCGCACCCGAGCACGCTGCAAGGAACGGGCTTCCTTCCATCTCCGCCGCTCGCGCTTTCTCCTGCACAATCCGCTGCGTCAGGTGGTCGTGGACGATGTATAGCCAGGCCAGGCGCTCACAGGTCGCGTAGGTCGTATCACGCTTTTCTAGTTCGAGGATCGTGCGCTCTACCTCTTCGATGCTCAGCATATGTCAACACCGACGCTTTTCTCCAGCCGGTAGACATGCTCCGCGATTTCCTCCCACAGCCAATGGTCGCCTCCTCCTGACGCGTCTGGCCACGGCAGCCATGGGCAGCACAAGCAGCACGAGCATCAGCGTGAGCGCGGCTCTCTTCATCTGTTTTATCCTTTGTCACACCCCTTCGTCAGGCATTACAGCATATCCGGCGTCGGATGCGAATGTCCGTCGCGGAAATGCCCTTCTGCCAATCGCCGCCTGTGACTGACCCCCTCCACCCCGCCGTCCCTTTTTCACGGTTTCTTAACGCAGCCCGTCCGGATTCATGGTATGATGGACATAGAATCATCAAGAGGTGAGATCCATGTCCAAAAAGAAAAGCCATCCTCCTTCTGCCCGCGCCCTGTCGCGCATCCGAAGCAGCCTCGATCCCCTTTCGCTGCTCATGCTGACGCTCGCAGGCACTGTCAACGCCTTCGGCGTCGTCCTGTTTCTCTCGCCCGTCCGCCTGTACGACAGCGGGCTTTCCGGCACCTCGATGCTGCTCTCCCAGCTCACGGGCGGCGCCGTTCCGCTCAGCTTCTTCCTGATCGTCCTCAACGTGCCGCTCTTTCTCTACGGGCTCAGGCGGCAGGGACTGACCTTCACCGTCCGCTCCATCTACGCCGTGCTCGTCTATTCCCTCTCCTCGCTGGTCTTCTCCCGCTTCCTGACGGGCGAGCCCGCCTCCCCTATCGCAGGCAGCGACCTGCTGCTCTGCGCGCTCTTCGGCGGCATCATCTCGGGCGTCGGCAGCGGCACAACCATCCGCTTCGGCGGCGCGATTGACGGCATGGAGGTGCTCGCCGTGATCTTCGCGCGCGGACTCAACATCACCGTTGGCACGTTTGTGATGATCTACAACGCGATTCTCTACGTCATCGCGGGCGCGCTCGTGGGGAGCTGGACGCTGCCGCTCTACTCCATCGTGACCTACATGGCCGGCATCAAGGCCGTCGACTTCATCGTCGAGGGCCTTGACAAAACCAAGGCCGCCACCATCATCACCACTCGCCCGGATGATATCTGCCGGGAGCTCTCCGCCGCCTTCGGCTCGGGCATTACGCTCATGCCCGCGCGCGGCTACTACTCGAGCGAGGAGAAGACGATGGTCTATTTCGTCGTCAACCGCTTCCAGATCGCCCGCATGCGCGCCATCATCCACGACATCGACGACAGCGCGTTCATCTCGATCACGGAAGTGTCGGATCTGTTTGGAAAAAATGCCAAATGAGCATGAAATCACCTCCGGCGGGCATGCTAGAGCCGGAGGTGATTGCTGTATGAGTCCCAAGGAGCTTCTTTACATCGAGGATGCCCTCGGCCATGAGCAGATTCTGATGAATCAGTGCCAGCAGGCCATGAACAACCTGACCGACCCGCAGCTTCGCAGCTGCGTGCAGCAGATGCGTGCCGCGCATCAGGAGCTTTTTAACCAGTTCTATCAGCTGATTTAAGGAGGAACGGTCATGAACGATCAGGCCATCATGGAAAACCTGCTGCTGACGACAAAGGGTGTCTGCGATCTGTACATGCATGGCGCCATCGAATCCAACACCGAAGGCGTCCATCAGGCGTTTGATCAGGCGCTTTGCGACAGCCTCGCGATGCAGGGCGACATCTACAAGCAGATGGCCGCCAAGGGCTGGTATCCCGCGCAGCAGGCGGACGCCCAGCAAATCGCACAGGTTCGCCAGAAGTTCGCGCAGCAGTAAGGGCCGGCGGCACTTCAAATTGTTGCCTTTCTGAAATGCTTTCATAAGTGCGAAGCGAGGAAGGGAGTCTGAGGGACAAATCCCCAAACTTCTTCCTCGCTTCGGCTCGTTTCTATGAGGATTACAGCTTCGCCGCCTCCGCGCGCAGCTGCTCCACCCTGTCCGTGCGCTCCCACGGCAGGTCGATATCCGTGCGGCCGAAGTGGCCGAAGGCCGCCGTCTGGCGGTAGATCGGGCGGCGCAGATCAAGCATCTCAATGATGCCCGCCGGGCGCAGGTCAAAGCAGCGGCCAACCAGCTCCGCGAGCTTTTCATCCGGCAGCGCGCCGGTGCCCTGCGTATCCACCAGCAGCGAGACGGGCCGCGCCACGCCGATGGCATAGGCCAGCTCGATCTCGCAACGCTTCGCCAGACCCGCCGCGACGAGGTTCTTGGCGACATAGCGCCCCGCATAGGCGGCGCTGCGATCGACCTTCGTCGGGTCCTTGCCCGAGAACGCGCCGCCGCCGTGGCGCGCATAGCCGCCGTAGGTGTCCACGATGATCTTGCGGCCGGTCAGGCCGCTGTCGCCCATCGGGCCTCCGACGACAAACTTGCCCGTCGGGTTGATGAGGAATCGGGTCTCGCTGTCGATGAGCGCCGCGGGAATCGAGGTTTTGATGATCTTTTCAATGACCTCGGCGCTGAGCGTCGCGTGGTCGATCTCCGGCGCATGCTGGGTCGAGACGACGACCGTGTGCACGCGCACGGGCGTATCCCCCTCGTATTCGACCGTCACCTGGCTCTTTCCGTCCGGGCGCAGCCAGGGCAGCTCGCCGCTGCGGCGCGCCTGGGAGAGGCGGCGCGTGATCCTGTGCGCCAGCGCGATAGGCATGGGCATGTATTCCGGCGTCTCGTCGCAGGCGAAGCCGAACATCATGCCCTGATCGCCGGCGCCGATGTCGCTCTCGCCCGCCTCGCGGCCCTCGAGCGCCGCGTCGACGCCCTGCGCGATATCCGGGCTCTGCCCGTGCAGCGCGGTCAGCACGGCGCAGGTGTGGCCATCAAAGCCGTATTTCGCGCGATCATAGCCGATGTCGCAGACCACCTTGCGGACGATGTCATCCACGGCGTAGCGCGCCGTCGTCGTGACCTCGCCCATCACCATGACGATGCCGGTCGTCGTGCAGGTCTCGCAGGCCACGCGCGCATACGGATCCTGCGCGAGGATCTCGTCGAGCACGGCGTCGCTGATCTGGTCGCAGATCTTGTCGGGATGTCCCTCCGTGACGGATTCGGACGTAAAGAGCGTTCTGTTGCGGGTTTCCAAAGTAATCCTCCTTAAAATGTGTGCCGGCCTGCGGGGAACGGAAAAAACCGCCCGATCTTCGCAAATCGGGCGGCAACCATCTTGACCACACCTCATCTGCCGACATCGCTGTCGTGGGATTTGGCACCGGATCGAGTCCGGTTGCCGGGTTTCACAGGGCCCATTCCCTCCACCACTCTGGATAAGGTTTTATGAACTTGATTATGGTATCAGACACAGACGGCTTTGTCAACCGTTTTTTGGCTTTTTTCCGCTTATTCGCCGCCGAGCCTGTAGGCCGCGGCAAAGCCCGCCGCAAACAGCACCGAGCCGACCAGCCAGCTCACCAGCGTCACACCGGTGTAATCCATCGCCATCAGGATGGCGACTGGCGAGGCCGCGACGAGGCCGAGAATCGCGCAGTAGGTCGGGCCCGGATAGCGGGAAAGCAGCACCTCGATCAGCTTGGCAATGGCGAAGATGCCGACGACCACGCCGATGCCGAACGGCACCAGCACGCCGCAGCAGGAGAGGATTTCGCTCACGTTCAGCGCCAGCAGCGCGTCGACCATCCGGCTGACAGAGCCGACGATCGGGTTATAGTAGCCCAGCAGCATCAGCATCATCGAGCCGCTCACGCCCGGGATGACCATCGTCGCCGAGGCGATCATGCCCATGATGAACAGGATCAGGATCTGCCCGACGCTGAAGCTGAGCGCCGCGTCCTGCCCGTTGCCCTCGCCCAGGATCTGCAGTACGATCACCAGCGCAAAGGCCGCGATGAACGCGATCAGGCCGGGTGCGCCCTTCTTTTCGTCCTTCGTCCGCTTCACAATAACGGGCAGGCCGCCGAAGATCAGGCCGATGAAGGTCAGATTGGTCTGCAGCGGAAACGTCCCCAGCAGATAGGTGATCAGCTTGGCCAGGCCGAGAATGCCCAGCACCATGCCCAGCAGATAGGGCCAGAGCACCTTCACGCAGCGCCTAAAGTCCTTGAACAGCGTGTTGATGCAGCCGATGATCGTGTCATAGATACCCATCGAGACCATCATCGTGCCGCCGCTCACGCCGGGAATGATGTTCGCCAGGCCGATGAGAACGCCGCGCAGAATCTCCACGATTGTTTTCATTCCATATTCTCCTTCTATGTTCCCGGGTATTTCGGGTTCCATCACATTTTCCTGCCGGGACGCCTGCAAAAGCAGCGCCCGGCTTGGCAAATCAACGGATATTCTATCAGTCTTTTCCTGCCGCGTCAAGCCCCGGCGCGCGAACTTGACAGAATCTTCATGCGCGCGTATACTGACCGCAGAAAAAAGAAGGGATCGACCGCCTGATGAAGACTGTGCTCGGCTGCATCCGCAGGGCGGATGCGGATTTTGACCTGATCGCGCCCGGCGACCGCGTCGCCGTCGGTGTGTCCGGCGGCAAGGACAGCCTGCTGCTGCTTGAGGCCCTCGCGCGCTACCGCCACTTCCCCGGCAGGGACTTTTCCCTTCATGCCATCACGGTGGACATGGGGCTTGAGCCTTTTGACCTTGCGCCCATCCGCGCACTGTGCGACGCGCTGGAGGTGCCCTATACCGTACTTGAGACCGACATCGCGAAGATCATCTTCGAGCTGCGCCGGGAGGAAAACCCCTGCGCGCTCTGCGCGAGGATGCGCCGCGGCGCGCTGCTCGACGCCGCGCAGGCCGCCGGCTGCACGAAGGTCGCCCTCGGCCACCACCGCGAGGACGCCGTGGAGACGCTGTTCATGTCGCTGCTCTACGAGGGCCGGCTGCACACCTTCCACCCCAACACCTTTCTGCCCGACCGCGGCCTCGCCGTCATCCGGCCCATGGTCTACGTCTCCGAGAAGCACATCCTGCACGTCGTAAAGACGCTAAACCTGCCCATCGTGCACAATCCCTGCCCGCAGGACGGCCACTCCCGCCGGCAGGAGATCAAGGATCTGCTCAAAACGCTTTCCAGGGACTATCCCCGCCTGAAGGAATACACGCTCAGCGCGCTCAAAAACAGCAATCAGTACGGCCTGTGGGACAAGCGGCAGGCCGGGCGGGACGAGCCCTGATCCCGCCGCGCGAAAATCGCCGGAACCTTTTGCGCAAAACCCCTTGACAAATCCGCCGCAATGGCATAAAGTGTATGCGAAGTTAAAATTGAATGGTCTTTGGGGCAGGGTGCAAATCCCGACCGATGGTATAGTCCATGAACCTCTCCCTTGCGGGGAGGCCGATCTGGTGAAATTCCAGAACCGACGGTACAGTCCGGATGGGAAAAGACTGATTCCTCCTGAATGCGTCCCGGGCGCCTTTTGGGCGCGCCGGTTGCTACACAAGGAATTTCCTGAGGCCGAGCTTTGATTTTGGCTTCAGGAATTTTTATTTGGGAGGTTTCTCTTATGAACAGAACCAAGGTCCGCCGCCTCACTATGGCCGCCCTGATGGGCGCCATCGCCTTCATCCTCATGTACCTGAACTTCGGCGTGCCCTTCCTCTCCCCGTTTGCGGAGTTCGATCTCTCCGCGCTGCCGGAGATGATCGGCGGCTTCATCCTCGGCCCCGCCGGCGCGGTGGAGATCATCGCCGTCAAGATCCTGCTGATCCTGGTGTTCAAGGGCACCAGCTCCATGTTCACCGGCGAGGTGCAGAACTTCCTGCTGAGCCTGGCGTACGTGCTGCCCGCCGTCCTCTATTACAGGAAGAACAGGACGAAGAAGGGCGCGGCCATCGGCCTGATGCTCGGCTCCGTGCTCAGCGTCATCGTCGCTATCTTCACCAACCTCTACCTCATCTTCCCCGCCTACATCTACCTCTACGGCATGAGCTGGGATTCCATCATCGAGATCTGCAGCGCCGCGAACCCCTGGATCACGGACATCCCGACCTTCGCCGCGTTCTCCGTCGTGCCCTTCAACGTGATCTCCCGCGCGGTCACGTCCGTCATCACCATGCTGGTCTACAAGAAGATCAGCGTGCCGCTCAAGAAGCTCATCCAGTAATCCCCGCGGCCATGATGGCCGCCTAATCAATCACCACCCATCAAACCGACAGGAGGCTGTATCCCGATGAAATTCAGTGTGGACAAGCATCTCACGTTCGAGCAGGCCGTGACGATCATGTTTGAAAAGCTCGGCGATTCCAAAATCATGGCGCTGGCCAGCTCGGTCAACGACTATGTCATGGTGCGCAACGTGAGCTGCCTGTTCTATGACAACAAGGTCTACTTCAAGACCGACAAGAACTTCCGCAAGACGCAACAGCTCTTTGAGAATCCCCACGTCGCGCTCTGCTGGAGCGGCGTGCAGATCGAGGGCCTCGCGCAGAACAAGGGCCTCGTCGTGGAGGAGCCCGGCCGCCGGTTTGAAGCGCTCTACAAGAAGTTCCTCTGGGGGAGCTACAACAAGTATTCCCACGAGGACACCGAGATCATCATCGAGGTCACGCCCAAATTTGTGGAGATCTGGGACACCAGCGAGGACAACTACGCCTATCAGATCTTCATCGACTTTGACAAGCAGTCCGTCGAAGTCAAGCAGTACGACCAGAACTGACCTTTTCTCTTTCCTTTCCCCAAAGCAGCCGGCCCGGGCAGAAGCCCGGGCCGGCTGCTTTTGACTATTGGCATGGTGGGAAGATCACCCCGGAGATGTCTGGTAATCATAAGGAAAGAAAAAACAAGGTCTATCTCAAAAAGCTCAAGGCTCTCGTTTGGAAATCCGGCACTGCCGCCGCATCTCTTCCTGCCTGATTTCTGCTCATATTCCCCTTTATACAGGGGATGTTTGCGCTGGATGCTGTGGTTTCAAGGTAAAGCAAGCAAAAAACAGCCTTGCTCCATCTTCTTCGTGAGCAAGGCCGTTTGATGCTGTACAATCCCCGCTGCAGCGGGTAACACTCGCCCCTCCGGCGCTGCGATTCCCTGTCAGGTCTGCGCCGCCTGCGCTTCCTGCTCCCGCAGCTGTGCAAGCCGCTCCCTCGCCGCCGTGGGCCTGGCATGCTCCGGGCCATAGGCCTGCTCCAGCAGCGGCAGCGCTTCCGTAAGACATTCGCGCTCCTGGGCAGCGTCGCCCAGCATGCCGTGGGCGCGGGCCTTGTTGCGCAGGGCCTCGCCCAGGGCGATGCCGCCCTGCTCCCGCGCGATCGCCAGCACCTGGGTGATGACGGGCAGGGCGGCTTCCGGCTGCCCCATGTCCAGCAGCAGCACGGCGTAATTGTTGCGGGCGACGTTGCCGGACACATGCCCGGAGCGTTCGTCGAGGATTTCCTCGTAGGCAGCCTTCGCATCGTCAAAGCGTTTCTGGCGCTGCGCGATAATTGCAAGCTGGTTGAGGCAGTCAAAGTAGAAGCGATTTTTTCCCGTAAGTTCCTCTACGCCCTGCCGCGCCTGTTCATATGCTTTGCGGGCATTATCCATGTCGCCGAAATACAGCTCCCACGTGCCAAGGGCAAACAAATAAGTGCAATACGTGTCCGGGTACACGGAGAGATTGTCGATTGCCCCCAATCTGTCCAGCAGGGGCTTTGCTTCCTCACCTCGTCCGAACTTGACGAACAGCGTGGCGCAGCCCGTCAAGCTCACCAGGGTTGCACTGACGCCGCACTCCGGGTGATCCTGCGTATACCGGAGAGCGGTTCGGGCAAAATGAAGGGCCTCTTCAGCGTGTCCGGCATACTCCGCACATTGTTCCAGCCTGAGATAGGCAAACGCTTTGCCTGCGGCAGGAGCGTCCTCCTCCGCAAGGATGGTCTGAGCCAGCTGCTCTGACAAAGCGGGATTTTTGTAGACCAACTGGAAGCTGGCGGCATTGCAGAATGCCAGATACCTGTCCAGCGGGACGGTACGCGCCTGGCGCTGCCTGTCAAAGACAGTCCGTATCGTATCCTCCTCAGTCATTAACCAACTGCACAGCAGCGTGTACCACACAATGTCCACGGTATCGTCTCTGTCCGGGCAGCGGCGCAGCAGCTGCTTCAGCCACTGACAGTATTGCTCCCGCTGCGACCGGGAAGGCTGTAGCATGTCCATCGCAACCATCAGATCCATCAGCAGCGCGCCGCTGATGGGGCCGGTCAGGAACTGCAGGCTGTGCAGGATGATGGAAGCGGCCCGCCGGCACCCGGCTGAGAGCTCCCTGTCCGCATCGAGCAGCCGCGGGCGCAGACCAGACAGGAAGGGCGCCAGATAGGACTCCGGCAGGGTTTTGCGGCGCAGGCACTGGGCGATGAGCGGATGCATGGAACAGCCGCTTTCGTCCTGCTCCAGCCAGCCCTGCCGAACCAGCAGGGACAGGTTCCGGGTAAGCTCGTCGCGGCCGGGGAACAGCTGCGGGAAATCCGCGATCAGCGTGTCCGCCGGATAGCTGTCCCGGGGCAGCAGGGTGAAGAGCTGAACCACAGTTTCGCAGCCCCTCGGAATTCGGTTGGCGGGATACAGCCTTGTGAGCACCTGCTCGATCCTGACCTGCTGCCCGTCCTCCACAAAGGTCAGCGCCGCATTGCGCAAAAGGCTCTCGCGCAGCGCGCTCACCGTCCAGTCCTTGCTTCCTGCCGCACGGGCCAGCAGCCTCAAGGTCAGCGGATGGCAAAAGTCCGGGCGGGACAGCAGCTGCGAAAGCTCGCCCCGCTCCGCGACGGAGAGGGGACTGCCGTAGTTGTCCCGGAAGATCAGCGCGCAGGCGTCCGGGCTGGGCGCGCCCAGCGGATACGGCTCAAAGCCCGAGAGCGCCGGCAGCCGGGAGGTTGCCATCACCGTGCAGGGCAGCTCGCCAAGGGAAAGCAGCCCCGCGTCGGCATCCGCGTCGGCGGTCACGTCGTCGATGAGCAGCAGCAGCGTTCCGTCCTGCGCCTCGCGTCGCAGCCGGTACAGCGCGCTGTGCAGCGCCTCGTCCTGCTTCAACGTCATCAGGTCCGGGAACGCATAGCCCATGCTCTCCGCCAGACTCGTGTGGTAGGGGATGATGGCCAGTTTGTCCACCAGATGCTCCTCGAGGCAGCTGCGAACCAGCTGGCGCAGCAGCTCTGTTTTGCCGATGCCGCCGATGCCGGAGATCAGGCACTTTTTCCCGGTCGCCGCGAGGTCCTGCAGGTCGAACAGCTCCGCCTCCCGCCCGAAAAAGCGGTTTCTGGACAGGGAGGTGTCCTGCAAAAGCGCGGAGTAGGCCGTCAGAATCCGGATCTCCTGCTCCCCCTGCTCCTGCTTCTGCCGGCGCATCTCCCACAGGGCGTTCATGCCCAGCGCTTCGTTCCGGAGCACAGCCATGGCGGAATTGCCCATGGCTGTACCCGCCGCCGCATACAGCGTCATCAGCGTCAGCAAATACGCCGCGCAGAACGCGCTGAGCTCCGGATCAGCATCAGTATCGTCGCTGAGCGCCTCAAAGACGCCCTTCAGCTGTCCTCTGATCGCTTCATTGACGCACTCATCGTCCTCCAGCACGCGCAGGAACGCCTCGGTGCGGTAGCGCAGCGCCGCGTCGGAATACTCCCGTCCCGTGAGAAAGCGTTCAAACAGCTCTACCTGATGGAGCAGCGTATCGCAGGAAATGCACGCGCCCAGCTCCCGGGCGTATTCGTGGTATATTTTCAGCTCGTCATTGCGGTTGCACAGATTGGAAAAGGAACGACTGCGCATGCCGTCGTCCCGCCAGATCATCTTGCCATAGGGCAGGGAGCAGAACTCGTGCGCCATGATATCCTTCCAGAAGCGCAGCAGCGTCTGGCCCTTCCTCTGCTTTTTGCCGATGACCCGATCCGAGTACACCGGGAAATCATCGTTCAGCAGCAGGCGG
>SFHU01000103.1 GCA_004555535.1 Clostridiales bacterium
TTCCCCGGTGGCGAAGCCATTTCCTAAAGGCAGTCAGGGAGCGAAGCGTTACCTGACGGGGGAATTTGTTGAAGGCTCGATTCGATTTGAGAACAGTATGAATAGAAAAGCAGGAGGCGCGCTGCCCATGTGGGCGGCGCGCCTCCTGCGCTTCTCTTTTGTTCGGTTCCTTGAAAAAAGGGGATCACAGACTGCTCAGAAACAGGCCGATGCGGCGGGCGATGAGCGCGTGACCCTCGTCGCTGGGATGCAGCCCGTCGGGCAGCAGCCGCTCGCGGCAGACGGGATTCTCCGGCTGGATGCCGCTGCTCGCGTAGAGATCGAGCACGGGCAGGGCGTAGTGCTCCGCGACCTCCATGATGATGCGGCGATAGGTGGAAAGCGGCGCGACGCTGAAGCGCTTTCGGCCCGTCTCGTCGCCGCGGGGATTGTCCTCCAGCAGCCGGTGCAGCGGCGTGACGATGACGACGGGCTTTCCGGCATAGCGCGTCAGCAGGCCGTTCATCAGGTAGTGGCAGGCGCCGTAGAAGGTGTCCGGCTCGCGGTCGCAAGGCATGCCCAGCGGGGCCTGGCCGTGTCCGAAGTCGTTGGTGCCGCCGAAGACGACGACGGCGTCCGCGCTTTCGTCCATCTCCTCCATGCGCATGCAGAAGTCGCGGTCGGCCTCCTCCAGGATGGGCTGGCGCGCAAAGCGCGAACCGCTGACGCCGTAGTTGTTGGCCCGAAGCAGGCCGAATTCGCGGGCGAGCACATCGGTGAAACGGTTTTCGGGACGGCTCGCGCCGACGCCGAAGGTGATGCTGTCGCCCAGAAAGTTGACGGTTGCTCCCTTGAGCTGCATGGGAATTCCTCCTTGTGGCGTAAATAAAAAAGCAGAGGAAACGGACGTCCCTCTGCAAGAATATCGTGGCTTTGCCTCATTGGGAAGGACCGGCTCCCATTATAGGAAAAACGGGGGCCGGTGTCAATCGCCCGCAGGGCATTCCCGCTCAGCCGATGGAAAAGCCATTCAGGAAGGCCTGGCCTGCCTCGATGCTCTCCTGCACGCGCCCGGGCGCGGGGCCGCCGGGCACGTCGCGCAGCGTCAGGCAGGCATGCATGGAGCAGGCCTCATAGATGTCCGCCTCAAAGAGCTCCGAAAAGGTTTTGAGCTCCTCGAGCGGCAGGTCGAGAATCGCCTTGTCCTCTTTGACGCAGTGCAGCACGAGATGGCCGATGACGGCGTGCGCGTCGCGGAAGGGCATGCCCTTTTTGACGAGATAGTCCGCCGCGTCAGTCGCGTTGGTGAAGCCGCCGGCCGCGCCGCGCTCCATGTTCTGCGTGTTGAACGTGCAGGCGGCGAGCATGGCGTTGAAGACGACGAGGGACTTGACGAGCGTGTCCCGCGCGTCAAAGAGCGCCTCCTTGTCCTCCTGCATGTCCTTGTTGTAGGCCAGGGGCAGACCCTTGAGCGTCGTCAGCAGGCCGGTCAGGTCGCCGTAAACGCGGCCCGTCTTGCCGCGGATGAGCTCGGCGACGTCGGGGTTCTTCTTCTGGGGCATGATGGAGGAGCCGGTCGCGTAGGCGTCGTCCATCTCCACAAAGCGGAACTCGTGGCTGTTCCAGAGGATCAGCTCCTCGCAGAAGCGGGAAAGATGCATCATGCACACGGAGGCGGCGTAGAGGTAGTCGCAGACGAAGTCGCGGTCGGCCACGCCGTCGAGGCTGTTGAGCGTGATGGCGGAGAAGCCGAGCAGCCCGGCCACGCGCTCGCGGTCGAGCGGATAGGTCGTGCCGGCGAGCGCGCCGGAGCCAAGCGGCATCACGTCCGCGTGGGCGTAGACCTCCTTCATGCGCTGCATATCGCGGGAGAACATCTGGAAATAGGCCATCATGTGGTGGCCCAGGGAGACCGGCTGGGCGCGCTGCAGGTGCGTGTAGCCGGGCATGATGGTCGCCGTGTGCTCGCGGGCGATGGAGAGCAGCGTCTCGCAGAGCTCACGCATGAGGCCGGCTGCCTCCTTCGCGGCATCCTTGACGTACATGCGGCAGTCGAGCGCGACCTGGTCGTTGCGGCTCCTGCCGGTGTGCAGGCGCTTGCCCGCGTCGCCGATGCGCTCGATGAGCAGCTTCTCGACGTTCATGTGGATGTCTTCGGCGTCGAGCTCAAAGTGCACCTTGCCGGCGGCGATGTCGGCCTCGATACCTTTGAGCCCCTCGACGATGGCCCTGGCGTCGGCCGCAGGGATGATGCCCTGCTCGCCGAGCATCGTCGCATGCGCGATGGAGCCGGCGATATCCTGATGATACAGCCGCTGATCAAAGGTGATGGAGGAATGGAAATCGTCGACGAGGCCGTCGGTCTTCTTTTCAAATCTTCCGCCCCAGAGTTTCATAAATCGTCCTCCTGTGATGTGAAAAGAGCGGACAGGCGAAGGCTTGTCCGCTCGAAAGAATGGGGATGATCACTTTCCGGCCTTCTGCTTCATCAGCGCCTGCACCTTGAGCGGCAGGCCGAAGAGGTTGATGAAGCCGGCAGAATCCTTGTGGCTGTACATCTCGCCGGAGTCGCCGAAGGTGGCGATGTCCTCCATGTAGAGGCTGTAGGGCGAGGTCACGCCCGCGCCGATGCAGTTGCCCTTGTAGAGCTTGAGCTTCGCGGTGCCGGTGACGTACTGCTGGGTCACGTCGACGAACGCGGAAAGGCCTTCGCGCAGCGGCGTATACCACAGGCCGTTGTAGACGAGCTCGGCGAACTTGATGGCGACCTGCTCCTTGTAGTGGGCGGTGTCGCGGTCGACGGTGATCTCCTCGAGGTTCTTGTGCGCGGCGTAGAGGAGCGTTCCGCCGGGGGTCTCGTACACGCCGCGGGACTTCATGCCCACCAGCCGGTTCTCGACCATGTCGGCGATGCCCACGCCGTTGCGCGCGGCGATCTCGTTGCACTTCTCAAGCAGCGACACGGCATCCATCTTCTCGCCGTTGACGGCGACCGGCACGCCCTGCTCGAAGTCGATGGTCACATACTCGGGCTTGTCCGGCGCGTCCTCGGGATGCACGCAGATCAGCGGGAGATCCTTGGGCGGCTCGTTGGCCGGATCCTCGAGGTCGCAGCCCTCGTGGGAGAGATGCCAGATGTTGCGGTCCATCGAGTAGGGGCGGTCCTTCTTGACCGGAACCGGGATGCCGCGCGCGTCGGCATACTCGATCTCCTCCTCGCGGGTCTTGATGTCCCACTCGCGCCAGGGCGCGATGATCGGCATATCCGGCGCGAAGGCCTTGATCGTCAGCTCAAAGCGCACCTGATCGTTGCCCTTGCCGGTGCAGCCGTGGCAGATGGCGTCGCAGCCCTCGGCCCGGGCGATCTCCACCAGGCGCTTGGCGATCAGCGGGCGTGCAAAGGACGTCCCCAGCAGGTACTTGCCCTCATAGACGGCGCCCGCCTTGAGCGTCGGCCAGATGAAGTCCTCGACGAATTCCTTGCGCAGATCCTCGATGTAGAGCTTCTCCGCGCCGGTCTTCTTCGCCTTCTCGTGCAGCGGCTCGAGCTCCTCGCCCTGGCCGACATCCGCGGCGCAGCAGATGACCGCGCAGCCGTAGTTCTCCTTGAGCCAGGGGATGATGATGGACGTATCCAGTCCGCCGGAATACGCAAGAAGCACACGCTTGTACTGCTGATTTGCCATAAAAAATCCCTCCATCGGCCTGCGCGGCGGTTGTGCCGGCAGGGCTTGTTTGCTGTTACGATTTGGTATTATAGCGCGTCGCTTATAAAAATGCAAGGGCGCCGAATGAATATTCCGTCATTCGGAAGAACTTTGTAAAATAAGTCAAAGAAAAAGATAAATAATTCGAGCAGAATGAATGCTGAAAGTGAATAGAGACGTATAAAACTCGACGGTATATGCACAGGGGAGCCTTCGGCGGCGATTGACAGAGGGCATGAAATAGGATAAACTAAACCGAATGAGATCAGAGGCGGCGCGGCGCGAATTCGTTTGCGCCGCGCGACACGGGAAATGCGAGGAGAGCATTGAGAGTTTTGGGCATCGACCCCGGCCTGGCGACGATGGGCTGGGGCGTGATCGAATCGGACGGGTATCACGAGCGTCTGGTGCAGTACGGCGCGGTGATCACCTCGCCCAAGGACAGGTTCCCGACGCGGCTGGCCTGCATCGAGCAGGGCGTCAAGGGGCTGATTGAGACGTTCCATCCGGACGAGATCGCGTTTGAGGAGCTGTTCTTTTCCAAGAACATCACCACGGGCATTCAGGTGGCGGGCGCGCGCGGCGTCGCGCTGGCGGCGTGCCAGGCCTATACGGACAAGCTGTTTGAGTATACGCCGATGCAGATCAAGCAGGCGGTCGTCGGCTATGGCGGCGCGGACAAGCATCAGGTGCAGATGATGGTGCGGATGCTGCTGGGCATCAAGGAGATTCCCCGGCCGGACGACGCGGCGGACGCCGTCGCCTGCGCCATCACCCACGCGCATGCCGGCGCGGGGCGGGAGCAGTTCCGCATCAAATGACCAGCGGTATGCCTGACAAAACGGGGAAGACGGACGGGAAAGAGACATGATTGCATTTATTGAAGGAAAGGTCGCCGAGAAGAACCCCGGCGAGCTGGTCATCAACGCGGGCGGCGTCGGCTTTTCGCTGCTCTGCTCGAGCACGACGCTCGCTGCTGCGCCCGTCATGGGCGAAAATTGGCGCTGCTACACGGTGATGAACGTGCGAGAGGACGCAATGGAGCTCTTCGGCTTTGCGACCAAGCAGGAGCGGGAGATGTTCAGGCGGCTGTGCACGGTGACGGGCGTGGGCGCGAAGACGGCGCTGGGCGTGCTCTCCGCGCTGCCGCTGCGCGACCTCTCCGTCGCGATCGTCACGGGCGATGTCGCCGCGCTCTCCCGCGCGCCGGGCATCGGCAAGAAGACGGCGCAGCGCATCGTCCTGGAGCTCAAGGACAAGGTCGAACAGCAGGATGTCGCCGCCACGCCGGGCGGCGCCCCGGCCCCCGCGCCCACGGGCAGCGCGCAGCAGGAGGCGCAAGCCGCCCTGCAGGCGCTCGGCTACACCTCCGCAGAGGCGGCGCGGGCGATCAACCTCGTGCGCGACCAGGCGGATTCGACGGACAGGCTCATCATGCTCGCGCTGCGGCAGATGGGCAGCCTGTAAACGGAAGAGGAGGAGAACGCGATGCTTCCCAGCGACCCGATCATGCTGCTGAGCGTGGTGAACATGAAGCTGCGGGACCGGTATGCCTCGCTCGACGCGCTGTGCGAGGATATGGACGAAAACCGCGCGGACATCGAAAGCAGGCTGGCCGAGGCCGGCTATCAATACGATGAGGCGGCGAACCGGTTTGCCTGACGGCGGACGGCGCGCCATGAAGAGGTGAGAAGATGGAAGAGGAACGCCTTGTGATGAGCGGCTTCCGCGAGGAAGAGGACGAGCAGGAGAGCAGCCTGCGCCCCAAAACGCTGCGCGAATACGTCGGCCAGCAGGCTGTCAAGGACAGCCTGAACATCTACATTCAGGCGGCGCGCCAGAGACGGGATTCGCTCGACCATATGCTGCTCTATGGCCCGCCCGGCCTGGGCAAGACGACGCTCGCGGGCATCGTTGCCAGCGAGATGGGCGCGAACATCCGCGTCACCAGCGGACCGGCGATCGAGCGCGCGGGCGATCTGGCGAGCATCCTGACCAACCTCTCCAGCGGCGACGTGCTCTTCATCGACGAGATACACAGGCTGTCGCATGCGGTGGAGGAGGTGCTCTACCCGGCGATGGAGGATTACGCGCTGGATATCATGATCGGCAAGGGGCCGAGCGCGCGCAGCATCCGGCTGGATCTGCCCAGGTTCACGCTCATCGGCGCGACGACGCGCGCGGGCTCGCTCTCCGCGCCGCTGCGCGACCGCTTCGGCATCATCTTCCGTTTGCAGATGTATACGACGGAGGAGCTGATGCAGATCGTGCATCATTCTGCCTCCGTGCTGGGGATTGAGGCGGAGGAGGACGGCGTGCGCGAGATCGCGCGCCGCAGCCGCGGCACGCCGCGCATCGTCAACCGGCTCCTCAAGCGGGTGCGCGACTACGCGCAGGTGCGCGGCGACGGCGTGATCACCTGCCGGATGGCGCGCGAGGCGCTGACGCTGCTGGACGTCGATGAGCTGGGGCTTGACCGCGTCGACCGCGCGATCCTGACGACGATGATGAAGAAGTTTGGCGGCCGCCCGGTGGGACTGGATACGCTCGCCGCGACGACCGGCGAGGACGCCGTGACGATCGAGGACGTCTACGAGCCGTACCTCATGCAGCTCGGCTTCATCATGCGCACACCCCGCGGGCGCATCTGCACGCAGGCCGCTTATGACCACATGAAGATCCCGATGCCCCAGGAGGCCCGCACGGGCGGCAAAATCGAGGGGCAGACGTCGCTGCTCGACTGAGGCTGAACCATAAAAGAAGGAAGACCATGAAGACATCTGATTTTAGTTACGATTTGCCCGAGGAGCTCATCGCGCAGACCCCGGCGCAGCCGCGTGACAGCAGCCGCCTGCTCGTCTACCATCGCGACAGCGGGGAGATCGAGCACCGTGTGTTCCGCGACGTGATCGACTACCTGAACCCCGGTGACGTGCTCGTCGTCAATCAGACGCGCGTCATTCCCGCGCGGCTCTACGGCGTCAAGGAGGGCACGGGCGGCGCGATCGAGTTTCTGCTGCTGCGCCGGCTGAACCTGACGGATTGGGAGGTCATTCTCAAGCCCGGTAAAAAGGCAAAGCCCGGTACGCGCTTCGTCTTCGGCGAGGGCGAGCTCATCGCCGAGATCCTGACCGTCAGCGAGGATGGCGGACGCACGGTGCGCTTTTTCTACGAGGGCGTCTTTGAGGACGTGCTCGACCGGCTCGGACAGATGCCGCTGCCGCCCTACATCCACGAAAAGCTCGAGGACAGGAGCCGCTATCAGACCGTCTACGCGAAGGTGGACGGCAGCGCCGCCGCGCCGACGGCGGGCTTGCACTTTACGCCAGAGCTCCTTGAGCGCATCCGGCAAAAGGGCATCGAGGTCGTGCCGGTGCTGCTGCATGTCGGCTTGGGCACGTTCCGTCCCGTCAAGGAGGAGGACGTCGCCGACCACCACATGCACAGCGAGTATTACGAGGTTACGCCGGAGCAGGCAGAGAAGATCAACGCGGCGCGTGCGCGCGGCGGGCGGATCGTCTGCGTCGGCACGACGAGCGTGCGCACGCTGGAGACTGTCGCGACGGAGGATGGCGTCGTCCACCCCGGCAGCGGCTTTACGCAGATCTTCATCACCCCGGGCGTCAAAATCAAGGCGGTCGACGCGCTGATCACGAATTTCCATTTGCCGCAGAGCACGCTGCTGATGCTGATCTCCGCGCTGATGGGCCGGGAAAACGCGCTGCATACCTATGAGATCGCCGTCAGGGAGCGCTATCGCTTCTTCAGCTTTGGCGATGCGATGATGATCACGGGCCGAGCGCCGGAAACGGAATCCAGATGCTGAGCTGCTTTTCTGCGCGCGAAGCGAAGCGGGGGCTTGGGGATGAAATCCCCAAGCGGGTTATAGGGCGGCAGCCCTATCGTTCCCGATCAATTCAAAATCGGTAGTCTCAGAGCAGGCCGCTTTTCTGCGCGCGAAGCGAAGAAGGGGTTTGGGGATGAAATCCCCAAGCGGGTCATAGGGCGGCAGCCCTATCGTTCCCGATCAATTCAAAATCGGTAGTCTCAGAGCAGGCCGCAGAGCGGCCTACGATTGAGACGGGTTGGATTCGCCAAAAAAGGACATACGGAAAGCCGCTTCCCGGCATCCCCCGGGAGCGGCTTTTGCGTGTTAAAGAAGGAATCACCGCAGCGCGTATTCCCCGTCGGCGCGGGTCTCAATCTGCGTCCCGTAGAACGCCGCGATCGAGCGCACCATGAAGGTCAAATCCCGCGTGCCGGCCGTCTCGTAGCAGGAATGCATGGCCAGCTGAGCCAGGCCGATGTCGACGGTGTTCATGGAGACATGCGTGTTGGCGATGTTGCCCAGCGTCGAGCCGCCGAGGATATCGGAGCGGTTGGAGAAATGCTGGACGGGCACGCCCGCGCGGCGGCAGATTTCCGCGAAGATCGCGCCGGAGACCGCGTCCGTCGTGTACTTCTGGTTGGCGTTGTGCTTGATGACGACGCCGCCGTTGAGATACGCGCGGTCGCCCGCGTCGTATTTTTCGGGATGATTCGGGTGGACGGCGTGCGCGTTGTCAGCGGAGACCATGAAGCTCGCGGCGATGGCCGCGCGTGCCGCCTCATCGCCAAGGCCCATCGCGCTGCAGATGCGGAAAAGCGCGTCGGAGAGAAGCGACGAATCCGCGCCCTGCTTCGTGCCGCTGCCGACCTCCTCGTTGTCAAAGACGGCGAGCACGTTGACGTGTCCTTCCGGCTTCGAAGAGAGGAACGCCTCGAGCGACGCGAACGCGCATTCGAGATCGTCGATGCGCGGGCAGGCGAAGAATTCGCCCTGCGTGCCGAAGACGCTGCCGCGCTCGCGATTATAGAGGAAGAGATCAAACGCGGCGATATTCTCGCTCTGTGTGCCGCAGCAGCGGGCGATTTCTCCAAGCAGCGCGCCCTTGGCCTCCGCGCCGCCGTAGAGCGGGAGCAGATCGACCTGCGGGTTATATTTGTAGCCGTCATTGACCTCGCGGTTGAAGTGGATCGGCATGTTGGGGATGAGCGCGGCGTCCCGGCCGAAATCGACGAGCTTTGTTGTAAGCGCGCCGCCTTCGCGCACGAGCGCGCGGCCCGCGATGGAGAGCGGCCGGTCAAGCCAGGTGGACATGATCATGCCGCCGTAGCGCTCGACGTTCAGGCGCAGATACTGCGCGCAGACGGCCTCCTCCGGATTCGTCTTGAGCTTGAAGACCGGGCTGTCGCTGTGGCTGGCGACGATCTGAAAATGGGAAAAGCCCTCCTGCGGCAGCGCAAAGGCGAGCACGGAGGAGCGGTTGCGCGTCAAATAATAGCGCCCGCCGGGAACAAGCGCAAACGGCTCGCGCTCGGAAAGCGGGAGAAAGCCGGCGGCATCAAGGCGGCGGCAGAGCGCATCCGATGCATGGAACGCGCTGGGGGATTCGCGGACGAAATCGAAAAACGGCTGAATGTCCATGTAGGTACCTCCATTTTATGAGAAGGATGGATGCGGATGATTTTGCACCCAATCAATTTGCACCAAAGGAATCTGGCTTTGCAGAATCAGCCCCGTTTCAATCGTAGGATGCTTCGCATCCTGCTCTGAAACGGCGGTTTTGAGTTGACTTGGAACGATAGGGCTGCCGCCCTATGACCCGCTTGGGGATTTCATCCCCAAACCCCTTCTTCGCTCCGCGCCTGTAAAAGCAGTTGAATGGAACCCATATTACTTGAGCACGACGTTTTTGGCGCCCAGCATCTCGGAAAGCGAGGAAAGCAGCGCGCGCGTCGGCCGCACGCAGAGATTCTTCGGCGCGGCGAGCTTTGCACCGGTGCTCTGGATATAGAGGACGACGGCGGTGTCGCCGGAGGAGCGGGCCAGCAGCGGACGGATCATCGCGATGGCGCTGTCGCTGGGCAGGCGCAGGTAAAGCGTTTTGCCGGAGAGCACCTCGTCCCTGGGTTCCTCGCGCAGGACGCCGGCCTCGCGCCGGGCCTGCAGCTGCGCGTCGGTCTCCAGCGGCTCGACAGTGTCCAGCAGCAGCTTGGGGTCCTCGTCCTCGCGGATGGAGAGCCGGCCGGTCAGCACGACCGCCGTATCGGGCACGAGCTCCGTCGTCACGCGCTCGAGCACCTTGGGGAAGACGAGCGCTTCGATGGCGCCGGTCAAATCCTCGAGCGTCGCAAAGCCCATCAGGTTGCCGGCCTTGGTCGCCTTCTGGCGCACCTCCACGAGCATGCCGCCCATCGAGACGCGCATGCCGTCCTGCGACAGACCGTGATCCTCGCTCTCGGTCAGCTCGGCGAGCCGGGCGGTGTTCATGCTCATCGCGGAGAGCGCACGCTGGTAGTCGGCGAGCGGGTGGCCCGTGATGTACAGGCCGGTGACGCTCTTTTCCAGCGTGAGGCGCGTGCGCAGGTCGTATTCGGGGATGTCCGGCAGGGCGGGGTTGACCTCCTCGAGCAGCCCGTCGCCAAAGAGGGAGAGCTGGCCGGCGACGTTGCTGCGCCGCGTGCGCACGGCGCCCTCGAGCGCGCTCTCATAGACGGCCATCAGCTGCGTGCGACGCGCGCCCGTGCAGTCAAACGCGCCCGCGAGAATCAGCGCCTCGACGACGCGCTTGTTGACCTGCTCGGTGTTCATCCGCTGGCAGAAGTCCGGAAAGTCCCGGAACACTCCGGCCCTTTCCCGCTCGGCCAGCACCGCGTTGATGAAGCCCCGGCCCACCCCCTTCACTGCCACCAGGCCGAAGCGGATGT
>SFHU01000012.1 GCA_004555535.1 Clostridiales bacterium
AGCTTGCTCACAGGAAGACAATTTCGAGTGCAGACTCATAGGGCGACAGCCCGTGACCGAAAGACCGTCAGGTCTTGAGGTTAAGGCTTGTAGCGTTGCTCGGTTAAACTCCGATTTTTAGGTCTGTCCGCCTCCATATTACCGCATCACAGAATGAGGAGCAGGAACAACCACTGCAGGGGAACTGCTGTGGCTGTTGACTGTCTTATGAATGGCGCTTAGGGGAGGTTTGTCTGTGCTTTTATACGGCTTTCTGCCTGTGTGCCCGGCGGTTCAGAAGGAACCGGGTGAGGTTCCCGTCCGCAGGCTGCAAAGCGGTGCTTGGATCTCAATCTCCTTCTCCTCGCCAAAGGTGACGCTGCCGCCCATGGTGATGCGCACGGGCTGTCCGGCCTCAACGCGTACGCGCGCGTGCAGCCGCCCCGCCGGCTCGTCAAACGCGAAATCGTGCTCGCCATCCTCAAGGCCGCGCGCGCGCAGAAACGCCAGCGCCGCCGTGCCGGAGCCGCAGCTCCCCTCCCACACGCAGGTGCCCGACGCGCCGACCCGGACGAGCGGCGTCATGCGGGTTCCCTCCCGAAAGAGCACGCCCTGCGCCGGGGCATCGGGCATCGCGGCGAGCACGGCGTCGGCGGCCTCCTGCGAGGGCGCCCGGGCCACGACGGCATGCGCGATGCCCTCCATGCGCACGACGTCGATCGCCTCCCCCAGCGCGCGGATGCGCAGAACCGCCCTCGGCAGCGCCATCTGCGCAAAGGCCTCGCCCTTTGACACGTCAAACTCCACCGGCACGGGATCCGCCGCGCCGCTGACGGACACGCAGAGGCTCCCCCGCGTCAGCCCCCGCCGCCGCGCGACCATCAGACCGAACGCGCGCGCCGCGTTGCCGCAGAATTCGCCGCCCATCATGTCAAGGCGCGGCAGCGGCGCATCGAGGCTCGCTTCGTCGACATAGCCGATCTGGTCAAAGCCCTCCGGGCAGGCGGCCATCAGCCTCGCCGCCAGCGCGGCGCGCTCGCCGGGGAAAACCGGCGAAAGGACGAAGCCCGTCAGGTTGCCCGCCGGGTCGGCGGGAAGATAGCGAATGCGCATGGACGATCCCTCCTGCGGGCATGGGCGGCCCGCGTTTTCCCTCTGATTATACGCCGGCGCGCGGCGGCGCGCAAGCGGGGGCGGGCACAGCCCGCCTTTTTACACGATGGGTCATTGCGCCCAAACCGGCATGATGCCGGTGGCTTTTCCGACGAAGTGATGTAAGTCCAGTTGCTTTGTGCCCGAGACCGGAGCCTTGCAGATGAACTTACAGAGTAAAATGGAGCGGCGAGCACCGAATCGCTTGATCCTGTAAAGCGGTTCGGAAGTGGGAGCGGGCACTGCCCGCTTTTGGGCCTGGTTCAGGAAGGCGAGGCCTCTTGCGGCGAGCACCGTACTGCGGGCTTTGGAGAAGCGGTTCGGAAGTGGGAGCGGGCACAGCCCGCTTTTTGGAAAAAGGGGATTGACAAGCGGGCGGCGCTGTGGTATGCTTTATCACGCTAAAGCACTAACACAATAAAGTGAGAGGGGTTTACCAAGATGAAAACGTGGATCGCGATGCTGCTCGCCGCCCTGATGCTGATCTCCTGCTCCGCCGCGCTGGCGGAGGATACCGGCCTTGCCGACGTGCTCGCCAAGGGCACGCTGGTCATGGGCTTTGACGAGGCCTATCCGCCGATGGGCTTTGTCGCGGACGACGGCACGCACGTCGGCTTTGATATCGACCTGGCCAAAGAGGTCTGCGCCCGCCTGGGCGTGGAGCTGGTGCTCCAGCCGATCTCCTGGGACGCCAAGGAGCTCGAGCTCTCCGGAAAGAACATCGACTGCATCTGGTCCGGCCTGACGATCACGCCGGAGCGCCAGGAGCAGATGCTCTTCTCCATCCCCTATCTGGCCAATGAGCAGATCCTCGTCGTCATGAGCGATTCCGGCATCACGTCCGCCGATCAGCTCGCCGGCAAGGTGCTCGGCACGCAGGCGGGCTCCAGCTCGGTCGACGTGCTCGACGCCAACCCGGAGCTCAAGGATTCCCTCGCGGAGATCGCGCTGTCCGACGACTTCGTCGCGGCGCTGATGGACCTCAAGCTCGGCGGCATCGACGTGCTGCTGATTGACTCCGTCGTGGGCAACTACTACATCTCCCAGCAGGACGATCCGGACGCCTTCAGCGTGCTGCCCGAGGTGCTTGAGGCCGAGGAATACGGCATCGCCTTCCGTCTGGGCGAGCAGACGCTGGCCGACGCCGTCAGCGAGCAGCTCATCGCGATGAGCGAGGACGGCACGCTCGACGCCATCCGCGAAAAGTGGTTCGCCAACGACATCACCATCGTCAGCAAGTACGCCGACAGCTACGGTAAGTAATCCCTGAAGCAGCCGCCCCGGGCCGGGGCCATTCCGCAGCAAATCCACAGGGCTGTAAAGCCAGACGCTTTGCAGCCCTGTTGCCTGTTTTCCGGGGCGGCCGCCCCGGAAAGCGACCGATGAGGTGCCTATGAGATATTTCAATAACCCCGAGGCGCTGCTCCAGCTCCTGCGCACGCTGCAAAGCGGCATGAGCAGCACGCTGTTCATCTTCGCCGCGACGCTCATCTTCTCCATCCCGCTGGGCATGGTGCTCGCGCTGCTGAGGATGAACCGGCATCGGGCTGTCAGCATGCCCGTCGCGCTGTACATCCTCGTGATGCGCGGCACGCCGCTGATGCTGCAAATCTTCGCGATCTACTTCGCCATCCCGATGCTCACGGGCATGAACCTCGACCGCATGGCCGCGACCGTCGTCGCCTTCTCGCTCAACTACGCGGCCTACTTCGCGGAGATCTTCCGCGGCGGCATGATGTCGATTCCCGTGGGCCAGCACGAGGCCAGCAAGGTGCTGGGCCTGACGAGGGCGCAGACGTTCTTCCACGTCGTGCTGCCGCAGGTCGTCAAGCGCGTGCTGCTGCCTGTAAGCAACGAGGTCATCACGCTGGTCAAGGATACGTCGCTGGCCAACGTCATCGCCGTGGGCGAGCTGTTCCGCGCGGCGAAAAACGAGTCGAGCCGCACGGCCTCCATCGAGCCGCTCTTCGCCGCGGGCCTCTTCTATCTGCTGATGAATGGCGCCGTCACGCTGTTCTTCAGCGCCGTCAACCGCCGCATGGCCTATTACAAGGATTGAGGAGGGGCGCGATATGCTGCAAGCCATTGACATCAGGAAGAGCTTTGACGGCGAGAGCGTGCTGCGCGGCGTGACGGTGCGCGTCTCGCGCGGCGAGGTCGTCGCCATCATCGGCCGCAGCGGCTCGGGCAAGAGCACGCTGCTGCGCTGCCTCAACCATCTGGAGACGATCGACAGCGGCGCCATCCTCATCGGCGGGCAGGCCATGGTCACCACAGACGCCCAGGGCCGCGCGCAGTACAAGCGCGAGCGCGACCTGCGCGGCATCTGCCTCAAGATGGGCATGGTCTTCCAGGATTACAACCTCTTCCCCCATTACAGCGTGCTTAAAAACCTCGTGATGCCCCAGCGGCTCGTGCTGCGCCGCAGCCCGCAGGAGGCGGAGCAGAAGGCGATGCTGCTGCTTGAGAAGGTCGGCCTGTCGGACAAGGCGGGCGAATACCCCTGCAACCTCTCCGGCGGCCAATGCCAGCGCGTCGCCATCGCGCGGGCGCTGTGCATGGATCCGGAAATCCTCTGCTTTGACGAGCCGACCTCCGCGCTTGACCCGCAGCTGACGCAGGAGGTGCTCTCCGTCATCCGCCAGCTCGCCGCCGAAAAGCGCACGATGATCGTCGTCACGCACGAGATGAACTTCGCCCGCGACGTCGCTGACCGCGTCATCTACATGGAGGACGGCCTGGTCGTCGAGGACGGCCCCGCGCAGGAGGTGCTCGGCAGCGAGCGCAGCGAGGCCATCCGCGCCTTCGCCGGAGACGGAGGGTACTGATTTCATTCCAATAAAGTCAAGCAGGGCCAGGGGCAACGCCTCTGGTCCTGCTTCGCTATGCACCTGGAAAAGAATTCATACTGTTTTGCGCCCAAAACCTGGCTTTACAGAATCAAACCCGTTTCAATCGCAGGATGCTGCGCATCCTGCTCTGCAAAGCTCCAGCCTCGACCGCAAAGCAGCGGGACTTTCATCCCTCAAACTCCCTTCCTCGCTTCGCGCGAATGCTCAATTTTTGAGCTGCAAAACAGTATCAGTATTCCGTCATCCACTGCGTCGGATACGCGTCCACCGCGGTGACGCCGGTGGATCTGTAGGTCTTCTCGAAGTCCGCGTTCAGCTCAAGCAGCCGGCTCACGATGGCCTGCGCCGCCTCGCCCTCCTGGGGCGTGGGCTTGAAGTCGTTGACGTCCTCCTGGGAGGAGATCGAGCAGGGGACGATCCGGAAGCCCTCGTTTTGCACCGTGCCGTCCGGCCAGACGCGGAAGCGCTGCTGGAAGACAAAGGTGTCCATGTCGTCCGGGCGGATGTTGCCCGCGAAGGAGAAGTTGCCCAGCGAGTAGCAGATGTACTTGCCGTTGTAGACCTCAATCGGGTTCATCCTGTGGCTGTGGTGGCCCAGGACGAGATCCGCGCCGGCGTCGATCGTCGCGCGGCCCAGCGGCACCTGGCGCTCGTTGGGAATGTAGTCCTTCTCCTCGCCCCAGTGGTAGGAGACGATCACAATCTGGCAGCCCTGCGCGCGCAGCGCGGCGATGTCGCCCTCGATGGAGGCGTAGATGTTCGTGTAGTTGCCGTTGAAGGTCTGGTAGGAGAGCATGCCGATGGTGACGCCGGTGTCCGTCGTGTAGGTCGAGGCGCCCAGGTGGCCGCTGTAGCGGATGCCCGCCGCCTCGAGCGTCTGGCAGGTCTCCTCGTAGCCCGCCGCGCCGTGGTCGAGGATGTGGTTGTTCTCCAGCGATACGGCCTCGACGCTGCCGGAGGTCAGCACCTGCACGTATTCCGGCGGCGCGGCGAAGGAATAGGTGTTCTTCGTGGCGCTTTTGGTCGTCGTGAGCGTGCCCTCGAAGTTGACGATGGTCATGTCGTCCGCCTCAAAGAGGCTGCGCACGTTCTCCATCGGGAAGCTGAGTCCGGAGGGCTCCTGCGCCAGCTGCTTGTCAAAGATGCTCGTGCTGCTCTTGCGTGTGTCCCCGCCGATGGTGACGTCGCCCGTCGCGGAGATCGTCACGATCACGGAGCCGTCGTCCTGCACGCGCCAGTCGGTGCCGTCCGCGCGCTCATACCAGGGACGCGTCTCAAAGACAGCGTCCTCCCAGGTCGCGGCGGCGGACAGCTCCTGTGCGTCCAGCAGGGAGAGGTCGAGCTTCTCCTCCGCCGGCACGCCAGGCGCGGCCAGCAGGGTCATAAGCAGAGCGGCGGACAGGATTCGCAGTGTTTTCATCGGTTTCTTCCTCTAATGTCGTGTGTCGTTGCCGTCGGCTGCGCTCAGGAGGCCGCGTCGGCCCCTTCCTCCCCGGGCGCGGCGTCGAGCAGCTCGTGGAAGCGGGTGCTGTTTGTCTGCCAGCGCACGCTCAGCGCGGAGGAGCCGTTGACCGTGGTATAGGTGTAGGTGCCGTCCTGCGGGATGCGGAATTCGACGAAGTCCGCGCCGCGGGTGAGCAGCGTGTAGCCCGAGGAGATCGCGCCCAGGATGTCCATCGCGGAGAGATCCATCTTCAGGCCCGGCGAGATCTGGTTGTAGATGCCCACCAGATCCGGCAGGGACAGGTCGCGGCACTTGTCAAAGAGCTGGCTGACGACCTTGCGCTGGCGCTGCGTCCGGCTGAAATCGCCGCCCTCGCCCGTCGCGCGCGTGCGCATGTAGGCCAGCGCGATGCGCCCGGTCATGTGCACCAGGCCCGGGCCGTCGGGCATGTTCGGGTCCTGCCCAAGCAGGATCTTCTTGATGGCGATGTATTCGCTCTCGTCGATCTCGATGTCCACACCGCCCAGCGCGTCGATCACGGGCTTGACGTGCTCAAAGTTGACGAGCACGCAGCCTTCGATCTCGATGCCCAGCTCCCGCTCCAGGCAGGCCGTGACGCCCTCAAAGCCGTAATACTTGTAGAGCAGGTTGATCTTCGTCGCGTTGCCGCGAGGATTGTTGATCTGGCTGTCGCGCAGCACGGAGGTCATGATCACGCGGTTGTACTTTGTATCCAGCGAGACGACGACGATGGTGTCCGTGCGGGCGTCCTCGGTGATGTCCTCGGCGTAGCCGTCCTCGCCCAGCAGCAGGTAGTGCTTCACCTGCGTGTTCTCCCCGGCCAGGGCGGGCGCGGCGGCCAGCATCAGACAGAGCGCCGCGAGCAGCGCCGCGAAAAAGCGATGGATCATGGTGTTCTCCTCGTCACAGGCGCGCGGGCCTGCCGTTCTTTCGGTGGGTTGGGGCGAGCTGCCTGCGCCCTTCCGTTACAGGACGCAGAAGCGGCCCGTTTTCTTCCCCTGCTCCGGCCAATTCTGCCCCGGCGTCAGTCCTGCTCAAAGAGCGCGCGCAGGAGCATCGGCCCCTCGGCGAGGAAATCGCCGGTCTCTTTGGCGTGCGCCTCGTCAAACTTGCGCGGTACGCCCGGATGGCGGCTGTCGTAGATCGCGAAGGGCACGGCCTTTCCGTCATGGCCGCGGGTGTTCAGCAGCGTCGGATGGTCGGAGAGCAGCAGCATGCGGAACTCGGGATCGACCTGCGGCAGGCGCTCGAGCAGCGCCCCGACGACGCGCGCGTCGAGCCGGCGGATCGCCTCGCACTTGCCCTCCACGTCGCCCGCGTGGGCGCACTCGTCCGGCGCCTCAATGTGGATGCAGCAGAAGTCCGCGCCGCCCGCGAGCGCGTCGAGCACGGCCTGCACCTTGCCCTCGTAGTTCGTCTCCAGCTCGGCCGTCGCGCCCGGCACGCGCGGCGTGTCGACGCCGCACAGCCCCGCGATGCCCCAGACCAGCGGCACAGCCGAGACGGCGCTGCCGCGCTTGTGGTATTTCTGCTCGAAGCTGTCAAGCGCCATCGCGCTGCCCGGACCCCAGGGCCAGATGCAGTTCGCCGGCAGCTTGCCCGCCGCGATGCGCGCACGGTTGACGGGGTGGTCGCGCAGCACCTCGTAGGAGGCGCGCATCAGCGCCGTGATCGCCGGGCCCATCGCGCCCTCGGGCAGCAGCGGGGCGATGGTCTCGCCCAGGTGGTTGTGCGGCTCGGCAAAGCGGGTTTCGCCCTGCGGCTGGTGCGCCGCGTCGATGACGCCGATGTGGCGGAAGGTCGGCGTGATGTGCACGGTGAAGCCGAACGCCGCGGAAAGCGAGGCAAAGCGCGGGTCGTGCACGAGATCCTGCATCAGCTCGACGGCCTCCTCGCCCTCGATGCTCCCGCCGTTGTGGGAGAGGATGCGCGCCGCCTCAAACGTGTCGCCCTCAAGGGCGCACAGGTTCACGCGCAGGCTCGTCTCGCCCGCTTGCAGCATGACGCCCATGCCCGCCGCCTCCAGCGCGGAGCGCCCGGTGTAGCAGGTGCGCGGGTCGTAGCCGAAAATGGAGAGGATGGCGGTGTCGCTGCCCGCCGGGACGCCCGCGGGCACGGTCTGGCACAGGCCAAGGCGTCCCCCGGCCAGGCGGTCGAGCTGCGGCAGGGTGAGCGCCGCCAGCGGCGTTTTGCCGCCCAGCTGCGCAACGGGTTCGTCCGCGATGCCATCTCCGATGACCAGCACATATTTCATGGTAAGATTCCTCCCTCTCTCTGCTCCAAAAGGGCGGCCGTCATGGCCGCGTGTTTCCGGCGCGCGGGGCACACCCGGGTGTCAGTCCTGCTTATTATAGCGCATTTTGGAAAGCGGGGCAATGCTTTTGCGCCGCTGCCGCGGCATGAGGGGACATAAAGAGTCATAGACTGTATCGTGCGGCACAAAGGCCGCTGCCGGCGCGAGCGCGCAGCGTCACGCCCAAAGGCGGAGCCATCCGGGACACGGCTTTCCCTTTTGAAGGAGAGCGCGATGCCGCGGCCCCGCGTCCGATCCGACGGGGATCCCCCGGGGCCGCATAAATTCTGACAGGCATGCACATGCTGTCATGCAAAGGCGTCTCTCCCGCGCGGAGGGCTGCCCGCTCCCGCGCACGCGGGGGAAAATCCATCATAACAGGAGGGACAAACATCATGGAAATGCCCTTGGAAGCCGCCGGCACGCCGCGCGCATCCCGCCCCGTCCGCGGCCCGCACGGCGGATGGCAGGCGCAGGAGATCGAGCTGCTGCGAGAGAGCGTCGAGCAGGCCGGGCAGTCGGGCGAATCGCTGCGCAGCGTCTTTGAGAAGATGGGCAAGACGCTGGGCCGGCGCCCCAACAGCATCCGCAACTTCTATTACGCGCAGCTTCGCGCGCAGGAGGGCGAGGGCGCGGCCCGGAGCCTGCCCTTTGAAACCTTCGCGCCGGACGAGGTCGAATCGCTGGTGGAGCATGTGCTCACGGCCCGGGCGCAGGGCATGAGCGTGCGCGCCTGCGTGCGCAACCTCGCGGAGGGCGACCACACGAAGATGCTCCGCTATCAGAACAAATACCGCTCGACCATCCGCACGCGGCCGGAGCTGGTGCAGCGTGTGATGGAGCGCCTGCGCGAGCGCGGCGTGCCGTTCGTCAGCCCCTACGCGGAGCCGGGAGAGGAGCGGCCGCAGCTCGAATCGCTGCGCGGGAAGGCCCAGGGAAGCGGCGACCCGCAGCTCGTGCAGCTGTTTGACGCGCTGGATCACCTGCTCGACCTCGCGCTCGCGCACGAGTCCCCGCCCCCGCAGGCGGATGCGTCCGCGCAGGAGACGCTGCCCGCCGCGCAGGACAGCGACGCCCTGCGCCGGGCCGACCGGCTGAGCGCGCGCTGCGACGTGCTGCGCATCGCGCTTGACGACGAGCAGGGGCGCTTCCGCCGCCTGCGCGGCGAGGCCGAGGGCATGGTCCTGCTGCTCAAGGAATACATCGCGCTGCCCGAGGCGGACAGGATGAGCCATTGCGGCGACTTCTGCCAGCAGGCCGCCGCCCGGCTGAGCGCCGTCGAATGCGCGATGATGGCGGGCGAGGCGCAGTAGGACAAAAAAGCAGGGGCTGCCCCGAACGGGCAGCCCCTGCCTGCTGCATGCCGGAAGAATTACTTGGCGATATACGCCGCCGCGCTCTGCGCCGCGATGCGGCCAAAGACGACGATGTCCGCCACGGCGTTGCCGCCCAGACGGTTCGCGCCGTGCACGCCGCCGGTGACCTCGCCCGCCGCGTACAGGCCCGGGATGGCCTCGCCGGCCTCATTGAGCACCTGCGCGGAGGTGTCGATCACCACGCCGCCCATCGTGTGATGGATGCCCGGGGCAACCTTGATCGCGTAGAAGGGCGCGGTGTCCAGCGGCTGCGCGAAGGACAGACGGCCAAAGGCCTCGTCGCTCTGCGCGTTCACAGCCGCGTTCCAGTCCTCCATCGTCTTGGCGAAGACCGCCGGATCGGCGCCGATCGCCTCGGCCAGCGCCTCATAGCTGTCGCCGGAGACGGCGTAGCCCTTGGTCGCGTAGCCCGCGTAGGTGGAGGAGGCGTCCATCATCTTCTGATCGACGATCGTGTAGGCGTAGCCGCCCTCCTGCGCCAGCTCGGCGGCAGAGACGACGTCGCGGGTCTCCAGCTCGTTGATGAAGCGCTCGCCCTTCTGGTTGACGAGGATCGCGCCGTCGCCGCGGATGCCCTCGGTGATCAGCGCCGCGGTCTCCGGATAGACGGACGGGTGAATCTGGATCTGCTCCAGGTCCACAGTCGCCGCGCCGATGGCCACGGCCATGTCGATGCCGTCGCCGGTCGCGCCCGGCGCGTTGGTGGTCACGAAGCCCTTGAGGTTCGGGGCGTACGCCGCCACGCGCTCAAGGTCTGCGCCGAAGCCGCCGGTCGCCAGGATGACGGCCTTCGCGGTGATGGTGTAGTCGCCGTTTTCGGAGGTCACCTTCACGCCGGTCACCTTGCCGTCCTCCACGACGAGCTCGGTCGCCGCGGTGTTCAGGCGCAGGTCGATCTTCGCCTCCTCGCCCACATCGGCGGTCAGCACCTTGACCAGGTACGCGCCCACCGGCGTGGTCTTGCCCTCGTCGGTCAGCGCGCGATGGATGCGCATGACGCTCGCGCCGCCGAACGCGCCGACGCTGGTCAGGTTCGCGTTCTTGGTCGCCAGCCAGTCGATGGCGTCGGCAGAGCCGTTCACCAGCGTCATGACCAGGTCGAGGTTGTTGATGCCCTTGCCGCCGACCATGGTGTCCAGCGCGAAGAGCTCGGGAGAGTCGAAGTAGCCCTCCGGATTGGCCTTGTAGGCCTCAAACTGCGCCTCGACGGTCGCAATGAGGTCGGCGAGCTGCTCGCCATAGTTCTCCTTCGCGCCCGCGATGGTCTTCTCCACGGCGGCGGTCGTCGCGTCCTTCCACTCGTTGGCGTCCTGGAAGGCGGTCTTCGCCGCGTTCATGCCGCCCGTCGCGCGGGAGGTGTTGCCGCCGGTGGAGCCGGTCTTCTCCACGACGATGACGCTCTCCGCGCCGCAGTCGACAGCCTGCAGCGCCGCGGTCATGCCCGCGCCGCCCGCGCCGACGATCACGATGTCGCACTCGGCGTCGCTGACCTCAACGACGTCGGCCTCAACCAGGTCGGCGGCCTCCAGCGCGGCGGCGGTCGCCTTGCGCACGGCGTCGCTGGTCACGGTCGCGCCGGCGATGCCGTCGATCTCAGCCCCCTGCGCCTCGACGATCTGCGCGGCATAGGTGCCGTCCTGGCAGGCCTCGATGCCGCCAAAGCCGGGGGTCTCGCCGTCGCCCTTGACCTCGGCCGCGGTGATCTTGCCATCCTCGACGGTCAGGGTCACGACGACCTCGCCGATGCCGTTTGCGGCGCCGGTGTAGGTCTCCGCGCACGCGCCGGCCGCCATCAGCAGCACCAGCAGCGCGCACAGCAGAATCGAACCAAGCTTTTTCATAAAAAAGCTCCTCCTTGATTAAGAGATAAACCTATTATAAAACTATGTGAAGTGGTTGTCAATTATGGAAAACCATTTCGTTGTTTTGAATCCATTCTCCCTGTTTTTCAACAATGTCCGCGGCAGGGAGTCTGCTTCCCGGCATGCAGACAGGGGCCGCTGCATCCTTGCAGCGGCCCCTGCCGTGTGAAGAGAGAGAGAGGAATATCCTTGTATATCAAAGGGGCTTTCACCCTGGCTGCGCCGGCAACATCTATGTCAAAGGGGCTTTCACCCTGAATGCGGCGTCGATTCCTGCGTCGGCTTACGCGGCCTCGCGCTTGAAACCGAAGAGGCGCACGACCATGCTGCGCACGTCCTCCATCGTGGTTTCGCCCTTGCGCGCGGTCATCAGGATGCCGTAGAGCCCGATGCTCACGATCCTGTGCGCGGCCGCCTCGCTGCCGCCGCGCTCGCGCAGCGCCTGCGCGGCAATGCGCTCCAGCGCGGGCGCCATGTGCGCGATCATCCGGTCGCAGGTGTCCATGTACAGCGCGGCATGCTGGGGCAGGCAGAGATCCCGCGTCAGCGGCGCCGTGAAGCACTGCTGCCAGGCCTCGTGGTCAAGCAGCGCGTCGAACTTCTCCTCCGCCGTGCCGCTGCCGTCGGCGATCTGCTCCGCGATGGAGCCCAGATAGCTGCAATAGCCCTCCACAACGGCCTTGACCATGTCGTCCTTCGTCGTGAAATAGTAATAGAACAGACCCTTGGCCACGTCCACCGCCGAGACGATCTCCGCCACGGAGGTTCTCACAAAGCCCTGCTCGGCAAAGAGCTTTGAAGCGGCGGCCACCATTTCCGCCTTGCGTTCCTCGGGTTTCTTGACGACGCGCATCGCTCATTCCTCCTTGTGATCCTTCGGCGGGGCTCCGGCCCCGGCGTGTTCTGTGCTTCGTTTGCATGGCTGCATTGTACCATCCGCCCGAAAGCGCCGCAACAGGAAACCGCCCAACGATACACGCCCGTGCTCCAAATGTCAGTTTTTCCGTTTCTTCTCATACCGTGAGATAATTTCCTGCCGCGGGTCAGCTGCTCAGGCTCTCCAGATAGCCCTCCAGCGCCTGCACGTCGTCAAAGACCATGCCCTGCGCGAGCAGCAGCGCGCGGTCCTCCTGCGGGGCGAGGGCGAGCGGCACATCGCTGCTGCGCACGGCGGAAAGCGCCTCGCCCGTCGTGTTCTGCATGACCAGAAGCATGCCGTCCTCCCCGGCGCGCAGCACCCAGTGCAGCGGGCAGGGGATGTCAAGGCTCCGGGAGACGTCGACCTCCGCGGCGGAGAAGCCCGTGACGGTCGCGTCCGGGATGACGTCGCCGATCTCCTTGTCAAGCGCCTGCCGGCTCAGCCCGACGAGCGCGGCGGGCAGGGCGACGCGATGCTGCACGCTGTGGCCGCAGGGGGCATAGAAGAGCGTCTGATGGAGCATGCAGCCGGAGGCCGTGCGCTCAGAGAGATCGGCGCCCGCGGGCACGCCAAGCAGCGCCTCTGGCGTCGGCTCGGCGGCGCGCAGCGCGGGGGCGTCATCCTCCGGGGCGTCGGCGCTCACGGGGAACAGGCACAAAAGCGCGGCCAGCACGGCCGCCAGCACGAACAGCCCATAGGGGCGGCGGAAAAACGCGGAAAACAAAATCCCCTCATCTCCTTTTGCAGACAGTGTTTGCCGTTTGCACAAAAGACATGAGGGGGAGATTTTGGTTTTGGGGAGATCCTTTTTGACAGATGGAAAATTCTGCATTCCACGCTTCGCCTGCGGATGAGGTTCCCTTGCTCACATCCCCAGCGGCTTCTTACCGGGCGTGCCGGCCCTGCGCGGGTAGGCCTTCGGCGTTTTGCCGGTCTTGTCCGTCAGCAGCAGCACGTGCTGCCAGTCATCCCGCCCCGGAACGGGCGCGGGCACGACGCCGCGCACCGTGCCGCCCAGCACGAAGGCCGCGCGGCGGGCGGCGGTCAGCTCCTCCTGCACGCCCGGGCCCTTCCAGGCGATGGCAAGCCCGCCCTCGCGCAGAAACGGCAGCGTCAGCTCCTCCAGCACGGCGGTGTTGGCCACGGCGCGGGAGACCGCCGCGTCGTAGACCTCCCTGTGCTCCGGCATGCGCGCCGCGTCCTCCGCGCGCGCGTGCAGCGTCTGCGCCGAAAGGCCCAGGCGAGAGAGCACGTCGTCAAGGAAACCGATGCGCTTTTGCAGCGCGTCGAGAAACGTCATCCGCAGGTCGGGCCGCAGGATCAGCAGCGGCATGCCCGGAAAGCCCGCGCCCGTGCCCACATCGATCACGCGGGCCTCCTTCGCGAGCAGCCCCTGCGCCAGCGGCGCGGCGCTGTCCAGGTCGTGCCGGTCGACGCGCTCGTTCTCGTCAAGCACGGCGGTCAGATCCATCCGCGCGTTGTATTCGTCCAAAATGGCGTGAAACGCCTCAAAGCGTTCCATGGCGGTCTGGTCAAAGGCGATGCCCATCGCCGTGAGCCCGCCGGCAAGTCTTTCCCTGTTCATCACATGCTTTCGAGCCAGAATTTGATCCAGCTCAGGCCCTCCCTCAGGTGATTTTTGATGAAGTATTCGGGCTTGGAGGGGCTTCCCTTGCCCGTCGCCTCGATGCCGGCCTGCGCGCACAGGCGCAGCGCCCGCGCGACGTGGTAGTCGCTGGTGACGATCAGCGCGCGGGAAAGGCCCCTGTGCTCCATGATCGCCTTGGCGTATTCGAGGTTCTGGCGCGTGTTGAAGGAGGCGGTCTCCGCGACGACGTCCTCCTCGCGCACGCCCTGCGCGATCAGCCAGTCGCGCATGACGTCGCCCTCGGCGCGCGGCTCGTTGCTCCCCTGCGCCCCGCAGACGATGATGGTCTGCGGCTTTTCCTGATAGACCTCCAGCGCGGCGGCCATGCGCCGGCGCAGCGCCTCGGAGGGCGTGCCGTCCTCCTTGACCTGCGCGCCCAGCACGATGATCACGTCGGACTCCTGCCGCTCGGGCAGGTGCGTCTCCTTGTAATAGACAAAGCCGATCAGCCCCGCGCAGCACAGCGCGGCAATCAGCAGCAGCGCCAGAACCGCCATCAGCAGCCTCCTCACGATGGTTGTTGTCGTCATGCTCTCTCCTGTGTTCCGGGTTTGGTTGATACAGCGTCAAAGCTCCCGCTCGCTGAGCGAGACGAGCCCGTCCTGCGGCCCCTCGCGCAGCGCGCCGCGCCGGCCGGGCACCTGGCGGCTGCGCATGAAGTAGCTGAATTCCTCGGGCTGCTCGTCGCCGCATTCGCTGTGCATGGTCATCGAATGCGCCTTCGCCCCGCTGAAGATCAGGTGGTCGACGACGCCGATGCCCACCGGGCGCAGCGCGGCGACGAGCGCGCGCGTCGCCTGATAGTCCTCCTGCGAGGGCTCGCCGATGCCGCCGGGGTGGTTGTGTGCCAGCAGGACGGCATGCGCGTGGTGGCGCAGCGCGATCTCCACGACGGGCCGGGGATAGACGGCGACCTCGTCGATCGTCCCGCGGTGGAGCATCTCCGTGTGGATGACCCGCGCGCTCTTGTCCAGGCAGACGATGTAGAAGCGCTCGTCGTGCGCGCCGAAAAAGAGCGCGCCGCAGAAGGTCTGCGCCTGCGCGAAATTGCTGAGGATCGGCCGCTCGCCCATGGCGCTCTTCTGGTAGCGGCCCAGCAGCGCGGGCATCAGGCTCAGGAGAACGGCGGCGTTTTCGCCGATGCCGCTGACCTGGCGCAGCTCGGCGGCGTCTGCCTCCAGCACGCCGGCAAGCGAGCCGAAGCGCGCGATGAGCGCGTGCGCCAGCGGGTTGACGTCCTTGTATGGAATGGCGTAGGTCAGCAGCAGCTCGAGTACCTCATGCTCGGAAAAGCCGTCGAGGCCCTCGCGCAGGAACCGCTCCCGCAATCGGGCGCGATGGCCCGCGTGAACGTTTTCATCCATGGGTGCTCCTCCCTTCTCCGGGCTTTATCGCATGGAAAGCAGCAGGGCCTCAAGCGCTTCGAAGCTGTGCGCGACGGGGCAGCGCGTCCGCTCGAGCCGCGCCAGGTCGTTATGGCCCCAGGGCACGAGCACGCAGGCAACGCCCAGCGCCTGCGCGAGCTCCGCGTCGGCGACCATATCGCCCACCAGCACGGTCTTCGCCGGGTCGAGCGCCAGGCGCGCCATCTGCCGCCGGCCGATATCGGTCTTGCGCGCGGCGCTCTCGTCCTCCAGGCCGTCGACGGCGCGCATATACGGCGTCAGCCCCAGCGCGTCGCACTGGCTGCGCAGTGAGGGCTCATAGCTGGCCGAGAGCACGGACTGCGTCAGGCCCTGCGCGCCCAGGCGGCGGATGGTCTCAAGCGCGCCGGGCACCAGACCTGCGCCGACGGCGCCCGCGTTGAAGCGGTCGAGCCACAGCCGCGCGATCGTCTCATAGGGGTGGACGTCGTAGTCGATGCCCAGCGCGGGATAGAAGTCGCGCACGGGCATGGTCATCTTTTCGCGGTAGGTCTCAAGCGTGATGCGCGGCAGGCCGAGCGCGTCGAAGACGGCGTTGTCCGTGTCCACGGAGAGCTGCGCGTCGCACAGCAGCGTGCCGTTGAAATCCCAGATGATATGCGTCATGGCTGCTCCTTGTTGTCGGGCTGGGTAAGATGGGTGGAGGATTCCGGGTTGGAGGAGGAAACCCGCCTCAATCGTAGGCCGCATTTTCTTATAGCTTTAGAAATACGTTAGGGCTGCCGCCCTAAGACCTGCCTGAGGGATTTTATCCCTCAGACTCCCTTCTTCGCTTCGCGGCGGGTAAAGCCATTATACGTCCTGTCCGTTCAGGGCGTCAAGGCGCGCTTTATTCAAACAGCGCGCGGATATCCTCCTGCGTCAGCTGGGTGGGCATCGTCTCGCCCGCGGTGATCATCTGGTCAAAGAGCGCGCGCTTGCGCTCGCCCAGCCGGACGACCTGCTCCTCGATGGTGCCGCGCGTGATCAGGCGGATGACGTTGACCGTGTTCTTCTGCCCGATGCGGTGGGCGCGGTCGGTCGCCTGATCTTCCGCCGCCGGGTTCCACCAGGGGTCAAAGTGAATGACCGTGTCCGCGCCGACGAGGTTGAGGCCCGAGCCGCCCGCCTTGAGCGAGATCAGGAAGACCTGACCCTGCCCGCCGTTGAACTGCCCGACCATTTCCATCCGCCGCTTGGAGGGCGTCTCGCCGTCCAGATACAGGCATTCGATGCCCGCGGCCTCGAGCCTTCGCTGCAGGATGCGCAGCATCCGCGTGAACTGCGAGAAGATCAGCGCGCGATGCCCCGCCTCCAGCGCGCCGGGCAGGATGTCCAGCAGCAGGTCGAGCTTGCCGCTGGAGGCCGCGTAGTCCTTGAGCACGAGCGAGGGATGGCCGCAGATCTGGCGCAGCTCCGTGATCGCCGCGAGCACCTCTATGCGCCCCTTGCCGCCGAGCATGCCCTCGACCTGCGGGCGCAGGCGCATGAGGCTCGCCTGATAGACGCGCCGCTGCTCCTCGGTCATGTCGGCCATCATCTGAATTTCGTTTTTCTCCGGCAGCTCGCGCAGCACATCGCCCTTGAGCCTGCGCAGCAGGAACGGGCGGATGCGCCGGCGCAGCACCTCCGTCTCCTCGCCCGCGCCAAAGCGGTGCATGAACTGCGCAAAGGAGAGCAGATAGCCCGGCAGCACGAAGTCGAAGATCGACCAGAGCTCGCCGGGATGGTTCTCCATCGGCGTGCCGGTCAGCGCGAAGCGCGTGCGCGCCCTGAGCTGCTTGACGGCGCCCGCGCCCACGCTCATGGCGTTCTTGATATACTGCGCCTCGTCGAGGATCGCGAAGCGGAAGGTTGTCTGCGAGAGCTGGCCGATGTCGCGGCGGATGAGCGGGTAGCTCGTGATGTAGACGTCGACGTCGCAGCTCTGGGCGGCGAGCCGCGCGATCATCTGCGCGCGCTGAGCCTGCGTGCCCTCGCCCACGACGACGCGCAGCGACGGCGCAAAGCGCGCGATCTCCGCCATCCAGTTATAGACGAGCGAGGTCGGCGCGACGACGATGGAGGGGCGTTTGTCCTCCCCGCCGCCCGCGCTCGCCCACAGCAGCAGCGCGATGACCTGCAGCGTCTTGCCCAGGCCCATGTCGTCGGCGAGGATGCCGCCCATGCGCAGCCGGTCGAGCGCCTGCATCCACATGAAGCCGCGCTTCTGATAGGGGCGCAGCATGCCGTAAAGCGGCTCCGGGCAGGGCTCGCCCTCGGCGTCCATGCTTGAAACCACGCCGCGCACGCCTTCGTCCGCCTTGACGGGCAGCGCGCCGCCCTCGAGCAGGCTGAGCATATAGGCCGCGCGGTAGGAGGCGATCTCCACGACGCCGCGGCCGTCGTCCGTCTCCGGCGCGGCGGTTTCCCCGCCGGAAGCGGCCTCGGCCAGCTCGCGCCACTCCTCCATGTCCGTCAGGTCGAGGAAGGAGCCGTCCTTGAGGCGGAAGTAGCGCTTGCGGTCGCGCAGCGCCTGCAGAATCGCCAGCAGCTCCGGCGCGGGCTCGCCGTTTTCCTCCATCTCCAGGCGCAGCGCGCCGTCCTGCATGCGCAGCATGCCGGAGAAATGCGGCTTGCGCGGGGTCATGCGCTTGAACTCATCGGAGCAGTAGACCTCCGCCGCGCCCTGCATCTGGTAGATGCCCTCGGTCAAAAACCGGTAGACCGGCTCCTGCCCGCGCAGCAGCACGCGCCCGCGCTCCATGCGGAAGCCCGCGCCGGCCAGCAGGTCGAGCGCCCTGCGCTCCCCCGCCGCGTCGCGCAGCATCAGCAGGTTTTCCGCGTCCTGCGCGCCGGCGCGCTCCGGGGCGAAGGGATCGATCTCCTCGTCCCCGTAGACGAACGCCATCCGGCAGAGGATGCTCCTCTCCTCGCGGTCAAAATACGCGTGTACCCTGAGCGGTCGGCGGATGATGCGCTCGGCCAGCGCGCCGTCGAGCGTCACCGCGCCCGCCCGCTCCAGCGCGGGCAGCAGCTCGGAGATGACGCGCGGCGTCTGCGCCGCGTCGAAGCGAAAGGCCGCCTGGCCCTCCCGGCCCGACGCCGCCATCACGCGCACGATCTCGCGCTGCGCTTGCGGCAGGCGCAGCACGTCGCCCTCGCAGTAGACGAACTCCGCGCCCGGCTCCAGCAGCCGCAGGGTTTTGGGCATCTGTGCGCGGATCTCGAGCTCGCGCCCGCTCGCCGCGACGCCGAAGAGCAGCTCCGCCTGCCCGTCGAAGACGGAGGGGATGGGCACGACCTCCTCGCCGAAGGACAGCCTGAACGGCTTGGCCATCAGCAGCTGCATCAGCCGGCGGCAGAAGCGGTCCGGCAGCGTCAGGTATTTGGCGTCCAGCCCTGTCTGCACGAGCCGCCCCTCCAGCGAGGCGACGTAGGCCGCGTCCTGCAAAAGGGCGATGATCTTCGCGTCGACGCCGGTGAAGCCCATCCACTGCGGCTCCAGCACGAAGCCCTTGCCGAAGGACAGGCTCTCGCCATTTGATAGCGCCTGTAAAAACTGCGCCATCGACTTGACGACGTACATCCGCTCCTGCCCCACGCGCAGCGACACGCGGATGGGCTCCCGCTCGCCGATTACGCGCAGCGTGACCTCCAGCGACAGCGGCGTCTCCATCGGCAGGGCGCTTTGCAGCGTCGCCATCAGCGCGCCGGCGTTCTCCCGCGCGCGGCGGCGGCGCATCTCCTCGATCGCGCCCGTCGCCATCGCCATCATCATCGCCGCCGCGAGGTGGCGGCAGGGCTTGTGCACGTTCCCGAAAAAGTCGCAGGAGCAGCGCCCGCTCAGCCGGCTGCCCGAGCCCACGCGCACGACGCGCCGGGGCTCGCCGTCCACGGCGTAGCGCAGCACGCCGCTTTCCTCCTCCAGCGGATGCACGCCGCCCGCGCGGTAAATCGAAAGCGCGGCGGCATATTCCTCCTCCGGCGTGATGCGCCGGAGCAGCTCCATCTCTTCAGCCACAGAATCTCCCCATCTGATCCCCAGGATTGCCCGCAGGCGCAGCGCTGCGCCCGGAAAGGGTAACTTAGTTTTAATTCTGCGCGCTTTCGCGGATTCCTGCCGCCCGTTCGCCAATCAGATCGATTTTGAAGCGTCCTCCTGCTCAAGCAGCCTGGGCGCGCTGCGGTCGATGGCGATGGCGCCCAATGGCGCGGTCAGCAGGATGGAGAGCACGGCGACGGAGAGCACGAGGTCGCCGCAGGGCATCCCCAGCGCGAGCGGCACGCCGCCGATGGCCGCCTGCACGGTCGCCTTGGGCAGGTAGGCGAGCACGCAGAAGAGCCGCTCCCGGCCCGTAAACGGCGTGCCCGCCGTACAGAGGCAGACGCCGAGGCTGCGCCCCGCCAGCGCCCCGAGGATCAGCGCCACGGCGCCCGCGCCCGCCGCGAGCATATAGCGCACGTCGACCGCCGCGCCGACGAGCACGAAGAGCAGCGCCTCCGCGGCGATCCAGAGCTCGCCAAGCTGCGCGCAGAGCCGCTGCGTTTGCGCTTCGCCCAGGCGGATGCGCAGGACCGCGGCCATGCCCATGACGGCGAGCAGGCCTGAAAAGGGCACGACACCCTCGAGCGCGGTCTCCGCCGCCATCAGCAGAAGCGCCAGACCCAGGACGAGCACGGTGCGCTCGCCCGGGCGGACGGCCTCGCCCCGGCGCGCGAGAAACGCGCCCAGCAGCATGCCCGCTGCCGCGCCCGCCGCGACGCCCAGCGCGACGGAGACGGGAATGCGCGCAAGGCTCAGCGCGGAAGCCGCCTCGCCGCGCGCCATCGCGACAAAGGAGGAGAAGATCACGATGACGAACACGTCGTCAAGCGACGCGCCCGCCAGGATCATCTGCGGCACGCCCTGCCTCGTGCCGCGCCGGGTTTCGATCAATTCGACCATCCGCGGCACGACGACGGCGGGGGACACGGCGCCCAGCACCGCGCCCAAAACGGCCGCCTCCGCGCGGGAGACGCCGAAGATCGCCGGGGCGAGCAGCACGCAGGCGCCGATTTCAAAGAGCGCGGGCAGGAACGCCATCAGCACGGCGGGCCGGCCGACGCGGCGCAGGTCACGAAGGTCGAGCGTTAGCCCGGCGCGCAGCAGGATGATGACCAGCGCCATGCGCCGCAGCTCTGCGGAGACGGCGAGCGTTTCGCCGCCCAGCCAGCCGAGGGCATACGGCCCGAGCAGAATGCCGCACAGCAGCATGCCGATGATGCGCGGCAGGCCGAGCTTTTTCGCAAGCGCCGCCGCTGAGAGGCCGAGGATGAAGATGAGGCCGAGGGATGCGAGCATAAGGCGTATCCTCCTTGAATAGAATGTCGGTGCGGTTGCCCCAGCCGGAGCAGAAAAAAAGGCTGATGCGCTCCACGGCAAACAAGGCCGCAGAAGTCATCAGCCTGAAAAGGCGGTTCGGGTTTCCCCGGGGAGAACCTCATTCCCCTGTGGAATTGTGGAAAAGCGGGAGGGCGGGCGGTTTCAGACCGTTGACAAAAGGGTTTTCTCTCCCCGAAGGGAAGAGAAAATCTTCCATTCTTCCTTAAAGAAATGAATCGGGGAATAAAAATGTCTGCCTATGTCAGCAGGCTGCAACCGCAGGATGGCTGAGGGGGTGCGGGGAGGGATGGAAGCGGCCTGGCGGGCTACGGTCCCTCGGATTCCCTTCTTCGCTTCGCGCCTGTAAAAAGCCGCTGTGTGCATTGTAGCATGGCATGTCCGCATTGGCAAGAGATCACAGCAGCGTCTTTTCCTCGAAGGCGACGCGGCGGCGGACATCCGCCATCAGTTCATCGAATTGCGCCGGGTTGAGCGACTGCGCGCCGTCGCACAGCGCGGCCTTCGGGTTATTGTGCACCTCGATCATCAGGCCGTCCGCGCCGGCGGCGATCGCCGTGCGCGCCAGCGGCGCGACCATCCAGGCGATGCCCGCCGCGTGCGACGGGTCGATGATCACCGGCAAATGCGATTTCGCCTTGATGACCGGCACGGCGGAGATGTCGAGGTTGTTGCGGATCATCTTTTCAAACGTGCGGATGCCGCGCTCGCAGAGGATGACGTTCTCGTTGCCGCCCGCGAGGATGTATTCCGCGCTCATGAGCAGCTCCTCGATGGTCGCCGAGAGGCCGCGCTTGAGCAGGATCGGCTTTTTGCTGTGGCCCAGCTCCTTGAGCAGGCGGAAATTCTGCATGTTGCGCGCGCCGACCTGGATGATGTCGACGTCGGCGAAGTCGTCAAGCTGCGTCTCGCTCATGATCTCCGTGACGATGGGCAGGCCCGTCACGCGCCGCGCCTCGCGCAAAAGCTCCAAGCCCTGGTTCTCCAGCCCCTGGAAGGAGTACGGCGACGTGCGCGGCTTGAACGCGCCGCCGCGCAGGCAGGTTGCGCCGCTGGCCTTGACGGCGCTGGCGACCTCGAGCAGCTGGGCCTCGCTCTCCACCGAGCAGGGCCCCGCGATGACGGCGAAGGCGCCCTCGCCGATGGCCTTGCCCGCGGCCTGCACATGCGTGTCCTCCGGGTGGAAGCGGCGGTTGGCGAGCTTGTAGGGCTCGGACACGCGGCGCACATCCGCGACGATGTCGTTTGCGCGCAGCCAGTCCTCGTCCAGATGCGTCGTGTCGCCGACCAGGCCCATCAGGCTCTCCTGCGTGCCCTGGCTGTAATGGATGGCGACGCCGCGCTGCTCCAGCTGCTGCGCCAGCGCGCGGATCTGCTGCTCCCCGGCCTGCGGTTTGAGAATGATGATCATATCGTGTTCCTCCTGTGGCTCGTTTCGTGCCTCAAAAATTGACAGAAGAAAAGCGGCCTCCCGGAAATTGGGGGCCGCCTGGTTCTGCGTGTCAGCGTTTATGCCGCGCAGCGCAAACAGCCCGTATCGCAAAAGCCATACAGGGTAAAATAATAGGAAAAACGGCGCTGCGTGCTCATGACGGGATCCTCCGCTTGAAAGGCTGAACACAGCATACACGATTTTTGACATTCTGTCAACCCATATTTGCAAAATCTGCCGCAAAACTGCGCCGCCGCGCGTTGTCTGCTTGTGGCTGCGGCAGCGCCATGGTATAATGAGGTCAATGATCCGCAGCGCCTCACAGGCTGCGGCAAGGAGAGGAAGAGGACCATGAACCCCATCGATTTCAAGGCCGATCTGCCCGAATTCCGGGAGAAGACCGCCGCGTTTTACGCCGGGGAGATGACCAAGCAGGCCTACAAGGGCTTTTCCGGCTACTATGGCAGCTACGCGCAGAAGGGCGCAAAGGCGAGCATGCTCCGCCTGCGCATGCCGGCGGGCCGCGTGACGCCGCAGCGCCTCTCCTTCGTCGCGGAGACGATCCGCCGCCACGGCGTGACGCGCATCCACTTCACCACCTGCCAGACGATCCAGCTGCACGACCTGACGCCGGACGCCGTCTGCGCCATCCTCGAAGAGGCGCTTGACGCGGGCATCGTGACGATGGGCGGCGGCGGCGACTTCCCGCGAAACGTCATGTGCTCGCCGCTCTCGGGCGTCGAGCCGGGCGAGCATTTCGACGTGCTGCCCTTTGCGCAGGCGGCGGGGGACTACCTGCTCTCCTTCATCAAGGCGGAGAAGATGCCGCGCAAGCTCAAGGTCGGCTTCTCGAATTCCCCGGCGAACCTGACCCACGCGACCTACCGCGACCTCGGCTTCGCCGCGCGCGCGGACGGGCGCTTTGACGTGTACAGCGCGGGCGGCCTGGGCAACAATCCCCGCTTCGGCGTGAAGGTCGCCGAGGGTGTCGAGCCGCAGGACATCGTGCCCTACATCAAGGCGATGTGGCTCACGTTCCGCGCCTACGGCAACTACGAGAACCGCGGCAAGGCGCGCACCCGCTACATGCAGGAGACGCTCGGCGGCGCGGAAGGCTACAGGGCCGCCTACCTCGAAAAGCTCCGCGAGGTGCGCGAGAGCGGCGAGGATCTCTCGCTGAACGTTGTGCCTGAACCCGTTCATAAGACCGGCGACGGCACGCAGGCGCAGGGCCCGCGCGTGCTCGCGCAGAAGCAGCCCGGCCTCTACGCGGTCGCCTATCATCCCCTCGGCGGCCAGCCGGAGCTTCATACGTTCCTCGCGCTGTGCGACGCGCTGGCGCAGATGCCGGGCGCGGAGCTGCGCCTTGCGCCGGACGAGGGCGCATGGATTGTCAACCTCACGGGCGGCGAGGCCCGGCGTGTGCTCGCGCTCACGGAAAAGGACAGCGCGCAATCGCTCTTTGAGACGTCGGTCAGCTGCATCGGCGCGGCTACCTGCCAGGTCGGCGTGCGCGATTCGCAGGCGCTGCTGCGCGCCTGTGTGCAGGCCGTGCGCGAGGCGAAGCTGCCGGATGGCGCGCTCCCGCAGATTCACATCTCCGGCTGCCCCTCCTCCTGCGGCACGCATCAGACGGGCAGGCTCGGCTTCCGGGGCGGCGTCAAGCCCGTGGGCGGCAAGCCGCAGCCGGCGTTCGTGCTCTTCGCGGGCGGCGAGGAGCGCCAGGGCGGGGAGGCGATGGGCCGCGAGCTGGGCGCGATGCTGGAAGAGGACATCCCCGCGTTCCTCGTGGAGCTGGGAAAGACCGTTACAAAAAGCGGCCTTGATTACGACGCCTGGCGCGCGGCGAATCCCGGCGCGCTGGAGGCGCTGGCCGCGCCCTTCATCGACAAGGCATAACCGTTTTCGGGGGAAGCATGAAACCGACACGCATTCTTTTCGTTTCTTTCCTGCTCTTGTGCCTGCTGCCCGCGCTCGCCGCGGCGCAGACGTTCACGGACGCGCTCGGGCGCGAGGTGACCCTTGCCGCCCCGCCCCGGCGCATCGTCGCCTTTGAGGGATCGCTGGCGGAGGCGGTGCTCTGCTGCGGCGGCACGCTCGCGGGCGTCACGGAGGACGCCGTCTCCGAGCGGGGCCTCACGCTGGCGCAGGACACCGCTGTCGTCGGCACGGTCAAAAACCCGAGCCTGGAGCTGACGGCGGCGCTCGAGCCGGATTTCATTCTGCTCTCCGCCGACAGCAGCGCGCATGTCGCGCTGGAGGGCGCGCTTTCCGCGCTGGACCTGCCCTATGCGTATTTTTCCTTTGACACCTACGGCGAGTACATGGACATGGCCGGGGTGCTCTGCGCGCTGCTGGATCGGGAGGATCTGCTCGCACAGCAGGAGGAGACGGTGCGCGCGCCCATCGAGGTGACGATCGCCGCCGCGCGCGCGGATGCGCGCTACGGTGCGCGCACGGCGCTGCTGCTGCGCGCGTACTCGACCGGCGTAAAGGCGAAGGGCTCGGACAGCCTCGCCGGGGCGATGCTTTGTGACATGGGTCTTGTCAACCTCGCCGACGGGGATGGCGCGCTGCTGGAAAGCCTGACGCTGGAGCGCATCCTCATGGACGACCCGGACTACATCTTCATCACGACGATGGGCGAGAGCTATGAAAAGGCGATGGAGGCGCTGCGCGAGAGCCTGACGGGCAACCCCGCGTGGGCGTCGCTGACCGCCGTGAAGGAGGGCCGCGTGATCGAGCTGCCCAAGGCGCTCTTCCAGTACAAGCCCAACGCCCGCTGGGCTGAGGCGTATGACCTGCTTTGGTCGCTGCTCTATGCGCCGTAAGCCGCTGCTGTTTGGGGCGCTTTTCGCGCTGCTGCTCGCCGCCAGCGCCGCGAGCCTGCTGCTGGGCGCGAGCGGTCTGTCCGCCGGGGAGATCCTGACTGCGCTGCGCAGCGGGGACAGCGCCGCGCGCGGCTATCTGATCCTCGTGCATATCCGCCTGCCGCGGCTGCTGGGCGCGCTGGTCGCGGGCGCGTGCCTCGCCTGCGCCGGCAGCATGCTGCAAAGCGTGCTGGGCAACCCGCTCGCCTCGCCGGGCATCATCGGCGTCAACAGCGGCGCGGGGCTCTTCGCGCTGCTGGCGATGGTCTTTGCGCCGCGCTCGTTTGCCGCCGTACCGCTGTGCGCGTTTGCCGGGGCGCTGTTTTCCGTGCTGCTGGTCTGTGGGGTGAGCGCGCTGGTGGGCGCGTCCCGCTCGACGCTGATCCTCTCCGGCGTAGCCGTCTCCACGATGCTCGGCGCGCTGATGGACGCCGTCGTCACCTTCTGGCCCGATGCCGCCGTCAGCCGCTCGAGCTTCTCCATCGGCGGCTTTGAGGGCGTGACGCTGGAGCGGCTTGGCGCGGTCGCGCCGCTGGCAGCGCTGGGCCTTGCCGCCGCGCTGCTGATGCGCACGGAGCTCTCCGTCCTCTCGATGGGCGAGGAGGCCGCCCGGAGCGTCGGCCTGCGCGCCGGGCTGTTTCGCACGCTGTTGCTGACCGACGCCGCGCTGCTGTGCGCCTGCGCGGTCAGTTTGTGCGGTCTGCTGGGCTTTGTCGGGCTGATTGCGCCGCATATCGCCCGGCTGCTGCTCCCGCGCGACGCGCGCGCGCGATTGCCCGCCGCCGCGCTGTGCGGCGCGCTGCTGTGCGCCGCCTGCGACCTCGCCGCGCGGCTGCTGTTTGCGCCCTATGAGCTGCCGGTCGGCATCCTGCTTTCGCTGCTGGGCGTGCCCTTCTTCCTCGCGCTGCTCTTTTCCCAAAAACGGAGGAATCGCCATGATTGCGCTTGACCGCCTCTGCGCCGGCTACGGCGGACGCGCGAAGCTCTTCGACCTCTCGCTCACGCTGCGCCCGGGTGTGCTGACGGGCATCGTAGGGCCGAACGGCAGCGGCAAATCGACGCTGCTCAAGGCCGTCGCCGGGCTGCTTATGCCGATGGGCGGGCAAATGACGCTCGATGGGCAGGATCTGACGCGCATGCCGCCCAAAGAGCGCGCCCGCAAAATCGCCTTCATGCCCCAGAGCCGGCCCGTGCCGGAGCTGACGGTTGCGCAGCTCGCCGCGCACGGGCGCTACCCCTATCTGGGCGCTCGGCGCGTGCTTTCGGCGCAGGACAGGGCGCTCGTGCGAGAGGCCATGGCGCGCGCCGGCATCGCGCAGCACGCGGGCACGCTGCTCTCCGAGCTCTCCGGCGGCGAGCGCCAGCGCGCCTATCTGGCGATGCTGCTGGCGCAGGACGCGCCCTGCCTGCTGCTCGACGAGCCGGCGGCGTTTCTCGATCCCGGCGCGCAGCTCGACCTGATGCACCTGCTGCGCCAGCTTGCCGGTGAGGGGCGCGCCGTCGCCGTCGTGCTGCACGACCTGCCGCTGGCGCTCTCTTTCTGCGACGAGCTGCTCGTGCTGCGGGAGGGACGGCTTGCGGGCTGCGCCATGCCCGGCGCGCCCGGGACAGCAGAGCTGCTGGGCGAAATCTTCGGCGTGAGGATCGTCCCGGCACAGGAGCCGGGCGTCTATGCCGTCGCGGGGCGCTGACAAAAAGGGCCGTGTTCCGGATGACGAAGAACAATCAAACAGCTCCCCCGGAGCATACGGCACAGACGGCAGAGTGCTGTATGCTTCAGAGGAGCTGTTTTTCATTGGATGGACGGTGCGCTTATGCCCGGCGATGCCCGCGCCACCGGGCAAGCCCCGCCAGGAGCCTGTCCTGCGCGGCACGCACGAAAAGCGGCAGCGCGAGCCCCGCGAGGACGTAGAGCGCGTTGACCTGCCAGTGGCCGCCGGGCGCGTAGAGATAGGGCATCTGCGTGCGCAGGGAGAGGACGGAGAAGTCCGCCGCGCCAACGCCCAGCATGTTGAGCAGCAGGAAGACGCAGTCCACGGCGAAGAAGCCCATGTAGTGGTGCATCATGATGTCAAACGTGTGCCGGCTGATATGGAGCAGCGCACGGCTGCGCGCGACGGCCGGGGCGAGCAGCCGGGCGATGCGCACATACAGCGCGATGGCGACCACGCCGCCCGCGTATACGCCGAACGCGCCGCAGGGAAAATACGAGCAGTCGGAGAGCAGATAGGACAGGTTTTCGTATTTGAGGAAAAACAGCGCGCGCAGCAGGATCAGCCCCGTCAGATAGGGCGCCGCAGGCAGCGTGTCGTATCGCTCCAGCCGGCGGCGATAAAGCACGCCCAGCGCGTAGCCGGGCAGCAGGATGAGCGTGCGCAGCAGGAAGAGCGGCGCCTCCGCCTGACGCCCGGCCCAGCAGAGCTCCACAGCCAGCGCCCCGGGGATCAGGCAGAGCAGGAAGGCCGCCGCCTCGCGCCCGCGCGGCAGGCGGGCAAGCAGCGCGCGCAGCAGGATGTAGACCGCCTGCACGAGGAACATCGGGAAGACGAACCAGGAGCCGAGGTTGTAGACGAAATGCTGCCCGTCCGTAAAGGGCGCCAGCAGCAGCGTGTAGGCGTCAAGCGGCGCGCCCAGGGTGAAGCCCCCGAAGCGGCGCAGCAGCGCCGCCCCGACGCCGTAGACGGCGTTCCAGGCAAGCAGCGGCACGAGCAGGCGCTTTGCCTTGCGCGCGATGAGCGAAAGGGGATGCGCCTCCTCGCCCTCGCGCAGCAGATAGCCCGAGCCGAAGGCGAAGAGCATCAGGTGGAAGCTGTAGTAGCCGAACAGACCGCCCCAGTCGAACATGTCCTTGAAGGGCGTATGGCCGTCGACGACAAAGACGATGGCGATCAGGTAGAGCGCGCGGATCATGGCGTTTTCGCCGCGCGTTTTTGCAGGGGATTGGGTCATGGAAGCCTCCGGGCCGCATAGCGGCCAGTCCGTTTTGTTCCTATAATCAATTGCATGGGTTTTCCCCTGCCGCGGCGGGAGGGAAAAAACGGGGGATACCACAATGATTATATCACCTTTCTTCCGCCGGTCAAAGGGAAATCCTCAAATGGCTGCGAGAGGAAAAAACTGAGCGCAGCACTTGAAATTGACGGATACCAAAAGGATGAAAAAGAAAAGATTAGTGTGAAATTCCTTAAAATACATCATTTTTGTCAGTAGACGATCTGAAAATCAAAAGTATACTTAAGGTAACAGGCGGGAATGGGCCTTGGAAACAGAAAGGCTATGTATTGGAGGTGTCCTATATGGTAAAGTTTGGTGAACGGCTCAAAGCAGCGCGTACCGCCAAACACATGAGCCAGCAGGCCCTCGCGGATGTGATCGGCAAAAGCCTGAACACCGTGGGGCTGTATGAGAGGGGGCTCCGCCAGCCGAGCTTGGAAACCCTGTGTCTTTTGGCGGATACGCTTGATGTGTCCTGCGATTATCTGCTCGCGCGTACGGAAGCCAAAAAGACGGCAAAGATGTCGGAGGCCGCAGACGAGGATTTGGCCCTGCGCGTTTCCCGAATTGAAAACCACCTCGGACTGGACTGAGCAAGCCAAAGAACAAGTGAAGAGCGCCGTTTGGGAAAAGCGGCGCTCTTTTTTGTTTTTTGCTCACTGCGGCGCGGCAGGCTTTTTCGCCCTGCGCGCATCCTCCATGCTCAGGCGGTGGTGGCGCTTGCGCACGGGCGTCATCTGATAGAGGCGGTAGCCCTCGCGGAGCTTTTCGGCCTCCTCCGGCGTGGCGGCCATGATGCGCTGGTGCATCGTCAGCGCGCCGCTCGCGCCCGCGCGCTTGAAGTGCATCTGGCCGAGCACGAGGCCGTGCTTCGGACAGACGGAGAGCGCGGTATATTTCTCCCGCCCGCTGTCGTACCAGGGCGTGTCAAAGCGCGTGCGCCCGCCGCAGACCGGGCAGGCGATGGCCATCAGGCGCTCATCGGCGAGGGCCTCGCTCTGATAGACGTAGCGCGTGGGCTGGGAGCGCAGGGTCGATTCCGCGATGCGCCTCTCCCGCTCGAGCACGGCGTCGAGATCCTGCCGCCGCTCGCCGTCAAGGGCCAGCACGGCCCGGTCGATGGCGCTCAGCAGCAGCGCCGTGCACTGCGCATCGTAGACGGCCCGGTGCGCCGGCACGTCTGGCGTCAGGTTCATGGCCTCCAGCGCCGCGTGCAGGTTCATCTGCTGGTGCGCCGCGCCCAGGCAGGCGCTGCCGAAGACGAGCTGCGCGTCGATGGGCGGCTCAAAGGGCATCGGCGTCATGAAGAAGGCCGCGTTGCGCCGCAGCACGGGGAAATCGTCCCGGCCCCAGGTGACCAGGCGCGCGTCCTCGCCGCAGAAGAGCGTGAAATCCCCGAAGACGTCCGAAAACGGGCGGCCGCCGGCGAGCTCCTGCTCGGTGATGCCGGTGACGGAGCGGATATGCTTGTCCAGCCGCTTGTACAGCTGCGGCTGGATGACCGCGCTGAACGTGTCCACGACGCGGTAGTTCCGGTCGACGCGGCAGGCGCCGATCTCGATGATCTCATGGGGCATCCTGTGGTTGGGCGTATAGCTGCTCTGGTTCCATTCCAGATCGAAGACGATCAGATGGCGGGTTTCTTCGCCGCAAAGAGAAAACATGGTTCACATCCTGACGTTGGTTTTTGTTAATGCATCCGTTCTATTGTACCGCATTCGCGCTGTTTTTCATAGAGGAAAAATCGTGCTGTGCGCCTTTTCACGCATGCGCGGCCTTTCCCGTTGAATTGGCGGCGGTTTTCTGCTATGATAACCGCATAAGCCCCTGAAAGGAGTGCTCCGGATGAATCTGTTTGACATATTGGGCCCCGTGATGGTCGGGCCGAGCAGCTCGCATACCGCCGGCGCCGTGCGCATCGGGCGCATCGCCCGCCGCCTGCTGGGGGAGGATACGCCCGAAAGAGCGGAGATCGGGCTTTCCGGATCCTTCGCCGCGACGGGCCACGGCCACGGCACCGACCGCGCCATCGTCGCGGGCCTGCTGGGCATGCAGCCCAGCGACGAGCGCATCGCCGTGAGCTTCGACATCGCGCGGCAGGAGGGCATGGACTTCTCCTTTTCCCGCGCGACGCTCCCCGGCGAGCATCCCAACACCGCGCGTATCGCGCTGACGGGCCGCAGCGGCAAGACGCTGACCATCGTCGCCTCCTCCCTGGGCGGCGGACGGATCATGGTCGTGGAGATGAACGGCCTGCGCGCCAACTTCTCCGGCGACCTGCCCACGCTCATCGTGCAGAACCGCGACCAGCCCGGACACGTCAGCGAGGTCACGAGCATGCTCGCGCACAAGGGCGTCAACATCGCCACGATGCAGCTCTACCGGGACTACCCCGGCGGCAACGCCGTCATGATCATCGAGACGGACAAGGCCGTGCCGCCGGAGGGCATCGACTGGCTGGAGCGCAGCGAGGGCATCACCCGCGTCACCTTTGTGGATGCGGAGAAAGCGAGGTAGCTATGGCAATCGAATCCCTCAGCGCGCTGATGGAGGCCGGAAGCGGCAAGGATCTCTTTGAGGCGGTCGTGGAGAGCGACTGCGTCGACCGCGGCGTCACGCGGGAGGCCTCCGTGGCGCAGATGGAGGCGCTCTATGCCGCTATCCGCCGCGCCGGGGCGGGCTACGATCCCGCGCTGCGCTCGCACAGCGGCATGGTCGGCGGCGACGGCGCGAGGATGCGCGCCTATGCCGCCTCGGGCAAAACGATCTGCGGCCCTTACATGGCCGGCGTCATCGCGCAGGCGCTGGAGATGGGCGAGAGCAACGCGTGCATGAAGTGCATCGTCGCCGCGCCGACGGCGGGCAGCTGCGGCGTGCTGCCGGCGGTGCTGCTGCCCTATCAGCAGCGCGAGCAGCTGCCGGACGAGGCGATGGTGCGCGCGCTCTACGTCGCCGGGGCCATCGGCCAGGTCATCGCCGCGAAGGCCTCCATCGCGGGCGCGGCGGGCGGCTGCCAGGCGGAGATCGGCACGGCCAGCGCGATGGCTGCGGGCGCGCTGTGCTATCTCGCCGGGGGCAGCGCGCAGGCGGTCTGCCACGCCGCCGCCATCGCGATCAAGAGCCTGCTGGGCCTGGTCTGCGACCCGATCGCCGGGCTGGTCGAGGTGCCCTGCGTCAAGCGCAACGCTGCCGGCGCGATGATCGCGATGTCCTCGGCGGACATGGCGCTGGCGGGCATCCGCTCTGCCGTGCCGCCCGACGAGGTGATCCTCGCCATGCGCGAGGTGGGCGACAGGATGGACGTCTCCCTGCGCGAAACCGGCCTGGGCGGCATCGCCGGCACGCCGTTTGGCCAGGCGATGAGCGAGCGCATGGCCGCGCAGGCGGAGGAGGGCGGCGCCTCCTGACGCCGCGGCAGGACTGAATCTTTGCGCAAAGCGTTTCGCAGCGCTTTACAAATCCGCCCGGAAGGCTGTATAATAAAGCGTAACCATTTCGACGGAGGAGCATGTCATGTTCAACATCGGTGCGGCCGAACTGATTCTGATCCTGCTCATCGCCTTTGTCGTCGTCGGCCCGAAGGATCTGCCCAAGATGGCCCGCGCGCTGGGCCGTTTTGTCCGCTATATCCGCACCATGATCGAGGAGGTCAAGCGGGAAACCGGCTTTGACGAGGTCGCCGAGGAGCTCAGAGGCGTGGAGCGGGACGTCAAGCAGACGATCAAGGAGGCAGACGTCCGCCCCGATCTGCAAAAGACGGAACGGGAGCTCAACAAGGAATTCAGGGACATCGAAAAGGACGTCAGCTTCAAGGAATTTAAAGAAAACAACAAAACGGGAGGAAAGTAACCTATGAGACTTGGAACGATGGAGATTCTGCTGATTCTCGTGCTGGCGCTGGTGATCTTCGGCGGCGGCAAGATTGCCGGCGTGGGCAAGGCGCTGGGCCAGAGCATCCGCGAGTTCAAAAACGAGGTCAAATCCGACGACAAGCCCGAGGAGAAGGCCGAGAAGAAGGAAGCCGAGGGCGAGAAGAAGGCTGAGTAAGCCCGGATTGCCGGCGCAGACAGCCGCTTCCGATTCAACGATTCCCCTTTGCCGTCACTTTGGGCGGACGCCCTCGGGCGCCCGCTTTTTTTGAGTCCGTTTCCGGGGCTGCAAGGCCCGTCCGGAGGCGGACATCCGACCCGGAGGTCCCCGCATGTTCAAGAAAAAAGACCCCTCTGCCGCCACGGAGCACGACCAGAACGTCAATGAGAACGCGCAGCCGCTGCTGGAGCATCTGCTGGCGATGCGCAAGCTGCTCATCGCGTGCTTCGGCGCGATTGCCGTGGGCTTTGTCATCGCGTTTTACTTCCTGCGCGCCCATGTGATGGCGTTCATCACGAGGCCCATCGAGGCGCGCGGCGTCCAGATCATTTACACCGCGGTGAGCGAGGCCTTCACCACGCAGCTCAAGGTTTCCCTGGTCGTGGGCGTGATCCTGGTCAGCCCGTTCGTGTTCTACCAGATCTGGGCGTTCGTCAAGCCCGCGCTCTATGACAACGAGATCCGCCTGTTCCGGGCGCTGTTCTTCCTCGCGCTGGGGCTGTTCCTGCTGGGCATCGTCTTTTGCTACCGCTACGTCTACGGGCTGGCGATCAACTTCTTCCTCATCTCGGGCGAGGATCTGGCGACGCCGATGCTGTCCCTGGACAAATACGTCGGCTTCCTCTTCTCCTTCATCCTGCCCTTCGGCGTGGTCTTCGAGCTGCCCATCGGCGTCTACATGGCCACGCGCGTGGGCTGGGTCACCTACGAGAAGCTGAGGAGCTGGCGCAAGTTCGTCTTCTTCGGCATCTTCGTGCTCGCCGCGGTGCTGACCCCGCCGGACATCATCTCCCAGGTCATGCTCGGCGTGCCGATGTACCTGCTCTTTGAGGTCGGCGTGCAGGTCTCGCGCTTCACCAAGCCGAGAAAGACCCCCGATGGTCTGCCCATTGAGTGACAAACGAAAAATACAAGGCGCCCGTCAGGCTGCTTTCCTTTCCGGAGGACGGCCTGACGGGCGTTTTTTTGAACAGAATAATGGCGCTATGCAGAGTAAACCCGTTTCAATCGCAGGCCGCCTTGCGGCCTGCTCTGGAATTGCATTTTCGGAATGCTTATGGTTACGTTGGGCTGCCGCCCAGACCCGCCTGAGGGATGAATCCCTCAGACTCCCTTCTTTGCTTCGCGCGGAAGAAAGCGATTTGGAGGCTTTACCGGATATCCTTACGCGCGTAGTGCCGCACGCCGGCGGCGACAGCGGCCGCCGCATACACGGCCCCCAGCAGGATCAGCGTGCCGTCGAGATGGCCGCTCTCCAGAATCTCCGCGCCCTCCGCATAGGCAAAGGGCGTCACATAGCGCAGCGCGTGCGCGGAATCCGCAATGTTCGCGGTGAGGTTGAGGAAATAGGCCATCAGCGCGATGCCCAGGCCCGCGCCGGCGCTGCCCCGGATGACCACCGCCGAGAGGCCGAAGCACAGGCACGCCAGCTCTGCCTGCATCAGCAGATAGGCCGTGTGCAGCCGCAGCAGCTCCTCAAAGGGGATCTCCTCGCCGATGCCCGCGATGCAGACAAGGGACACCGCCAGCAGCACGGCGTTCATGGCTAGCACCTGGAGGAGCACGGCGATGAGCTTCTCCACCGCCACCTGCACGCGGGAGACCGGATGGGAGAGCAGGAAATCCGCCGTCCGCTCCCGCTCCTCGCGCGAGAGCGCGCAGGCGCCTGTCATCGCGGCGAACATCGCGCCGCCCAGCCCCAGAACGTTGCCGCATTCCACCGCGTAAAAGCCCAGCAGCGTGCCCAGCGCCAGCCTGTCCATGCCGAACGCCTGCGTGAACGCGCCCATCGACGCGAACAGGTCGCTGACGCCCTGCATGTCCGCCTCCATCTCGGGATAGAGCAGGATGCACACCGCCATCAGCGCACCGATGCTCGCCGTCCAGATCGCAAATGGCGCCCTTCCCTGCCGCAGCTCATGCTTCGTGACCGTCATGCGCGTCGCCCCCTTTCGCATAGTCGTGCAGGAAGACCTCCTCCAGATCCGGCTCGGCGATGGTCAGATCGTCGACCGGCTGGCCGGAAAGCGCGTCGATCAGCGCGCGCATCTCTCCGCTGTACAGGAAGCTCATGCCCTCGTCCGTCCGCCGCAGGCCGCGCACGCCCGGCAGCGCGCCGGGATCTGCCGCCCCGCGCAGCGTCACACGGCGGGCATTGGCGCCCAGCAGCGTCTCGACGCGGTCGCAGGCGAGCAGCCGCCCCTCGCGGATCATCGCCGCGCGGGTGCAGTGGCGCTGGATCTCCGAAAGCACATGCGAGGAGAGGAATACCGTCGTGCCCTGCGCGTTGCGCTCCTCAAGCAGCGCAAAGAATTCCCGCTGCATCAGCGGATCGAGGCCGCTGGTCGGCTCGTCGAGGATCAGCAGGCGGGGGTCGTGCTGCAGCGCGCAGACGATGCCCACCTTCTTGCGGTTGCCCAGCGAGAGCTCGTCCACCCGCCGCGCGGGGTCGAGCTCCAGCCGCTCGCACAGGCGCGAGGCCTGCGTGCGGCAGTCCCTGCGCCGCAGCGACGCCGAATAGCGCAGCACGTCGCGCACGCGCATGCCCGCGTCATAGGCCGTCTCCGAGGGCAGGTAGCCCACCTCGTCAAGCAGCGCGCGCCTGTCCCCGGTCACGCTGCGCCCGAGCACCTGCGCGCTGCCGGAGGTCGGGCGGATCAGCCCGAGCAGCGTGCGGATGGTCGTCGACTTGCCCGCGCCGTTGGGCCCGATGAAGCCGAAGAACTCGCCCTGCGCGACGCTGAGCGTCAGCGCCTCGATGCCGCGCGCCTTCCCATAGCGCTTGGTCAGGTTTTCCGTTTGAATGGCCTGCATATCATCCCTCTTTTCTCATGTAGACCGACCGCCAGAAGTCGATCATGGCGTCATATTCGCGCTCGAAGCGGTCGATGTCGACGTCGCCGGCCTGCGACAGCTCCCAGATGAAGCCCTCCGAGGCCCAGTACATGTCCTGATACATCAGCTGAAGGTCGAGCCCCGGCACGAACTGCTCCGGATCCAGCCGCAGCCGCGGCGCATGGGCGCCAAACGAGCCGTACTTGACGATGCTCGCCTGAATCTCATGCACGACTGCCGGGTCCTTCTCGTAGTAGGCCTTGATGGCGAACAGGCCTATATCCGGGTAGCTGCGCATGATCTCCATCTTCGCTCGCAGGGCCAGGCGCATGATCTCAAAGACGTCCCCGCCGTCATAGCAGCCGCTTTCCTCGATCTTTTGCAGCGTCACCTGCGCGCAGTGCTCCCACAGAAACAGATACAGACCCTTCTTGTTGCCGAAATAGTGAAACAGCAGCGCCTTGCTGATGCCGGCGGCGTCCGCGATCTCGCTCATCGGGCTCTTCTTGTAGCTGTTGTGCGCGAAGACGCGGTAGCCCGCGTTGAGCATCGCGCGCTGCCGCTCCTCGGGCAGCGAGAAGAACTTTTCGTTCATCCCATTCCCCCTCCCGTCAACCGCTCCGGTCAATTCCCATTATAGGCCGTTGACCGTTTTTGTGAAGACCCCAAATGGAGGAAGGGACAAAAGAAGTCCGGCCCGGCATGTGTTTGGGAATACCGTTTGGGAGCTTCACATTCCGGAAGGAATCCGGGCTTTGCCGGATATGGTCTGCAGACGCCCTGCCGTATCCCATCCATTCAAGGGAAAACCCGTCTCCATCGCAGAGCGCAAAACGGCCTGCGGCGGGGACGGGTTTGATGTTGAAAAGCACGTCTTCAGGTTCTGGACGGGTGTATCTCATCCTTCCAGCGTGAAGCGGACGCTCAGCAGATCCTCATCCCGCGAGCTGTGTCCCGCCATGAGGACGAAGCTGCCCGGCTCGACGACGCGCCGCTCCTCGCGGTTGACCAGCGAGAAGGCCTCGCGCCGCAGGTGGAAGACCACCTCGCGCGCCTCGCCCGGCGCCAGCTCGACCTGCGCAAAGGCGATGAGTGTCTTCACCGGCGTGAGCACGGAGGAGACCTCGTCGCGGAAATAGACCTGCACGGTCTCGCGCCCGGCGCGGCTGCCCGTGTTTGCGACGCGCACGGAGGCGGTCAGCGTCCGCGCATCAAACGTCAGGCTGTCATAGGCAAACGCCGTGTAGGACAGGCCCTCGCCGAAGGCGAAGAGCGGCGTAGCCGGCAGATCGCAGTATTGGCCGTCGTGCCAGCCGGGCAGCTGGTTGTAATAGACCGGCACCTGCCCGGAATGGCGCGGGAAGGAGATGGGCAGCCGCCCGGAGGGGTTCACCTCGCCGAAGAGCACCTCGGCGACGGCCTGTCCGCCGTGCGCGCCGCCATTGAAGGCGGCCAGCAGCGCGTCGGATGCCTCCGCGACGCGCTCCAGCGCCAGCGGCTTGGAGGCGAGCAGCACCGTGACGAGCGGGATGCCCAGCGCGCGCAGCCGGTCAAACAGCGCTGCCTGCCTGCCGGAGAGCGCCAGGTCGGCGCGGTCCTTCCCCTCGCCAAACTGGCGGATCTCGTCGCCCACCACCAGCACGATGGCGTCCGCCTCCCGGGCGAGGGACACGGCGGCGTCCAGATCGTCCCGCTCGGAGGGAAGCGGCCCGCAGCCATAGGCATAGTTGCAGGCGACGCTCCTCTCCCGCGCGAGGGCCTCGAGCCCCTCCCGGATGGTCGTATAGGGGCGCACGGGCGGATGCTTTGCCGAGGGCGTGGGATGGGTGAAGTATGTCCAGTCGCCGTACTGCGCGCGGATGTCGTCCGCGTTGCCGCCGATAACGGCGAGCCTCCTGACGCCCGAAAGCGGCAGCACACCGTCGTTTTTGAGCAGCGTGACGCTGCGGCGCGCGGCGTCGAGCGCCGCCTGCTGATGCGCCTCACAGCCGATGCAGCCCGGGTTTTCAGGCTTCTCCGGACGCTCAAACAGCCCCATCCGCTCCTTGACGCCCAGAATGTGGCGCACGGCCCCGTCGATGACGGCCTCGCTCAGCCGTCCCTCGCGCACCAGGCGCAGGGCGCACTCGTAGAACTCCGGGCTGTTCATCATCATGTCGTTGCCCGCCTGTGCGGCCAGCAGCGACGCCTCCTCCGCGTCCGCGGCGACGTGCTGGCGCGTCACGAGGCTGGTCACGTTGGCCCAGTCGGTGACGACGAAGCCGTCAAAGCCCAGCTCATCGCGCAGGATGTCGCGGAGCATGTGCCCGTCCGCCGTCAGCGGCGTGCCGTCCACGGCGCCGTAGGCCGTCATGAACGTGGCGCAGCCCGCTTCGACCGCCCGCTTGAACGGCGGGAGGAACACCTCGCGCACCTTGCGGCAGGTGACGGAGGAATCATAGGCGTCCCGCGCGCCGGTGGCCTCGCCGTAGGCGAGATAGTGCTTGGCGCAGGCGGCGATGCTCTCCGGCGCAGCGAGGTCATCCCCCTGCAGGCCCTCGATCATCGCGGCGGCGAGCTCGCCCGTCAGGAACGGATCCTCGCCGAACGTCTCATCCACACGGCCCCAGCGCGTGTCCCGGCTCAGGCACAGCAGCGGCGCGAACGTCCAGTGCAGGCCATCCGCGGAGACCTCCCGCGCGGTGACGCGGCCCATCTCCCGGGTGAGCGCCGGATCCCAGCCGCAGGCGCAGGCCAGCGGCGAAGGGAAGATGGTCGCATGGTCGTTGAGCGCGTGGCCGCGCACCGCGTCGATGCCGAACAGCACCGGGATGCCCAGGCGTGTGTGCAGCGCGGCCTGCTGCACCTCGCGCGCGTCGTCGCCCAGCACATGCAGAAACGAGCCCGCGCCCCGCCTGGCCCAGGCGAGCGCCTCCTTGCGGCCCATCTGGGCATAGGGAATCTGAACCATCTGGGCGACCTTTTCCTCCAGCGTCATCTGCGCCAGCAGCGCTTCCACCCTTGACGACATGCTCTTCTCTCCTTCGCTTCGGCCGGGCCTGCGGCCCGCCGGATTTTCTCCTTATGGATTCGGCCTTTCCGCGTCAAATCCTCTTGAATGTGCACAGGAATTGCGTGCCCCTTCGGGACGGGCGCGGGAGGAGCGCCGTCTTCCCGCGCAGATGCGATTTCTGCTTGACAGGCGCGTCCGGTATGCCTTATAATAGATGGGTCTTCCAGCGGAAGACCCGTTTTGGAGAGTTGTCCGAGAGGTCGAAGGTGCAGCACTCGAAATCGTGAATCCTTCGCGGAACACGGCTGCGGGAAAATCCTGACGCCGCAAGGCTTTGCGGGCAGCAAAGGCTCGAATTGAATAATCTGTTCTCTCCTGTTGTTCTCTCCGATTTCCCGGGGAGTGCGGCAGAGGATATATACGGAGTGGTATCGAAGCGGTCATAACGGGGCAGACTCGAAATCTGTTGACCCTTCCGGGTCCGTGGGTTCGAATCCCACCCACTCCGCCATAAAAGAACGCTAATCTTGATACAAAGGTTGGCGTTTTTTCTTTGCCCGAAAAACCTTGAACCGCAGGGCTTTTTCTATTTGGCTGGGTGCATGGAACGAGCTTTCCCCCTATTCTTTGGGTGCAAAAGGCGTCTTATGTTGGTTTCCCCCTATTCAGCAGTTCAGGTTGGGTGCATGATAAAACGGCTGCTGG